>DASWFT010000081.1:0-8637 GCA_036394075.1 Streptosporangiaceae bacterium
AGGGCCACATTCGGGCCGCCCGCACAGACGTATCAGGTCGCCGGCGACACCGTCCTGGTCTGGCCCACGAACCTGCTGGCCGATCTCCCGCCCTGGCCGCCGTGGCCCGCGTCAAGGCTGGCGGGGACCTTCAGCGTTGGGGCTCTTCTCGGCTAATCCGTAGTTCCCCCCGGTGGCGAATCGATATAGGCGCTGACCAGGTGAAACAGCCTCAGCTCATGACTACGTAGACATGTAATTTCCGTGATCAAGGGCTCTACCACCTGGTCAAACGCGTCGACCAATCGGCTTGGGGGAACTTCGGGCTAATAGGGCCCCGACGAGGCGATCCTCCTCGCCGGGGACATCGCAGAAGCGTGCCCAACAACCCGCACCAACCGCGGCCCGGGCGGTCCGTCGGTCAGGCGACGCTGACGTGCACCGTGTGGTAGCCGGTCGCGCCGTCCGGGAAGACGCCCCTGGTCGTCGGGGTCTGGGTATAGCCGGTCTTGTCGGTGGCCCGCACTTCCAGGGTGTGCTGTCCGGCGGTCGCCTGCCACGGCACGTACCACTGCAGCCAGGTGTCGATGCTGTCCGGGGCGGCCAGGGTGGCCTTCGTCCACTGGCCGCCGTCGATCCGCACCTCGACCTGCTCGACGCCCTTGTGCTGCGCCCACGCCACCCCCGCGACCATCACCTTGCCCGCCTGAAGGCTGCTGCCCACCTTGGGCGTGTCGATGCGGGACTCGGTCTTGACCGGTGCGACCTTCGCCCAGCCCCGGTGGACCCAGTACGGGGTGAAGGCGTCCAGCGTGGTGACTTCCATATCGGTGATCCACTTGGTCGCCGAGCAGTACCCATATAGCCCGGGGACGACCATGCGGACCGGGAAACCGTGCTCCTGCGGCAGCGGGACGCCGTTCATGCCCACGACCAGCATCGCGTCGCGGCCATCCAGTGCGATCTGGCTCGGGACGCCGACGGTCATGCCGTTGACGTCTGTGGTGGCGAGCATGCTGACGCCGGACTGCAACTTAGCCCGGCGGAGAACCTCGGAGAGCAGGACACCCTGCCACCGAGCGTTGCCGATGTACCCTCCGCCGACCGGCTCCGACACGCACATGAGCGTGATATCGCGCTCGACCATCGGCATGTTGAGGAGCTCTTTGAAGGAGATGTTCAGCTCCGTGCCGACCATCCCGTGCACCCGCAGCGACCACTGCTGCGTGGTCACCTGCGGTATCACCAGCGCGGTGTCGACGCGGTAGAAGTGGCTATTCGGGGTGTAGAACGGGCTGAGGCCCGGGATGTTGATTTCCGCCTGCCTGGCCAGAGGTGGAGCCTTCTTGGCCGGGGCGGTGAGTTTGACCGCGGCCCGGGACGCGTTCGCGTTGAACCTGCGGTTGGTCAGGATCTGGCCGCCCACCGCCGACCCCGCTGCCACGGCGGCGGTCGCGGTCCCGGCGACGAGGAACTTGCGGCGGTCGATTCGCCCGGTGCCGTCGGCCCCGTCTCCGGTCCAGCCGGTCGCCGGGGAGAAGGCCGTCGGCGCGGACCAGTTGACCAGGGAAATGATCGCCACGACACCGGCGACGCCGCCGACCAGCGCGGGAATGGCGTCGGTGGTGCGGCTCCCCGGCTGGATCACCGCGACGAACGCGCCGAACGCGCCGAACGCGCCGATTCCGATGGCCCCGACGAGGAGCTTGCGCCGGGCCAGCCAGCCGATCACCATCGCGAGGAGGGCGATGACCGCGTACATGCCGCCGAGCAGCATGGTCTTGTCGTTCGTGCCGAAGTGCGCGACCGCGAACTCTTTCACCGGGGTCGGCGTGAGGTTGATCACCTGCCCGCCGACCGCGATCACGGGCGATGCCTGCGGGCGGACGAAGGCGGAAACCAGCATCGCGACGCCCAGGGCGATCGCGGCGGCCAGGACGCCGGTGACGGCCCCGGCCACCAGGCCCCGGCCCGTGCGACCTGGCCCGTCGTGCCAAGTCGGCGGCCCGCCCGGCGCGTCCTCCGTCAGTACAGAGTCCCAGGGGGGATCCTGGTCGGCACCCCGGCGCCGGTCCGGGTGCCGGGGGGTAAGGAAGACCGCCTGGCTGGCATCCTGGTACCGCTCGGGACCCGGCGCCCGGGTACCCCAGGAACCGCCATCCGAGCGGCCCTGGCCGCCAGAGCGGCCCTGGCCCTCAAACCAGCCCAGGTCCTGAGACCGGCCCTGGCCTTGAGACCGGCCCTGGCCTTGAGACCAGCCCTGGTCCTGAGACCGGCCCTGGCCTTGAGACCGGCCCTGGTCCTGAGACCAGCCCTGGTCCTGAGACCGAGCCTGGCCTTGAGACCAGCCCTGATCCTGAGACCGGTCCTGGCCTTGAGACCGGCCCTGGTCCTGGCGACCCTGCGGGCGCTGGTGCGACCCACGGTGTCGGGCGGGAGCCCGTTCGGTCGGCGGGCGCCGTCTGGGGTCTTGCGCGGGGTCCTGGGAGCCCGGCGGGTCCTGGTATCTCATGACTCAATTCACGGTCATTGCGGCGTCGCGCGCAGCAGGGGCGGGGGTAGCGGTAAGCACCTGGTAAGGAGGCTGTGAGCCGACGTAGCGGACCACCCAGACCACGGCCACGAAGAACACGGCCAGGGCGTATCCGGCCGCGCGCGGATGGGGCACGCTGAACTGCCCCATCTGGGACTCGGCGGCCACGTACGCGCCGGCCGAGAAGGCCAGCCACTCGGCCCGGCCATCGAGGGCGACCAGCATCACAAGCAGCAGCGGGTACCACTGCATGGACGGCGTGGTGATGGCGAGCGCGGCGCCGGTCATCACGAGCGCCCCGCGCCAGGGCTGGTCCGGGTCAGAGAAGCGGAGCACGGCCAGCCCGGCCACGGCGAGCAGGACGACGGCCGTCAGGATGGCCACGCGTCCGCTGACCGCAAGCCCGATGATCGCGAACCGCGCGCCATTGGAGTAGCCATTCTCTTGCAGGTATCCGGGCATGTACCCGAGCACCTTGGTGCCGACCGCCAGCACATGCGGCAGGTAGACCACGGCTACCGCCCCGGCCAGGGCAGCGCCGACGGCGGCCCAGCGGCGGCGCAGCACAGCGGGCACCACCAGGACGGGCGTTATCTTGGTCGCGATGGCGAGCCCGAGCAGCACGCCGCCGAAGACGCTGCGGCGCATGCGGCCCGCCTTGGCCAGGATGACGAGCGCCGCGGCCGCCAGCCCGACCGCCAAGACGTCGACGTGGGCGTTGTTGCCGACCTCGAGGGCGACCGTCGGGCACCAGGCCCAGTACGCGGCCGTCCGGAAGTCGCGGCCCATCGAGCGCAGCGCGTACAGCAGCAGCACGGTGATGAGAATCGCGCAGGCCCCGGCCGCGGCCTGCATGGGCGTCGTCCCGCTGCCAGCCGGGGACAGCTTGTAGACGCCGAAGAAGTACGCCTCGGCGACCGGCGGGTAGATAGTGGGCACGGTCGGCCGGTTGATCATGGTGCAGCCGGCCACCACGGGCAAGGTCGGTTCGGACGGAATCCGGTGCGTGACGCAGTGGCCGCCGGTAGGCCAGAGGAACTCGTTGCGCAGCCCGGTGAGCTGGGGCGCCGCGGGAACATGGGCATACGGGTCGATGCCGGCCGCCTGAACCCGCCCGTCCCAGATATAGCGGTACATGTCGTCGCTCTGCCGCGGCGGCGCCGATATGGCCGCCACCTGGAGGGCGATTCCGCCGAGGAGAATCAGCGCCACCGACCACCGCGCAGAGATGCCTCGCAGCAGCCAGGCGGCGAACGCGAACGCGATGAACGCCGCGCCCACCAGCGGCAGCGGCCTGATCCGGGCCGGGTTCCAGGCCGGGTGAACGAGAAGCAGCACCAGGCCGGTGACGGCCGCCAGCGCGGCGGCGACCCCGGCGATGCGAACCTTGGCGCTCATGTCCTCACCGCTCATGTCCCCACGTTGCCACGCGGATGCTGAACAGGGGCAACGCCGTCGGCGACGGTAAGAATTCGTTAATGGATGCGGACGGCTTACTGCAGTCCGCAGCCGGACACGGGTCCGCTCAGCCGGCCCGGACGGCGATCCCGGGATAGTCGAGCACCAAGCCGGACTCGTCGTAGACCAGGCGGCACCCGAAATCAAAGGCAGGAGCGGTGTAGTCATAGCACTGACGCCCGGCCTCGTCCGGGTTACGCGCGTAGGTCTGCTCCAGCCGTTCCACGGCCAGCCCGGCGGCCCGGACGTACGCGGCGGGAGCGGCGGCCCGGGCGGCCACCGGCAGGCTCATCCGGCGCACGGGCAGCGCGTTGGTCATGGCCGAGGATTCCAAGTCCACGTCGAGGCAGCCGTCGAGGTGCGGCGCGAGTTCGCCGTCAACCAACCAGCGGCCTGCACCGTCAGCTTCAAGCAGGGCCGAGCAGGACCCGGCCGACGACCGCCCGCGGATCCGTGCGCTGCGGGTGGCCCAGCTCGCGTCCAGCCGTATGGCGTACTCGACGGCCCAGGTCCTGCCCTCCTCGATCGCGGTGGTCCACCCCTCGATATGGCACCCGCCGTCGCCAGCCTGGAAGTACACGACCTCGAAGCCGGTGCGGGCACCCTGGTGCTGCCACGCGGCGGTCGCGGGCGTCGGCTTGAAGGACATGGCCATCAGCTTCCCACCGCGCTGCGACTGTGCCCCGCCAACTGCTCCAGCCGCTGCGCCGCGGCCGGTGCGCCGCCAGCCGCGGTGAACGAGTCGCGCAGCCGCGCCGCCGCGGCCCGGTAGGCCGGGTCGCCGAGCACCGTCATGACGGCCGCCCGCAACTGGTCCGGCCTGACCCGGCCGTACTTCACGCGCACCCCCGCGCCTGCCGCCTCGACCTGCGCCGCGGTGATGGGCTGATCGCGGCCAACCGGGGCCACGACGAGAGGGACGCCATAGGCCAGCGTCTCGCACACGGTGCTCAGGCCCGCGTGGCAGACAACGACGTCAAGCTGCGGAAGCAGGGTGAGCAGCGGCACCCGCTCGGTGACGATGATGTTCTCCGGGGGGTCGGGGAGCGCCGCCGGCAGGGTGACCATGATCCCCTGCACCCGGTCGGCGACCGGCTGCAGCGCCTCCACCGCCCGGGCGTAGAAATCATCGGAGATGTCGATCGCCACCGTGCCGACCGTCACGAGCACGTGCCGCCGCCCGGGATCGAGGCGCTCCCACGGGAAAGACGGGGCCGGCCGGTCGGTTATCGCCGGTCCGATCAGCGCGAAGTGCCCGGGGAAGTCCGCCGTGCCGGTCAGCGCCGGCGTCGTGAAGGCGATCACGAGGTAGGGAGAGAAGCGCAGGTCGCAGAACTCGCCGGGAGGCAGCCCCGCCTCCGCCCATAAGGCCTCCAGCTGTGCGCGCATCCACGCGTCGACCTTCGGCAGCGCCCGGTACGGCCGGGCCAGCTCCAGGGAGGAAGGGGCCAGGCTGGCCCAGGGCAGGCCGTTCCTGTGCGCCACGATCGGGCCGGCGAACGCATGCTGGTCAGCAAGTATGACGTCGGGCCGGTACTGCCTGACCGCCTTCTCCACGGCCGGCCGGGTGAAGCGCGCGAGCGGGACGGCGAACGCTTCCCAGAGGGACTTCACGGCGGCGGCGCCGAGGTCGCCTTGCCCCCGGAAGGGGCGCATGCCGGTCTGGTACACGGTGGCATCCGGGCCGAGCATCGGGCGCAGTAACCTCTCCGAGCCCGCCCAGGCCACGTCATGCCCCCGCTCGGCCAGTGCGCGGGCGATGCCGAGCGCCGGGTTGACGTGCCCGGTCAATGGCGGCACGACGAACAGGAACCGGCTCATGCTCTGCTGCCCGCTCGCTTCCGGGGCGCTTTGAGGCACCGCCTTCCCTCGTCGCTCGTTCTCTGCTCCCCGCTCGCCCGCCGGGGCGCTTTGGGGCGCCGCCTTCCCTCGTCGCTCGTTCCTCGCTCCTCAGTCCAGGCAGCACCGCGCCCCGGCGGCTCGCTCGCACTCTGCTCCTCAGTCCAGGCGGCGCCACGCCCCTCCGGCTCGCTCATATGTCTCCCGCTCGCTATTGCCTGATCCTTGCCGCACGCTGCGAGGTTCCCATACCGGACTTAACCGGTCAACGAAGAGGGCTCGCCCAAACGGCACGGCGATGCGATGCTGTGGGCGTGGTCACAGGCCGGATCGACACCCCGGGAGAGTGAGGCCGCATGTCCGCACCCAAGCTGGTGGAGCTTGACGACGGTCTGCATGTCTTCACCTCGAGCACCATCGACGCGCGGTTCTTGTACGACGAGATCTTCCGCGAGGGCTGTTACGACGACATCGGCCTGCCTGCCCGGTCCCTCGTTATCGACGTCGGGGCGAACATCGGGATGTTCGCGCTCTTCGTCAAGCTGCGCTACCCGGACGCCGAGGTCCTCGCGTTCGAGCCCGCGCCCGAGTCGGCAGCGGTCTTACGGCAGAACATCAGCCTGCACCACCTCGACGGCGTCCTGGTCAACGAGATCGCCCTCGGCGCCGTGCGTGAGCGGGCCGCCCCGTTCACCTACTACCCGGCGATCCCCGCCAACTCGACGAGGTACCCGCAGGAAAAAGAGCTGCAGAAAAGAGTGATGGCCAGGACGTACACGGCCAAGGCGGTGGAGCGGCTGCACACCGGCCGGCTGATTACGGTGGCCGTGGACCGGCTCTCCAGATTCCTGCCCACCGACCGGCCGGTCGACTTGCTCAAGGTCGATGTCGAAGGCGGCGAACTGGACGTGCTCCTCGGCATCGACCCGCCGCACTGGCCGCTGATCAGGCAGGTGATCCTGGAGGTCCACGACTTCAATGGCCGGCTGGCCGCCATCTGTGACCTGCTGAGCAGCCATGGCCTGGAATCATCCGTCGGGCCTGCCCCGCTGATCGATCCGGAAATCCTCTCCTATGTCGTGCACGCGGTACGGCGGCCAGCGCCTGTTACCCCGCGAGCGTGAACGGGCTTGTCCGGTCCGGCGACGAGGCGTTCACGGGGACGCGCAGCTCGCGCATGAAACTTCCATTCTGGTGAGGCGTCTTTCGAGCATTGGCCTGGGGTGGCCGGCTGGCGCTGGCGGCAGGCGATGAGGAACGCGGGGACAGGGCAGGACGGACTCAGGTGGAGTGACAGGACGGAGGAGGAGACCGTGACGGCAGAACTGGACACCACGCTGCGCCAGCGGGTCATCGAGAGCATCGGCACGGTGCTGCCGCGCCTGCTGGAGCGCGAGATACCCGCCGTCGCCGAGAGCATGCTGCTCATGGAGGAACTCGGCCTGCGGTCAACGGCCATTATCGAGTTGCTGGTCGAGCTTGAGGAAACCTTGGAAATCCAGATCGACGTCGAGGACATCGACCGGGGTGACGTGAACTCGGTCGGCGAACTCGCCGACTTCGTGGCCAGCCACGCGCTGGCGGA
This sequence comes from Streptosporangiaceae bacterium, assembly GCA_036394075.1. Lineage (GTDB taxonomy): Bacteria > Actinomycetota > Actinomycetes > Streptosporangiales > Streptosporangiaceae > JAWWPY01. The sequence continues at coordinate 7,395 of DASWFT010000081.1, forward strand.
CGGCTGAGCGAGCCTCCCCGGATGACCGGGGCGAGGTACCCGTCCGGCCGGGGCGAGGTACCTCGCCCCGGCTGTCCGCGGGGCGTTACCGGATGACCGCCTCGACATTCACGGTCGCGCCCGGCGGTGCCAGCGGCACGAGCGTTCCCGCGATCGACTCGCCCCCGACCAGGAGATGCCCCACCCGGCCACTGACGCCGGCTGGATTGCGGACGCTGATCTCGTAAGTCGCGTCGCGGAAGCGCCTGGTGGCGGTGAAGCCCGGCCACTCGGCGGGCAGTACCGGGTCAATGCGCAGCCCGTCGAACTCGGCGCGGATACCGAGGATCCACTGGGTGATCGCGACCAGGTTCCAGGCGGCGGTCCCGGTCAGCCACGAGTTCTTGGCCTCACCATGGGTCGGCGCCTCTTTTCCGGCGATCATCTGTGCATAGACGTACGGTTCGCAGCGGTGGATCTCCGCTATCTCCTCACGCGCGGACGGGTTGATCCGCTTGTAGTAATCGAACGCCGCATCACCCCGGCCAACCATCGCCTCGGCGATCATCACCCATGGATTGGTGTGGCAGAAAACACCGGCGTTCTCCTTGTAGCCAGGTGGGTACGACGATATTTCACCGAGCTCGACGTGGTAGCGGGTGTACGCGGGGCGAAGAAGCACGATGCCGTGTGCGGTGGCGAGGTGCTCGCGCACGCTGTCGAGCGCCCGGGTGGCCATGCCGTTCTGGACACCGATGCCGCTCATTACGCAGATGCCCTGGGGCTCGACGAAAATCTGGCCCTCCGCGTTCTCGCTCGAGCCGACGGCATTGCCGAAATAATCGTAGGCGCGGCGGAACCACGCGCCGTCCCAGGCGTGCTCGACGATCGACCCAGCCATCTTCTCCGCCGCCGCCCGGTAGCTGGAGGCATCGCCGGCCAGGCCGCGCCGCTCGGCTATCTCGGCGAGATCCTTGGCGGCGAGAATGAAGAGTCCTGCGATGAACACCGACTCGGCGCCACCGCCGTCTTTGTTGACTGTCGTTTGGAATGATTCTCCCGGTGTATCGGAGAAGCAGTTAAGGTTCAGGCAGTCATTCCAGTCGGCCCGGCCGATGAGCGGCAGCCCATGGGGGCCGAGCCGGTCCATCGTGTAGCGCAGCGACCGCTCCAAATGCACATAGAGTGCCGTCGCGCTGCCGGGGGCGTTGTCGTAAGGCACGGGCTCGTCGAGGATCGAGGCGTCGCCGGTCTCCTTGAGGTA
>DASWFT010000082.1:0-5378 GCA_036394075.1 Streptosporangiaceae bacterium
CGCGCCCCGGGCAACCTGACTCTCCGGCTAGAAACCCTGAACGGCCCTTCCGCGGGTTCCGCAGCCGGCGGAGGCCTATCGGACGGCCTGATTGAGGCCCGCGGTACGATGGCGCATGCCCGGCAGGCGCCCATCGAAGACCTTCAATCTCAGTGATGAGCGAGTCGCCGACCGCACCGAACATCCTCATCGGGACCCCACCCACGATCGTGCGTTCGAGTCCTTGGCCCATTCTCTGCCAGTTTCTTGCGTTCCTGCCCGGCTGGAGCGGCCAGGCTGGTGCGGCCAGTGTCGGGGCCAGGCGATGCGATTCACAAATCGCCAGCAATTCCGGCGGCTCAGCTCTCCAAGAATGGCTTTTCAGAGACCGTACCCGGATTCGATGTCAGCGGGTTGCCGGTCGGGACAATGCCATGTCCGAGATAAGGCCAGCAGGAGTGAGGCAATCGTTGTCGTGGCCCGTCGACGAGTCGAGCTTCTTGTCAAGGCCGACTTCTGGGTCCAATAATTCGCGCAGGAGTGCGGCGTGGAGATCGTAGGTCTGACCAAGGGTGGCCGCGCCTGGATGGCCGGGCGGTGCCGCGCCGCGGAGGGGCCTCGAGGTAGCCCAGACATGCCGTGTACGGGACGTCGCAAGGAATACCGCCTCAAGGTCGGCATGGTGCTTGCTGATGCGGCGAAGCCGCGGTGAACCGCGGCGCTCGCCGGCGAGTTCGCCTGCTGGGAGCCAGGCCGCGGCACCAACTGCGGGTGGCACGCCGGGCTGCGTGCGGGAAGTTGCAGCCTGACGGGCCAGGCCCAGGTCACCACGCTCCGTCGCGGCCAGTCACTTTACCTCCGCCCATGTTGGCTGCGTCTTATTGTCTGGGCAGGCAATTTCTCCGCCGGTGCTCGGCAGCCAGGTCTCTCTGTGCGCAAACCTGTGGATGACTTGTGCAAACGCCCAAAGAATCTGTGTACAACGTGGGGATAATGCTGGAGATTCCCGGGCGGCCTCGCCTGCGGCGGGGCCGTTACCTGGGAGAACGCTATCCACTCCCTGTGTACGGGCGTAAACTTGAAAGCGTCCACATGCAATCGTTGCAATAGCTCATAAGAAGCTGAACGTTTACCGTATGTTTATCTAGTTGTGATTCGAAGGCGAGACTTTGGAGTTCGAGAGCCCAGACGGTGAGCCCGGACGCTTTGCAGGGGAGGAGAAGCGTCACGATGGCGTACACGCACAGGGGGAACCAGGCGCTGTCTAACGGCTGGTTGCGTTTCCTCCGTGCTGGGAGATGATCAGCGGCCTGGCATGGCGGCGGCCGGCTGCGCTGGCACCACCGGCGCCTCGGCATGCCTAGGACGCGCAGTCGGTTGTCCGGCGCATTATCCCGGCGCACGTGCCTGTTCCCTGGGGCAGGTCACGGTAGCTGTACGGCAGCTCACCTCGGGCTGAACTGGAGGTCTGCACGTGAAAATCAACATCCGTCGAGACGACGTCAGCATGCCCGAGATGAACGACTGGCTTGCGATGAACGACTGGATCGCGAAGCTGCGCGACGACAGCCGTGCTGAGCCGGCCGGCGATGGCGGCCCCAAATCTGAAACCGCCGCCGTCGCTCCGCCTGCGAACAGGCTCAATGCGAGGGTTGAGGCCAGTGCCGGCGTTGAGGCCAGTGCCGGCGCCGAGATCACGGAGCGGGCGGCGATCGGCGACCAGCTACGGATACCGATCGCGTGGTGCGAGATGGGTTCCTGCATCTCGCACCACACCGATCCCGCAGCGCTTGGCGAGGCAGACATCCGCGCCCGCGCGATCTCGGCCGGCTGGCGTATAGACGCCCTCGGCCGGCTGGCTTGCCCCAAATGCCAGCAGAGCGGCCCCGGCTTCCGGGCGTCCCACCCGGTTGCGCTGTGGGACCGGGACACGGCGATCACCAGGGCCTCCCTGATGGCCGCTGCCATGCGCAACGATGGCATTTCCGACAGCCCGGCCGGCGGGCAACGGGATTGATCGGACAGCCATGGCATACCCATCACGCCTGGCGGGCAGCACCGGCCGCCACTGGCTAACCCGGGCGGCGGAGATGGCCGACCTGGCCAGCGGGAATTGGCCGCTATCGCCAGATCCCGCCCCGACGGGCTGGAGCTGCTTGCCGCGGATCGCCACGCGCACCCCCGGCGTGGATGCCGGATCGGTCCGGGTAGCGCGAGACTTCACCATCGCCACCTTGCAGCGGTGGGGCGTGACAGAACGCAGCGAAGACATTGCGGTCGTGGTATCTGAGCTGCTGACCAACGCGTTGCAGCACGCCCGGCCAGGTTCCGGTGACACCCGGCCTCGATGGCCGATCCGGCTCGGTCTGCTCCAGCCTGGACCCTGCGTGCTGTGTGCGGTCGCCGACCCAAGTGAGGTGGCTCCGGTACCCAAAACGCCGGGTTCCCTCGCCGAGACCGGCCGCGGACTACACATCATCGGCGGGCTCAGCGACAGGTGGGGCTACACCCCACCAAGCGATATGGGGAAAGTTGTATGAGCCATGTTCTCGACACGGCTCACTCCAGCGTGGCCCCTGCAAACGGGTGGTTCGCCCGGTAGCCGACTACCGGGCGATCACTTCTGAACTGCCGGTGCGGCCGGTGCGGCCGGTGCGGCCAGATGTCGGGGGTCAGATGTCAGATTCCCGCGGACGAACCGCGGGCTAACGATCAAGAGGCCCGACCGCCGATCCTGGCGATCAGGCCTCTCACCTGGTACTTCCTGGTAGCGGGGGTAGCATTTGAACCTACTACCTCTGGGTTATTGAGCCAAGACGTCGGCATAGCGACATCTAGCGACTACCATGTAGTCATGAGCAAGCGTGCAGCGACACCCGTCCGGTTCGATACCGCCGTGGCTGAGCGGCTCTCCTCGTTTGTCGCCGCCAACCCTGGCATGTCGTTGTCGTCGGCCGCGAACCGGCTCGTCGACGAAGCCCTCCGGATGAGCGAGCATCCGGGGATCGTATTCCGGCCCGGCCCCACCGGGCGGCGCGCGGGCCTGGTCAGCGGCCCCGACGTGTGGGAAGTCGTCCGCGCGGTCAAGTCCGCCCGCGCCGCGGAGCCGAGGTTGGCGGAGGATGGGCTGCTCACCATGGTTGCCGAGAACACTGGTATCCCAGTGCGTCTCATCCGCGTCGCCGTCCGGTACTGGGCGTCCTACCCCAACGAGATAGACACCGAGATCGCCGTCGCCGACGTGGCCGAGGACGCGGCCGAGGACGCGTGGCGGCGCGAACGCCAGCTGCTCGCCGGGTAAGGACGTGAGCTACCCGCTGCTGCTGGATGAGATGTTCTCCGGCGTCATCGCCGAGCAACTGCGCGCCAAGGGCAACGATGTCCTCGCCGTCGTGACCGACCCGGCGCTAGTGGCGCTGCCCGACGACCAGATCCTTTCCCACGCTGCCAGCACCGGACGTGCCCTGGTCACCGCCAACATCAAGGACTTCATGCCCCTCGACGCCCGGTACCGGGCCGCCAGTCAGGCACACGCCGGGCTGATCCTCGTCTCAGCCAAGACCTTTCCCCAAAACCGCGCCTACACCGCCGCCATCACCAGCGCGCTATCCGCCTTCCTCGACCAGCCCACCCAGATCCAGCCCGGCCAGGTCGTCTTCCTGTCCCGACGGTAAATGGCATCGCCGACGCGACGACCCGACCCAATCACCGTGGTCTTGGTCCACAGGGCGGCGCTCGCCGCTTGCCGCCGCTGACGAGAGCGAGGGCACCATGTTCGGCACCCTCGACGACATACCGAGGTCACTTTTGTCGATCGGGACGGCGCTGAGCGCCGGGAGCTGTTGTCGCAGTGCTGGGGTGCGGGGTTCGAGCAAGCGCGGCCGGTGCGCGCGTTCGCCTCGTTCCCGGGGCAGTCGCATTTTCCGGGCCTGTGGTGGTTGTCCTCGGCCGGTGTCCATGCCGGCTTCGGGTCGTGGCTTGAGCGCGATGTGGTGATGTCGCTGGATGCCGGTCCGGAGGTGGCCGCGGTGGCGTCCCAGCCGTTTTGGCTGAGCTGGCCAGATGAAGGGCGTCTGGTCCGGCACGCCCCGGATTACTTCGCCCGCCGCCGCGATGGCAGCGCCCTGGTGATCGATGTGCGGGCTGATGACCGGATCGATGAGGGTGATGCTGCGAAGTTCGAGACCACGGCAGGGGCGTGTGCGCTGGCAGGCTGGGATTATCGCCGGATCGGTGCGCTGGATCCGGTGCTGGCGGCCAACCTGCGATGGCTGGCCGGTTACCGCCATCCCCGCTATGCGATGCCGGCATACGCCGGTGACCTGGTTCAGGCTTTCGCGTGTCCCCTCGCGCTGATGGACGGAGCGAGAGCGGTGGGTGATCCGGTCGCGGTGCTGCCGGCATTGTTCAACCTGCTGTGGCGGAGGGTCTTGCTGGCCGATCTCACCTCGGCGTTGCTTGCTTCGCGGTCGGTGGTCTGGTCGCCAGGGGGCAGGCGGTGACGGTCTCCAGGCCTGCCGGGCTGCAGGCCGGCGTCGAGATCCGGCTGGGGGGCCAGGCACATGCTGTCATCGCGATCACCGGGACGTCAGTGCGGGTGAAGGATGCCGCCGGAGAGGTCAGCGAGATCCCGCTGGCCGTGGTGCTGAACGACCCGGGCCTTGAACTGGTGGCTGCCATGCGGGCGCCGCTGGCCGGCACGGATGTCGTGGAGACGGTTCCGGCCGCGACGCTGGAGCAGGCTAGCTGGTGGGAACGGCACATTCTGGAGCTGCTGACCGGACGGCCACCGGGGTGCGGCCCTGAGTTTGCCGTGCGGCCTGAGTACGATCCCGCGATCACCACGTTGCGGCAGCGGGAACTGGCCAAGGTTGCTGAGTTCGAGGCGGCCGGGCGCAAGGTCGCGCTGGGCACGCTGCAGCGGCTGAGGCTGGGATACGAACGCCAGGGGCTGCGGGCACTGATCGACGGGCGCGCCATCCGGGGGGTATCGGTGAGCGGCCGGGCTGGGCGGACGCGCTGAAGATGTCGCGGTCGGTGCTGCCGCATCGGCGGCTGGCCGGGATCGATGAGCGGCTGGAGCACGCGGCGGCCCGGCCGGTGATCGTGCCGGAGACGATCGTGCTGGATTATGCCGATCCGCCGGTTATGCCGACAGGTAGTGCAACGACCCTGGTCGCGGACGTTCCAGGGCCGTTGCTGACGGCATAACCGGGGTCCTGGCTCAGAGGTTCTCGAGGAATTCCAGGAGCGGATCCGGGGGCTGGTAGCGTTTCTGCCTGCTGCCGGGCGGGGCGGTCTTCTCGATGGCTTCCTGCTTTTGCTGCATGTTGGCGTGCAGGTACTCCTGGGTGCTGGTGAGGGACTCATGCCCCAGCCAAAGAGCGATCACGGTGATG
>DASWFT010000083.1:0-7706 GCA_036394075.1 Streptosporangiaceae bacterium
AGAAGGTCACTACCCAGGCCATCCTCGGCGAGCTCGACGAGCGCGGCATCAAGTTCCTCACCCTGCGCATGCGCTCACGGGCGCTGGTGAAATATATCAGCAGCCTGACCAGCAAGGACTTCACGACGATCACCCTGGACCGGCCCGGCCCCTACAACCGGCCCCGCGTCCACGAGGACCCCGCCGTGAAGCTGACCAGCTACCCCGGCACCGTCCGCCAGCTGGTGGTCACCGGCCTGGGCCGCGACAACCCCACCGTCATCATCAGCAACGACGACGACACCAAGACCAGGGCACTGATCGAGCAGTACGCCCGGCGGATGACGATCGAGCAGCGGCTCGCGGAGATCATCCGCGCGTTCTGCGCCGACGCCCTCTCCAGCACGGTCAACCTCAACGTCGACCTCGACATCATGCTCGCCGTCCTCGCCCAGGCCCTGACCGCCGCGCTGCGCGCCCGGCTGCCCGGCTACGCCACCGCCACCCCCGACACCCTCCAGCGCCGCTTCCTCAACACCCGCGGCGAGATCATCACCAGCGGCGACGTGATCACCGTCCGGCTCAGCCGCCGAACCTACTCACCCGTCCTGCGCCAGGCCGACCTGCCCCCCGCCACCAAGGTCCCCTGGTGGGGCAACCGCACCCTGCGCTACGAACTCGCCTGACGTTGCGCCGGATCAGTTGCGTGGAAATCCGCGCTAAACCCCGCGCCCCAGCTACCAGCAGAAACGACCCGCCGCCGCCAAACTTGACTCACCAATTACACGATCACTCGATCAAGCCTTCTAGCGGGAGACGCAGCGTTCGCCCGTCGGGTATGCAGGCCGGGCTGCCTGGGTACAAGTCTTAACTGAGTCGGCTCATATCGGCCCATGTATTCATTTACATGAACCTTCATGGGATTGACGCGGTACCTACCGTGTTTGGTACGTTCGCTGCGGTACGGATCCACTATCCGCAGCCGGAGGTCAGATGGACGATCGCAAGGTCCCTCGGCTGGGCGGAGGCGAGGAGCCCGCTCTCAACGGCGCCGGGGAGCCGCACGGGCTGTCCGCACGTGAGGTCGAGGTCATGTCGCTCATCGCGGACGGGCAGACCAACGGGGAGATCGCCGCTCGCCTGTTCCTGGCCGAGAAAACCGTAAAGAATCACGTCCGGCGGATCTACTCCAAACTCGGCGTCGGCTCCCGGCCCGCCGCCATCGCCTACTGGCGACAGGCCTGCGGGCCCGCGCACCGGTAACCCCGGCCGGTCCCACCTCGCGCACGGGTAACCCCGGCCGGTCCCACCCCGCGGCCGAGCTGGGCCTGTCTTTGGGTCTTCGGGACGCCGCCGCCGCGGGGCTAGCTGGGCGGCTGCCGCCGCGGGCCGGAGATCATCTCCAGCGGGCATTCAGGTTATCCTCAGCCTGGCAGGTGAGAATACAGAGCATGGAAATGCTGACCGATGCGCGGCAGCGACCGGATGCCAGGCTGCTCGTCGTCGAGGACGAGCCGAACATCCTTGAGTTGCTGTCCGCGAGCCTGCGCTACGCCGGTTTCGACGTCGTCACGGCGGCAGCCGGAACCGAGGCGGTACAGGCCGCTCAGCGCCACCGGCCCGACCTGATCGTGCTCGACGTCATGCTGCCGGACATGGACGGATTCGATGTCATCAGGCGGCTACGCGGTGGCGGCGCCCGCATCCCGGTCGTCTTCCTGACCGCGCGCGACGCCACCGAGGACAAGATCCGCGGCCTCACGCTGGGCGGTGACGACTACGTCACCAAGCCGTTCAGCCTGGAAGAGGTGATCGCGCGGATCCGCGCCGTGCTGCGCCGTACCAGGGGAGATGGGGTCGAGCCGACACCCAGGCTCACGTTCGCCGACCTCGAACTCGACGAGGAAAGCCACGAGGTGTGGCGGTCCGGCGAGCAGATCCAGCTCTCCCCCACCGAGTTCAAGCTGCTCAGGTACTTCATGAGCAACTCGAACCGGGTGCTGTCCAAGATGCAGATCCTCGACCACGTCTGGGACTACGACTTCCGCGGCGACACCGGCATCGTCGAGTCGTACGTGTCCGTGCTGCGGCGCAAGGTGGATACGAAGGAACCCCGGCTGATCCACACCCTGCGCGGGGTCGGCTACGTGCTGCGGCTCCCTTCTTCTTAGGCGTGGGTTCGGCCATGACAGCGGAAGGAGCGAGCAGCCAGGGCGGCCACTGGGCGGCGCGGCCCTGGCGGGCCGCGCACCAGCTGTCCAGCCGCACCTCGCTGCGGACCAAGCTGATCACGGCCCTGCTCGCGCTCGTGGTCGCCGCGCTCGCGGCCATCAGCGTCAGCAGCGGCTGGCTTCTCCGGTCGTACCTGACCTCGCAATACGACAACCAGCTGCAGTCCGCGTTCGGCGGCATCGTCATCGTGAGCAGCGTCACGCCCGGGCAGTTCGGCCCCGTGCACGGCGCCAACAACATCATGGCGGGAGTCGAGCAGCCAGGAACCCCGCTCAGCTCGTCCGGTCCGCAATCTGGGACACCTGGGTTGGGCGGCTCTCGTCAAGCGCCGTCGATCCCGTCGGTGCCCACGAGCCTGGCCTGGGCCGACGCGCACAAAGGGAAGCTCGTCACGGTCCCCGCCCAGTCCGGCAGCGATACCTGGCGGGTCATCACCGAGCCCATCACCTATCAGGTGACCACCACCACAGGCAGCACGCAGCAGGTCACAGGCACGCTGATCGTCGGCGTCGATCTCGGCAACATCAACGCGACGATCGGCCGCCTGGCCGTAGCCAACTTGCTCGTGGGCGCCATCATCGTGTGTGTCCTGGCGCTGGCGGTGATCGCCGTGGTGCGGGCGAACCTGCGGCCACTGGTCGATATCGAGGAGACCGCGGGGGAGATCGCCGACGGGCACCTGAACCGGCGCGTGCCCGAGCGGGATCCGCGCACCGAGATCGGCAGCCTGGGCCGGTCGCTGAACACCATGCTGAGCCAGATCGAGGCCGCCTTCCACGCCCGGGAAGAATCCGAGGCGGCGGCGCACCAGTCAGAGGAACGGATGCGGCGCTTCATCGCCGATGCCAGCCACGAGCTGCGCACGCCGCTGACCGCGATCCGCGGCTTCGCCGAGTACTACCGCCAGCGCGGCGGGCTCGTCCCGCACTGGGACGCGGCCGCCGCGGGCTCCGGCGCTGACGCCGACGTGCTGCCGATGGGGGGCGGGCTCACGCCCCCCGACCTCGACCGGATCATGCGCCGGGTGGAGAAGGAAGCGGCCCGGATGGGCCTGCTCGTCGAGGACCTGCTGCTGCTGGCCCGGCTTGACCAGCAGCGGCCGCTGGCCAGGCAGCCGATCGACCTGCTGTCGCTGGCCGCCGACGCGGTGCACGACGCCCGGCTGCTCGCCCCAGCCAGGACCATCGACCTGTCCGTCCAGCCCGGCGCCGCGTTCCTCGTCATCGGCGACGAACCGCGGCTGCGCCAGGTCATCGGAAACCTGATGAGCAACGCGCTCACCCACACCCCGGACGGGACCCCGATCGAGGTGTCGATCGGGTCCGGGACGCTGGACCCCAGGGTGAGCGACTCGGCTCCGGCCGTGACACTCGACGTGACCGACCACGGGCCCGGCATGACCCAGGACCAGGCCCATCGCGTGTTCGAGCGGTTCTACCGCGCGGATCAGGCCAGGACGCGCACCACCGGCGGCAGCGGGCTCGGTCTCGCGATCGTGAGCGCGCTCGTCGCCGCGCACGGCGGCGTCGCCTCGGTGCGGACCGCGCCTGACCGGGGCGCGACGTTCCGGATCGCCCTGCCGCTCGATCCCGAGGCCCAAGGCGGCATGGCCGCGGACGACGATCCCGACCCTTCAGAGGCGGGCACCGAGGCGATGGCGGACGCAGACGCGGATGCGGCCGATGCGGGGGCGGCGGAACTCTAGGCAGACAGGACCGCACGGGCCGCGGAACGGACCCCTTCCCGGTAGGACGCGCCGAACAGGCACGCGTGCACCAGCAGCGGATGCAACTGGTGCAACGGGACCCTGGACCGCCAGCCCGCCGCCAGCGGCATCGTGTCGTTATAGCCGGCCAGGATCCGGTCCAGGTCGGGCGCGCCGAACAGGGCCAGCATGGCCAGGTCGGTCTCGCGGTGGCCGCCGTGGGCCGCCGGGTCGATGAGCCAGCCTCGTCCGCCCGACCACAGGACGTTCCCGGCCCAGCAATCACCGTGAATGCGGTTCGGCGGCTCAGCCGGTCCCGCCAGCGAGTCAATCCGGTCCATCACCGCTTCCACCAGCCGACCGTCTTCTGGCCGCAGCGCGCCGGAGTCCACCGCCAGGCGGAGGTAGGGCAGCAGCCTGCGGCTCGCGTACCATTCCGGCCATTGGGTCCAGGCCGGCGCGGGACCGTGAATGCGCCCCGGCGGCACGGGCGTGTTGTCCAGCGGCAGGCGGGCGATGAACCCTCGCCACGGCGCGCCGAAGCCGTCAGCCCCGGCCGCGTGCAACCGGGCGAGGTCGGTGCCGAAGCGGAACGCGGCCTCCGGCGTCGCGTGTCCCGGCGGGATCATCGAGATGACGAGCGCGGTCAGGGTGACGGCCAGCACCTCAGGTACCGGAACGGCGTCCGCCTCAGCCAGCCAGCGCAGGCTGCTCGCCTCGGCTGCGAAGGCGGCGGCCACGTCCCCGACGGCGGCCGCCTCCCCCGCGGCGGCCGTATCAGGCGCGGCGGCAGGCGCACCTGGCGCCGCGTCGGCGGCTACCTTGGCGAATGCGCGCCGCCCGCCCGTGAGCGTGATCATGAGGTGCTGGTAGCCATGCTGGGAGCCGACGACGCGCGCCTCGCGGACGGCCAAGCCCGTCTGCCGTGCGATCCGGCTAGCGGCGGAGGTGAAGAGCGTCACCGAGCGCCGCGGGACTCGAGCAGCCGCGCCAGCCGGCCGACGATAACCGGCGCGGCGGCGCCGAGCAGATCGAGCACGTAGCCGAACTCGGCCGCGTTCCCGCCATAAAGGTCGGGGATCTCGCCGTCATCGGCCTCGGTCAGGCCGCCCACCTCGCCGAACAACCGGATCCGGTCAGCGTCCTGGGCACCGGTCCCGTGGCCGTGGGTCGTCGGGTCCCGGGCCATCCGCCGCAGGTCCGCGAGGTTGCGTGCGTCCATGGCGAGGATCAGGTCGCGCTGGGCCAGCCAGGATGCCTGGAACTGCCTGGCCCGGTGGGCCGAGCCGTCGTAGTCGCGGCTGGCCAGCGCGGCCCGGGCGCCTGAATTCATCACGTCGCCGATGTGCCAGTCCCCCGTGCCGGCGCTGTCCACGATGACCGCGCCGTCGAGGCCGGCCGCGACAAGCTCGGCGCGCAGCACGGTCTCGGCCATCGGTGACCGGCAGATATTGCCCAGGCAGACCAGGCAGACCCGGTAGGGTGCGCCGGGCTCGCGCGGGGACGGCAGCTCAGTTGCTGACGATAGAGGCATAACACCAGCATGCAGCATCCGGGCCGGGAAGAGAGCCGGGCTAATCGGCGGCCGGGTGAGTCCGGCCCGCCATGGCCGGCTGCGCGGCCGCGGGAACCTTGGCCGGCACCCGGTCGGGGCCGAACTGGGCATCCAGCCAGCGTCCCACCCGGCGGCCGACGTTCTGCATCGGCCGCTCGACGACGAGGTACGTCAGCGAACTGACCGCGATCACCATGGCCAGGAGCCCGGCGGCCAGCAGCACCTGCAGCGGAAAGTGGTGGTGCAGGCGCGTCCAGTGGTAGTGGTGATAGACCTCGATGACCAGCGGATGCAGCAGGTAAATGGAGTAGCTGATCAGCCCCAGCCAGGTCAGCACCCGCGGCCACCTGACGTGCCGGAACGCCAGCCCGGCCCCGAACGTCAGGCCGGCCAGCAGGAACGCGGAGAACCAGCGGCGCTCCCAGAGCAGTTCGGAGTGCGCGTCCATGCCCCAGGCGTGGCTGTGCCACAGGCCGGCGGTGATCGCGAGCCCCAGCACGGTCACCCCGACCGCGATGGCCTTACGCCACGGGTACTGGCCCTGTTCGGCCCGGTAGAACACTGTCCCGGTGAACATCAGCGCCAGGATCGACAGCGCTTCCCACGGCCAGATCCAGCCGCCGTTGAAGGCCAGCAGCGCCACCGCCACCACCGCGGCGATGGCCGCTCCGAGCAGGCGCGACATGCCGCGCAGCGCGACCGCGAAGGCCAGCCCGGCCAGCACGGCCAGGTCCGCCACGAGCGCGATCAGGCGGGGCGTAGCCACGTTGTGAGTGAGGTACGCCTGCGGCAGCAGGCCGCCGATGGCGACGGCGGCGGCCGCGAAGGCCAGCGCGTACCAGCTGCTCCGCTTGTGCACCCGGGCGATGAACAAGGCGGTGAGCAGCAGGTAGAAAACCATCTCGTAGGACAAAGACCAGACCACGTTGGGCAGGTTCTGCCCGGCCAGCACGTTCGACATCATCAGCAGCTGGGAGAGGATCGACGTCTCAGGATCCGAGCCCTCGCCGCGCAATCCCCCCAGGTGCACCAGGTAGAGCGCCACCGCAAGCCCCACCGCGAGCAGGTACAGCGGATAGAGCCGGAACAGCCGACTCACCCAGAACGTCCGGACGCTGCCCTTGCGTTCCAGCGACGCCGGCACGATGTAACCGCTGATGATGAAGAAGACGAAGACGCCGTAGTTGCCCGGGTCGAACCACTGGTAAATGACGTGCCGTACATGCTGGAGCACGTAGTAGCTGACATGGTCGAAGACCACCGCCAGCGCGGCCAGGCCGCGGAGCACATCCAGCCAGGCCAGCCGGCCGCCCGATCCGGCCGCGTCTTTGGCAGTGAGCTGCGAGGGCTGAGACGGTTCGGGCACGGATGCCGACTCTACAACATCACGGCTGGTCATGACAGCGTCACCCGGATATACCCCGCCTCGCATACTGTTGGTACGTCCACATTCCGCGGTCGGTTCATCGCACATGGTAGTTGCGATACCACGGCGATGTAGCCCTCTCAATGAGAGCTACCATAGGTCGTTCGGAATATTGGTTTTTTAATCTTTTCTCTCGAACGTCTTAACTCGTTCTTACCTTTCCTCGCCGCAGGCGCTGGCCGTTGTCAGCCGTCGGCGCCGACGCGCCGCGGGCGACATGCGAGGCACGATCCGCGATTGGCAATGCCCCGCCGATTGCTGCTACGATCACAGCGTTCTGAAGCGCGCCGCTAGCTCAACTGGCAGAGCAGCGGACTCTTAATCCGCGGGTTCGGGGTTCGAGTCCCTGGCGGCGCACCCGTCCTGACCTGGGGTTATACCCGTTCCGGGTCTCCTCGTGAAGGCCGTTTCCGGGCCATGTTTGCTCCACGTTTGCTCGTCAGTCCGCCCTAATCGGCCCCTGCGCTCGCCCGTTCCGCCCGGCCTAGCGTGCCGTCCCGGCCGCAGCATCCGCTCCAGAGCGGCCCTACCGATGGCATTACACAGCGTGATATTTACCGGATTGCGCAGCTAGGAGCGTGCTGAAAAAGGCCAGCTCTTGGGGCTTTGCGTAGCCGGGTCTCCGCTTTTGGGCGGAGCCCTGCGGCCGGCCCGTCTGCGCTGAGATGCAGTCCTCATGGCGTGCCGGGCCCGGACCGACGGCCAGCCGCGGGACGGATCGGCGGTAAGGACCCCCGCCGGGCAGCCTTGCGGGCCGGTCAGGTGGCCAGCGCCCAGGCGCCGTCGCGGCGGGCCAGGCCCTTGCCGAG
>DASWFT010000084.1:0-5798 GCA_036394075.1 Streptosporangiaceae bacterium
AGAACGTCCAGAAGTGGCTGACGGTCCGTTCCACTTCACGCTTCAGGTCGTAGGAGGTACACGGCTCAAGCCATGCCACCAGGCCCAGGGTCAGATACTCGACCGTGGTGTAGGCACTCCCGCCATCTCTCGTTGACACATCACCAAGCTTACTGTACAGTTTTGATCGTCCGAATAGAATGGTTAAAACTGTACGATAAATGTAGCACTATTTAGATCCGATCCCAGTAGTTCCGTAGTGTCACGCACCCCGCCCGCCGACGGCGGGGGGTGCCGCGGAAACTGGAGGCAGCATCGTGAATGTCCCGACCACCCGGACCACGCCCGCCAGCCCGGCCAGGTTAGAAACCTGGGGACATATCGTCTACCGGCGCAGGCGGCTGGTCCTGGTGATCGCGCTGCTCGGCCTGGTCTTCGCCGGGGTCTGGGGCACCGGAGTCTTCAGCAAGCTGCAGACGGCCGGCGGGTTCAACGCCCCGGGCAGCCAGAGCGAGCAGGCCAGCAGCCTGGCAACGAAAGCATTCGGCCGGGATGCCGGCGACATCGTCGTGCTCTACTCCAGCAAGACCCTCACGACGGCATCACCGGCCTTCCGGTCTGCGGTGACCAGCACCCTGGCGGCGCTGCCGCACTCCAAGATCGAGTCGTACGCGACGTACTGGTCCACCCGGTCGCCGCAGTTCGTCAGCGCCAGCGGGCGGCAAACCTACGCGGTGCTCGAGCTGAAGGGCTCCGCTGACACCGCGCGGCAGAGCAACTACGACGCGATCAAGAACCAGCTCGGCGCGCCCGGCCTGCAGACTCAGGTGGGCGGGGCGATCCCGACCAACGAGGCGATCAGCAAGTAGGTCACCAGCAACATCGGCAAGGCTGAGGGCCTGTCCTTGCCGCTGCTGCTCATCCTCATGACGGTGATCTTCGGCAGCCTCGCGGCGGCGGGCCTGCCGCTGGTGATCGGCGTCTTCGGGATCCTCGGCTCGTTCACCGCGCTGCGGCTGCTGACCCTGTTCACCGGCGTGTCGGTGTTCTCACTGAACATCACCACGATCCTCGGCCTGGGGCTGGGCATCGACTACGGGCTGTTCCTGGTCAGCAGGTTCCGCGAAGAACTGCACCGGCGGGACTCGGTGGAGGACGCCGTCGCGCGGACCCTGGCCACCGCCGGCCGCACGGTGCTGGTCTCCGGCATCACCGTCGCCATCGTGCTGTCCAGCCTGATGCTGTTCCCGGAGACGATCCTGAGGTCGATGGGCTACGGCGGAGTCGCGACCGTTCTGGTGGACATGCTCGCCGCGCTCACCGTGCTGCCCGCGCTGCTGGCCGTGCTCGGCCCGAAGGTCAACGCGCTGGCGATCCGCCGGTCGATCCGCCGGCCGCCAGCCACCGACGGCGGCCGGTGGTACCGGCTGGCGCACAGCGTCATGCGCCGCCCAGTGCTGTACGCCGTCCCGATCGTGGTGCTGCTGCTCGCGCTCGGCTCACCGTTCCTGAAGGTCGTCTGGGGCGGGACCGACGCCACGGTGCTGTCGGCCGGCGCAGCGCCCCGGGTGGTGACCGAAGCGCTGAACCGGGACTTCCCGGGCAACCCGACCGCCCCGATCGAAACCGTCGTCCAGTTCCCCGGCCCGGTGACGGGCTCGGCGGCCCGCACCAGCGAGCTGGCCGGGTACGTGAGCCGCCTGGACCACGTACCCGGAGTCAGCGGCGCCCGGCTGACCGGCGTCCGCGGGGACATCGCGCGGGTGAACCTGAGCTATAGCGCCGGCCTCTATTCGACGCAGGCACGGACCATCGTCGGGCAGGTCCGCAGCGTTGCGCCACCGCCCGGCACCACGGCCTACACGGGCGGGCAGACCGCGGAGCTGGCGGACACCCTGTCCAGCCTCGGCCGGACGCTGCCGTGGATGGCGCTGCTGGTGGCGCTGGCGACGTTCGTGCTGCTGTTCCTCGCGTTCGGATCGGTCGTGCTGCCGGTCGAGTCGATCGTGATGAACATCTTGTCGCTGTCGGCGATGTACGGAGTCGTGACCTGGATTTTCCAGGACGGGCACCTGTCCGGGCTGCTGCAGTTCACCCCGAACGGCACGATCAGCCCGACCATCCCGATCCTGATGTTCGCGATCATGTTCGGGCTGTCCACGGACTACCAGGTCTTCCTGCTCTCCCGGATCCGCGAGCGCTACGACGCCACCGGGGACAACACCGCCGCGGTCGCCAGCGGGCTGCAGCGCACTGGCGGCGTGATCACTAGCGCGGCGCTCCTGCTGGTCATCGTGATCGGCGCGTTCTCCGCCTCCAGCATCACGTTCATCAAGCTCATGGGCATCGGCATGATCGTGGCCCTGGTCCTGGACGCGACCCTCGTGCGAGTGCTACTCGTGCCGGCCACCATGCGGCTGCTCGGCAACGCGAACTGGTGGGCGCCAGGGCCGCTACGCCGTCTGTACGCCCGGTACGGGATCCGCGAAGTCGGCGACGAGGAGGCTTCGCCGCTTCCTGTCCCCGAGTCGGCCACCCTCTAGACTCGCTGCGTGGCATCGGCGCCCGGACCGGAACCAGGACGCCATCGCGGTACGAGGCAACCGGCCCGAGCAGCCCGAACCGGATCGTCATAGGTCACCTCATGTCGCAAGGCGCTGGATGGGGGGCAAATCCCAGCGACCCTTAACTGCTCTGGCCCGTGACCATAACAGGTCTCGTTATTCCGTTCCTCGTCATCGGTGTCCGTTATTGCGTTACTGTGCTGAGTTTGTCGGGCTTTCCCGCTGACTTTTGCCTGGTCACCGTGATCCCGTGGCCATCGCAGCGGGGGGCACACTGCGATCTGGGAGCCCCGTCGTGGGCACGCATCGCCTATTTCCCCGTTTGCTGATCATGTTCCTAATGTCAATCTCTCTCGTGGCGCTCCCCATCGCCACCTCCCACCAGGCCGCCACCGCGAGCACTCAGCCTCGGCATGTGGCGGCTTACGTATGGGCCTACCATCACGCGGGCGCCCCGTACTGCTGGGGCGGCGCCGGGCCCTGGTGCTTCGACTGCTCCGGGCTGATCGCGGCCTCCTACGCGCATCAGGGCCTGTATTTCGGCCGGTCAACCTACGCGATGCTCGCCTCACGGCGGCTAATCCGGGAGAGGCAGTCCCAGGCGCGCCCGGGTGACCTGGCCTTCTACGGGACGGGGCATGTGGAGTTCTTCGTCCGGCCCGGCCTCTCGTTCGGGGCGACCGAACCAGGCAGCCGGGTCGGGTGGCATCGCTGGAACGCGTGGTGGCACCCGACGCTGTTCTTCCGCGTGCGGGGCGCGGGCTAAGGCCCAACGTGCGGGGTGCGGGCTGAGGCCCAGCGGCTGCAACGAGCCCGGTGCCGGGGGCGAATCCAGGAAAACATGTATCTCTGGCGCGGCGGACGAGGCGGCCGCGTCGGCTATCGCGCGGCCGGGGGAGTCAGTGCCTGGGCGGCGGGAGTCAGTACCCGGCTGGCAGGAGTCAGTGCCTGGGCGGCGGGAGTCAGCGCCTGGCCGGGGGGAGCAGGCCGTGCTGCAGCGCGTACCGCGTCGCCTGGGCCCTGTTGCGCAGCCCGAGCTTGCGGTAGATGGTGGCGAGGTGCCGCTCGACCGTGCCCTCGCTAAGGTGCATGTCGTCGGCGATCGCCTTGTTGGACAGGCCGGCCGCCACATGAGCCAGGACCTCCGCCTGGCGAGCGGTCAGCGCGCCAGGCGGCCGCGTCCGGGCCGGCTGCCCCGCTTCCGAGAGGGCCACCCGCACGTCCGGCATCCGGTTGACGTTTCCAGCCCCGATCGCACGCGCCTCGGCCTCGCGCAAAAGCCGGGCGGCCTTGCCGGGCTGGCCCAGATGATGAAACGTGACGCCGAGACCGGAAAGCGCGAGTAAAGCATGGCCGTGCTCGATTCCGCGACGGCGCGGAGTGTGCCCACGCGGCGATCGTCGCCGGGCTGGGCCCCGTCGAGCAGGTCGAGCCTTCGGTCGAGGATCTGGCTGATGGTCAGGGTCCCCACCCAGCCCGCCGCGAGCTCGATGGCCAGCGGCAAACCGTCCAGCCGCCGGCACACCTCGGCCACCGGCGGTGCGAGTTCGGCGGTGATCTCGAAACCCGGCAGGCGCTCCGCGGCTCGGGCGGCGAACAGCCGGACGGCGTCGCTTCCGGCAATTGCCTGCACCGCCGCGCCCGGTGGCGGGCAGGCGAGCAGGGGCACCGGCCAGACCTGCTCACCGGATACCCCGAGCACGCACCGGCTGGTGATGACGATCCTGGCCTCCGGGACCTCGGCCAGGATCCTTCTGGCCAGGTCCGCTACGCCGGCGAGGACATGCTCGGCGCCGTCAAGCACGAGCAGGGTTGGCCGGCCCGTGAGCGTTCCGGTGATCGAGGCGCCGGCAGGCGCACCCGGGCGGTCACGGACACCGAGCGCCGCCGCGACCCTCGTATCGACCAGTGCGGCATCGGTGATCAGGTCCATGGCGACGAATGTGACCTGGACGTGCTCAGCATCGGCAGGCAAGCGGCGCATGACCTCGAGAGCGAGCCGTGTCTTCCCCGATCCGCCCGGGCCGACCAGGGACAGCAGCCGGCTGGCAGCGAGCAGGGCGGTGAGGGCCGCGATCTCGTGCTCGCGGCCGACGAAGGACGACACCGGGATCGGCGGCGTGCCCGGCGGAGGATGCTCTGGTGCGTCCGTCGTGTCCAGGTCATCGAGTCGCCGCCGGGACGCGGCCGATATGCCGGACCGCTCTTTCTCCCAGCGTTGGACGGTCACGGGTGACACGCTGAGCCGCATCGCCAGCTGTTCCTGGGTCAGACCGAGGCGTGTCCGGAGTACCCGGACCCGCGCGGCCTGGGTGCGCCCGTCCTCGTCTCGCGCACGCGCGGAATTCATCGGCCTCACATCTGCGCCGCCCCGCCGCAGGCCTGAAATCACACTGGCCCGATCCGAATCAGGCGGTTACAGTGCTTCAGGACAAACGTTTGCGTACCCTCCGCGGCCCCGGCAGCCAGCGTCGGCCAGTCAGGCAGCGATGACAGGCACGGAGGCTGGGTGCACAGCATCTCGCGCACTCCCCGGACGGAAGCCTTCCTGCCAACTGGCGACCGCTACTCCCGAACGGGCCCGGCCCGGTGAGCGGCGGCCTGGCCGGGAAGACGGCCGTCGTGACCGGAACGGCGCATGGCATCGGGGCCGGCATCGCCGACGCCCTGCGGGGCGACGGCGCGAAAGTCCACGGCGTCGACAAGGACACCGCCGACCTGTCCGTGTCGGCCACAGTCGCGGAGTTCTTCGCCGACGTCGGCCCGGTCGACATCCTGGTCAACTGCGCCGGGGGCGTGGCCGGGCAGGTCGGCCAGCCATTGGAGGAGGTCACTGACGAGGACTGGCGCGCGGTAATCGACGCCAACCTGACTACTGCGTTCCTGTGCAGTCGGGCGGTGGTGCCGGGGATGAAGGAGCGGCGCTGGGGGCGGATCATCAACATCGCCTCCACGGCCGGTCTTGGCGTCAGCAAGACCGGCATCCAGGCCTACACCAGCGCGAAAGCGGCCCAGATCGGCTTGACCCGGCAGCTGGCGCACGACTTGGGCCCGTTCGGGATCACGGTCAACTGCATCGCGCCCGGCTTCATCCGGTCCAACCCGACCACCGAGAAGCAGTGGGCGAGCTACGGCCGCGACGGGCAGGCGGCGCTGGTCGAGGGCATCAGCATGCGCCGGCTGGGGGAGCCCGCGGACATCGCCAACGGCGTGCAGTTCTTCGCGTCCGAGCGGTCCTCGTGGGTCACCGGGCAG
>DASWFT010000085.1:0-4912 GCA_036394075.1 Streptosporangiaceae bacterium
GGCGCCGGCCACCTCAAGCTATCCCTCAGGTCATACCGGAGCCTCGCTCTGCCTCTCCGGCTCTTTGGCGCTCCTGGTGCTCTGGCTGTTCGCCGGCCGGGCGGGCGCGAGGATCCTCGCCGCCGTGCTCTGCTGCGTCCCCATAGTCGTCGGCATGTCGCGGATCTACCGCGGCATGCACTATCCCAGCGACGTCCTCGCCGGGCTGCTGCTCGGCGGCCTATGGCTATCGATGGTGGCGAGCACATTCCTTCCGCAACGCCCGTGGGGGCAAGCTGCCGTCGGACAGCCAATAGGACCGTCAGCGAACCGCCGCCTCCGGCACTGAGTTCCCGACCGGGCGGGTGCCAGGATTCCGGCCAGGGAGCAGCACGCCATGATGTAGCCGTTCAGCCGGGAGTGGTGTACTGCTCGGCGCGTGACGAGAGGTAGGCGATCTCGGCGGGTGTCTGGGCGAGTTGGCTGGCCCGCCGGTAGGCCTCTGCGGCGGCGGTGTGACGTCCGAGTCTGGCGAGTGTGTGGCCGCGGGCGGCGTGCCAGTGGTGCTGGCGGGCCAGGCCGGGTTCGTCGGCGAGGGCTTCGAGGTGGTCGAGGCCGGCCTGCGGGCCCTCATGCCAGGAGATCGCGATGGCTCGGTTGAGGGCGACGACGGGGGTCGGGGTCAATGCGAACAGCTCGTCGTAGAGCAGGCGCACCTGGCGCCAGTCGGTCTCCTGAGCAGATGGCGCCTCGTCGTGCAACGCGGCGATTGCGGCCTGGACGGACCAGCTGTTGGGTGGGTGGTGGCGCAGGGCCTGTGTTGTCAGCCTGGCGCCCTCGTCGATCATCGAGGTATCCCAGAGGCCGCGGTCCTGGTCTTCCAGCGAGACGGCGAAGCCATGGTCGTCGACCCTGGCCTGACGCCTGGCGTCAGTGAGCAGCATGAGCGCGAGCAGGCCAGTGACGCGGGGCTCGCCGGGCATCAGCCGGCGGAGGATACGGGCGAGCCGGATGGCCTCGTCCACCAGATCGCATCGGACCAGATCGTGGTGGCCGGTGGCCGCGTAGCCCTCGGTGAAGATGAGGTAGACGACGTGCAGAACCAGGCCCAGACGGCCTTCGAGCTCGTCCGGGCCGGGCACGCGGAAGGGGATGCGGCTCTGCTGGATCTTGCGCTTGCCGCGGGTGAGGCGCTGGGCCATGGTCGCCGGCGGGACGAGGAAGGCCTGTGCGATCTCAGCGGTGCTGAGGCCCGCGATGTAGCGCAGGGTGAGTCCGGTCTGCGCGTCCAGGTCGAGAGCAGGGTGACAGCACGCGAACATGAGCTGCAACCGGTCGTCGGGGATGTGCTCGTGCTCTGGGACCGGCTCTGTGCGGCGCGCCGGATCGGCATCGGCGTGCAGAGTGGCGAGCTTCGTGGCCAGCGTGGCGTCCCGCCGGATCCGGTCGAGGGCCTTGCGCCGGGCCGTGGTCGCCAGCCATGCCAGCGGCTCGCGCGGGACCCCGGAGCGTGGCCAGGTCTCTACCGCTGCCAGAAGGGCCTCAGCGGTAACCTCCTCGGCGAGATCGAGGTCGCCGAATCGGGCCGCGAGCAGGGCCAGCAGACGGCCGCGCTCCTCTCGGAACACTGCCTCGATCGGTTCGCCTGCCGGCCCCATCGCCTTGGTCCTCAGAACTCGGCGAGCGGACGCACCTCGACGCGCCCGTACTTCGCGCCCGGACACCTGGCCGCCCAGTCAAGCGCTGCGTCGAGGTCGGGGACGTCGATGATCTGATAGCCGCCCAGGTACTCGCGGGACTCCGCGAACGGCCCGTTGGTCACCAGTCGCTCGCCAGCATCGTTGACCTGCACCTGGGTGGCGTCCTCAAAAGAGTGGAGCACTGCGGAGTCAATGTGCACACCGGCCTGCCCGAGCTCCTGCTGGTACTGCATGAACTCCTCCGCCGAGGGTGCTCCGCTGCTCGGCGGCTGGGGCATGCCCTCGCCTTTGCGGAAACCCATGATCAGCAGCATGTACTTCACGCTAAGCCCTTCCCTTCGTTCGGTTCAGACACCGAGGAGACGGTTAGAGAACCGCGCCATCGACACCAGGAACGAACAAATTTCGAGAATCCCGCCGAGTGAGTCGCTCCCGCCCAGCAGCACGTCCCGCTCTTGGCCGCGAGTCGTGAGGGCGCGATCTCACTCAGTACCGTCCTCGATGTAGCTGGTGCGTGGACCGGCCATGGCCGGGAAGTTCCGGCGTGTCGGCTTGATCACGGACTGGATATCCTGATCATGGTTGCATCGTGCCCGATGCCCAGTGCGCAGCGTGTGCCGCCATCTGAGGAGGTGCCGTGGCTGCGTGCCCGGGTCGCGGAGCTGGAGGCGGACAACGAGGTTATGGCGGCGCAGCTTGCCGCCAGGGACGCGCAGCTTGAGGAGGTGCAGGCAAGGCTGGCGGTACTGGCAGAGCAGATCGAAGAGCTCCGCCGCCGGCTGGGCAAGGATTCTTCGACGTCGTCGAAGCCGCCGTCCTCGGATAGCCCGTATAAGAAGCCGAAGGCCCGGTCGCTGCGGACCCGGTCCGGGCGGAAGCCGGGCAAGCAGCCCGGCGCTCCGTCCTCCACCCGCGGCGGCCAGGGTGGAAACTAGCCTCAACGGTCAGGGTGCTGGCCGGGCTCGGCTCCGGCCCGAGCCCGGCCAGCAGGGGCGGCCCGGCTGCCGAAGTAAGGAATCAGCCGGCCCGCACCGTCATGGTCTTCTTCTTTTCCCGGTTCCCAGCGTTGTCCACGGAGAAGAACTTGATCGTTTCAGTTCCGTGCACGACGAGCGGAACCTGGTACACGCGGCTCGAGGTGTTCGGGGTGGACCCATTCGTGGTGAAGTAGGTCTTTGCCACCCCCACGCCACGGGGGTCGGCCGCTGACAGGCGCACGGTCACAGGTCCGTTGTACGACGGACGACAGGGCGAGTTGTTGCACAAGGCGGTGGTCGTCGGGGCAGTCGTGTCGGGGCCCTTTGCGGTGTTGATGGCCCAGCGCATCGTTCGGACCACGATCCCAGCGGGCGCACCACCGGAGTGCCCGGCGTTGCGTAGCCAGTCAAGGAACTGTCGGAGCACCGTATCCTGGATCGCTCCGTACGTGGACATGCAGTGGATGAAGTCAGCCGCGTTCGCGTCACAGACGTCATGGAAGGTGATCGGCAGCCAGCCGCCGCTGTGGGCAGCCGTGCCGGCCACGTATCTCTCCAGGTCTCGCAGCTGGATCGGGCGGGCGGCGTCTACCGCGATAGTGCGGACTGCCTCGGGGTGCTTGGGCGGCAAGGTCTCCGCCCACGGCGGCCCCGGCGTGGTATTCGACGACGAGATGCCGCCGCCTTGCCGGGCATTTGTGAATCCGCACTGAGAGACGACCTTCTTATCGGCCGCGTTGAACGAGCCGAAGGGGTAGGCGAACGACTCCGGATCGTCGATTCCGTTGCGCAGCATGTCCCGACGGGATGCACAGATTTCTCGCCTGACCCGGGCCCTGGTCAGGTTGGGCAGGTTCGCGTGGTGGACGGTGTGGGAGCCAATGTCATCGCCCTCGCCTTGCAGGATCCGCAGCTGAGCCCAGGACATGCAGCAGGGATGAGGCCCGTCGGAATCAGAAGTGATCACGTAGAACGTCGCGTTAATGTGATGGGACCGCAGCAACGGCACGGCGTACAGCCACTGGTCCTCATAGGCGTCGTCAAAGGTGAGTGACACCGTCGTTTCCGAGGGCGACCTCTGAACGTGCCCTGGCCGCGTGGCCGAGGTACTAGCGGCATCCCCCGGCAGCATCGCCCGGATCAGGGGAACGGCGACAACTCCAGCCACCACGATCCCGGCAATGAACAATACCGGCACCATTCCCGGCCCGCTTGCGAGCCGCGCCCGACGGCGCCAAGGCCATCGCATGTTATCTCCTAGTCTGGCACCCGGCACTCTCTCCGCATCTTCGTCCCGGACCGGCGACAAAAGAGGGCGCCGCGATGCACGGCCAGCGTTCGCGTCTTCCGGTGCCGAAACGGATCGCTGAAGCGCCTCGCGGCGCTGGCGGCTCCCTAATCATGCCTACCTGGTCAGCGGCCGGGGCACCCCCATCGGGCGTAGCTTGCCTGCGCACACTGAGGCATACCCGGCTCACGCTGCAGCGCGGGTCTGGCAGCCGGCCGGCGGCGGGGCCGCTGCCGATCCGCGGCGAACGGGTCAGATAGGCTACTCGCGGCGACATCATCACCTTTGTCGTCGGCCGGCTGGGAACGGAGGCAGGCAAGACACGCCCGCATGAGCGCGCACGGCATTCTCGTGCTGCGCTATGCTCCACGCCGGATCAGGACGGACGCCGCGGCGTGGTAGCCGAACTGCGCTTTGCGATCGAAGCTGGTCGGCGGCGTCCCGCCCTGGCGATCCGCTCGGTGCCTGCGAGGTAGCTGGGTACCGACCCAAGACCGGCTGATCCGGATTGACCCAAATAAGTCGTGTGGCTAGATGCGCGCGTCGCGCGCATCCTTAAGACGTGGCCGACGACATTGTCACCCTCGGCGGGCCTCCGCGCGGCTCGAAGCGCGACGCCGCCGAGACGATCGAGTCGCTCTTCCACGCTCATTATCCGGGCCTGGTGCGCGCCGCGTTCTTGTCGGTCGGCGACTGGGATCTGGCGGAACAGCTCGTGCAGGAGGCCTACCAGCGCCTGTGGCGCCGCTGGCGCACGCGCTGGCGCACGCGCTGCCGCACTATCTCGGATTCGCAGGCTGCGCCCTTGTACCTCCAGGACGCGATCACGCAGCTCTCCCGGGCTAGCGGCAGCGGGGCATGGCCGACCAAGACGGCGCCAGAAGCCAGCGGACCAGAAGCCAGCGGCGGTGCAATCGACACCGAACGAGCTTGGCTCAGTCTTCAGGCGCTGCGATCGCGATCAAGCA
>DASWFT010000086.1:0-58000 GCA_036394075.1 Streptosporangiaceae bacterium
GTTCCCAGCCCGCCATCGGCCAAGCCGCCCAGCATCCGGCACTGCCAGTTGCGGGTCTTCGCGATAGACGGCCGGTGGCGCCCATGCACCCGGAGCGCGTCCATGTCGAATTAGCACAGCAGCGGGCCCGGTGAAGTATTATGAGTTATCCCGGTTAGCGCGTTTCCAGCCGGTTTGCGATAATTTTCCATATGCGATTCCATCTTTACCTTGTTTGTTTCTCAAAACGATGCTTCCTCGCTGATGATCGCACCAGCCCCACGGAATTTGGCACTTCTGAGATAACCCCTGCGGGATTTTGCACTTCCGAGATCAAATTCGCGTGCAGCAACATCTCCGCTGTATTCTGTGCAAAGTAGATCTGCGGTAACGCTCGGCTCGGGGGAGAGCAATCACATGGACAAGACGGTGCTGACGAGCTTGACGGAGGGCGCGCTGGGTCCGGATTTGGAGAAGGCCCCGACGGGGATACCTGGGCTGGACCAGATCACCGGAGGCGGGCTACCCCGGGGACGGGTGACGCTGGTGGCGGGCAGCGCGGGGGCGGGCAAGACGCTGCTGGGGCTGGAGTTCCTTGTCGCCGGTGCGCGGAAGTACGGCGAGCCGGGCGTGCTGGTGAGCTTCGAGGAGTCGGAGGCCAAGGTCGCCCTCAACGTGAGCTCGCTCGGCTTCAACCTCGACGAGCTCCGGCGGGACGGTCTGCTTGTCGTGCTCTCGTTCCGGGTGGAGCCCTCGGAGATCGTCGCGACAGGGGAGTTCGACCTCGAGCCGCTCTTTGCCATTCTCGACGACGCGATCGGGCGCACTGGCGCCAAGCGAGTCGTGCTGGACACCATCGAGGTATTGTTCGGCGCCTTCGGTGACGACTCAATCGTGCGGTCGGAGCTGAGCCGATTGGCGCGCTGGCTCGAGGAGCGGGGCGTCACCGCCATCGTGACCGGGGAGCGGGGCGAGAAGAGTCTCACCCGTAACGGGATCGAAGAGTACGTCACCGACTGCGTGATCGTTCTCGACCATCGGGTGACCGATGAGATCTCCACCCGTCGTCTCCGGGTGGTCAAGTACCGCGGGTCGGCCCACGGCACCAACGAGTACCCGTTCTTGATCTCCGCCCGTGGCTTTGTCGTGCTGCCGATCACGTCGATTGCGCTCGACTACGGGGCTTCCGAGGAGCGGATCTCAACGGGGATCGCTCGCCTCGACCACATGCTGAGCGGCGGCGCGTTTCGGGGGTCGACCCTCATGGTGAGTGGGACCGCGGGCACGGGCAAGACCTCGCTCGGTGCGCACATGGTGAATTCGACCTGCGCGCGCGGTGAGCGGGCGTTGCTGGTCTTGTTCGAGGAGTCACCCGACCAGTTCCTGCGTAACATGCGGTCGGTCGGGCTCGACCTGCAACCGTGGGTCGAGGCGGGCTTGTTGCGCATCTGGGCGGCGCGGCCGTCCGCGTTCGGGATGGAGACCCATCTGGCGGTCCTGGCCCGGCTGATCGAGGAGGAGAGGCTGTCGGTGGCGGTGCTCGACGGGATCGCCAGCCTCGCCCATGGAATCTTGGCCCCGGAGGCAACCTCGATGGTGGCCCGCCAGATCGACCTGCTTAAGACCCAGGGGATCACGACCCTGATCACGGCACTTGGTCATGGGGACGAGACGAGTTCGGAGAACGTGTCGTCAATGGTGGACACCTGGCTGCTGCTGCGCAACGTCGAGACCAACGGCGAACGCAACCGGCTTCTGTTCGTGCTGAAGTCGAGGGGCACGGCCCATTCGAATCAGGTGCGGGAGTTCGTGCTCACCGACAACGGGGTCGAGCTGGTCGATGTGTATGTCGGCGCGGCAGGGGTGCTGGCCGGCTCCGCCCGCCTAGCGCAGCAAGCCGCCGAGCGCGACGAGGAGGTGCGGCAGGCAGAGGATCTGGGCCGTCGCCGACGTGAGCTGCGCCGGACCATCATGGAGCGGGAGGCCCACCTCGTCGCGGTGCAGGACCAGCTCGACGCCGAGCGGGCGGAGATCGACCGGATCGACCTTCGCGAGCGCCACCAGGCTGCCGACACCGAGGCGGACCGGTCGGCGATGAGTACGCGGCGCTGGGCCGATACGGCCTCGGGCAACGGTGAGAAGCGATGAACCAGCCTCGCACGGCAGATGATGGGACCGGGACCTTGGTCGATTCCAATGAGCCCTGGGATCTGCGCCTGTACGTGACCGGCCGGTCACCCAAGTGCCTACGGGCGATTGAAAATCTGCGGCGCATCTGCGAGGAGCACCTGGCCGGCCGCTACAAGATCGAGGTCGTGGACCTGCTCGAAAACCCGCGCCTGGCCGCCGAAGATCAGATCCTGGCCGTGCCCACAGTGGTCCGCAGGCTCCCGCCGCCGATCCGCAAGCTCGTCGGCGACCTCTCGGACACCGAGCGTCTCCTCGTCGGCTTGCAGCTTCGGCCGCCAAGGGGTACCACGACATGACCAGCAATGCAGCTGCTGATCGCCGGGCACTGACCCTCTACGTCAATGGGGCGTCCACGAGTTCCATTCACGCCCTTGAGATCGTGCGCCGCGTCTGCGACGAAAAGCTCGGCGGCCACGTCGACCTGGAGGTCATCGACGTGCGCCAGCGGCCCTCGCTGGTCGCCCGCGACCAGATCGTCGCCGTGCCGACGCTGGTCAAACGCCTTCCCGTCCCGGTGCGCCGCATCGCCGGCGACCTCTCTGGCTCCGCCTGGATACGCCTCGGGCTCGACCCCGATTCGGTCAAAGTCAGCGACGGACCCCCCGGCCCGGGCAAGTAAGGCATGGCCCGATCGTCGGCTCCAGAGGGCACGGGTCCAAGCCGGCTCGCAACGGGACCGCCTGGGGAAAGCCGTGAGGAGACCGTCGAGCTGGCCGGAGTGCGAGCACAGCTGCGCGAGGCGCACGAGACTATCGAGGCGATCCGGGGCGGTGGGATCGACTCATTGGTGATCGGCCCACCCGGACAGGAGCAGGTCTACTCCCTCGCGAGCGCCGACCGCCCTTACCAGCTCATCGTCGAGGCGATGAACGAGGGCGCGGCCACCGTCTCCCCCCTAGGGGTGATCCTCGACGCCAACCCGAGGCTGGGCTCGATGACCGACCAGAAAGGCACGGAACTGGTCGGCACCGCGGTGCTTGACCTGATCCCCTACGCCCACCGCCCCACGTTCGCCCGTCTGCTCGATGTCGGCGCCGGCGACAGCGCTCGCGGCGAAGTGGACCTGACCGGACCTGGTGGCACGACCGTTCCGGTCCAGCTGGCGGTGAGCGGCTTTGACCTCGACGGCATGCTGCTGCGGTGCCTGGTCCTGACCGATCTCACCGCGCAGCGCGAAGCCGAAGCCGAGGTCCGTGCGCTCAACGCCGAACTGGAGGCCCGCGTCGCGCATCGCACTGCTGACCTGGAGCTGGCGAACAAGAACCTGGAGGCGTTCACCTATTCGGTCTCCCATGACCTGCGCGCCCCGCTGCGAGCGTTGAGCGGGTTCAGCGAAGCGCTGCTAGAGGAGTACGGCGATCGTCTCGACGAAACTGGCCGCGGGTACGCCGCGCGTATCCAGGCCGCCAGCGAGCGGATGGCCACGCTCATCGATGACCAGCTGCAGCTGTCGCGGGTGTCGCGGGCCGGAATGAACCTCGCACGGGTCGATCTCAGCGCCGAGGTCGGCGCCATCGCCCGCGAACTGCAGTCCCGTGAACCCGACCGCCGGGTCCGCTTCACCATCCAAGACGGCGTCTGGGTGACTGCGGATCGCAGTCTCATCCGCAGCGTGGTGCAGAACCTGGTGGAAAACGCCTGGAAGTTCACCGCCCGGCGCGACGATGCCACCATCGAGTTCGGCACCACAACGGTCGATGACGTCGGGATCTGCTGCTACGTGCGCGACAACGGGGCTGGCTTCGACCCCGCCCATGCGGGCCCGCTGTTCCAGCCGTTCCAGCGGCTCCATACCGCAGACGAGTTCCCCGGCACCGGCATCGGCCTGGCCAGCGCCCAGCGGATCATCGAACGCCACGGCGGGCGCATCTGGGCCGAAGGCGCCATCGGCAGCGGCGCCACCTTCTACTTCACCCTCGACCCACACGAGGACCACTAGGGACACGCCCTAGCGCAGCAGCGTCAGGTTGATGGCCGCGGCCATCGCGGTGCAGAGGTGCAAGAGGCCGTGTCTACAGGTTGAGGTGGACGCGGAGCGCCTGGTCCACATCGGCGATGAGCGCCGCTGGTAGGTGGCCTATGCGTGCACCGACGCGCTCGACTGCGACGGAGCGGACCTGTTCGGCCTGGGCTTTGGAATCGTGGGGGAGTCCCGTCAGGCTGGCTGGCAGCAGTGCCTGGAAAGGGTAGACACGGGCGGTGTTGGAGGTCAGTGGGACGAGCGTGATGACTCCCCGGCCCAGGCGGCTTGCCGTGGCATTGGCCGCGTCGTTGCTGACAATGACGGCCGGGCGCGTCTTGCTGGCCTCCGATCCGCGCGCCGGGTCGAGGCTTACGGTGACGATCTCCCCGCGGCGCACTCAGGTCTCTAGGCCGTCGGCCACGACGGTGTCCCAGGTCTCGGCATCGCCGGATGCGGCCCAGGATGCCCATGCGTCCTCGTAGGCGGGAGCGAGTTGGGCGGCCCGCAGCAGCACGACGGCCTGGTGCAGGACTGCGGACCGCGAGGGCATTCCTTGAGCGTGGGCATAGGAGTCGAGGAACTCGATGTCGTCCTCCGGCAGGCTGACACTCACCTTCATACTTTGGATACTACCTCCGGTACGACCACTCCGACCGGGGATCAACGAGCTTGGCGGCGGCCGGGGGTGCCGGTAGCGGCTACCGCGTCCGGGGATCGGCGAACACGGCGGCGGCCAGGGCCAGGCGGCGGCGGCCGGGGTGCCGTGGCCTGGTCAATGTCCCAGCAGCTGATGGGCCGCGTCGGTCAGTTCCGCGGCGAATGACGACTCCGTGCTCGCCGTGCCGGGGCCGGGGTTGAAGTTCAGTTCCTGGCGCACGTGGCCCGCCTGGTCGATGACGAACGCATAGTCGCCGTGGCTGATCATCGCCCCGGCCGGGAGGACCTGCATGGGCAGCCCGTAATCACTCCACACCTGGTCGAGCTGTGCCCCGCGGCCGGTCAGGTACCGCCAGTTCGGCAGCGTATCGAGGCCTTCCTGGCGGTCGAACGCCCGGAGGTAGGCGACCTGGGTGTAGAGGGGGTTGTAGTTGATCGCGACGAGCTCGACGTGCCGGGAATCCGCAGACAGCAACTGGCCGGCCTGGCGGAATTCCTGCCCCATCAATGTGCAGTCGGTGGTACAGACCGGATCGAGGAACGTCAGCAGCACCACCTTCCCCCGCAGGCTTGCCAGCGTGACCGTCCGGCCGTGCTGGTCGGTCAGGATGAAGGGCGGCGCCCGGAAGTTAACCGGGGCGCTGGAACCGTCGATGGCCTGGGCCAGGATGGTGTCGGCGACGGGGCTGGCCTGGGCCGCCACCATCGGGGCCGCACCGAGGATGATCACGCCGACCGCCCCCGCCGACGCCACGGACTGGATGCTGGCGGCCGCTAGCGACTCGCGCACGGACGCCAGCGACTGGCGCACCGACGTCGGCCGGATCCGGTCCCGCCAGCCAGCCACTGGCACCCCGGTGCTGGCGGGTTCCCCCGCCTGTACTCCTGCGCGGGCTGGTTCCGTCGCCGGCACCCGGGTGCCGGCCGCTTCCGCCGCCTGTACTCCTGCGCGGACTGGCTCCGTCGCCGACGCCGGCACGCTGACCAGAGCGAGGTATCCGGCGACGGCCAGCAATGCCATCGGAATCATGCTGTTGGGGTCGGTGCCGAGCCCGCCGAAGAAGCCGAAGTCCTCCATCAGTACCCAGTCCGCCAGGCACAGCACCGTGAAGCCAATGACCGCCGGGCGGATCAGCCTCAGCTGCCCGCTCAGAAACGCCGCGCCGGTCAGGGCGAGCACGGCCACGACGAAGAGGTTGACCGCGAACCCGTGCGCGGCATCGAACGAAGCGAAGCCAGAGACCCAGGCGGAAAGGATGTGAGGCTGCGAGGTCTGCGACATCGTCTGGATCATCCCCGTGAGCGTGCCCGGGTGCCCGTGCGAGGTGCCCTGCCAGAACCCCCGGCCTGGCCACGCCTGGAGCACCGCCATCCCGGCCAGGAACAGCCCCATCCCAGCGAGAACCGCCCGGCCGAGCCGCTGCTTGAGCCACGTCCGCTCTGGCAACGCGATCAGGGCCCCGGCCACCGCGTAGATGAGAACTGCGCCGGGTGCGCCGAACAGCCAGGTCAGGCCGGGGGCGAAGATCCCGCCGAAGGATTCGCCGAACGCCCAGACCACCAGCGCCCAGCCAACGCTGACCAGCCCGGCAAGCCGGGACCAGGAGCCCCGCGCCGCGGCCAGCATCCAGACGCCGATCCCGACCTGGATCCACACCGCTGCGGCGCCCGCCTGCATCGGGTGATACGACCAGGTCGTCCCGGCCCAGTTCACCACGTGCTGCACCCAACGCGGCGAGCTGGCCGCGATGGGCTCGATGACCTGGGAGGGAAGGCCCACCGCCATCTTTGGCTGGGCCTGCAGGATCCCGTCGAAGATCCACAGCAGGCCGAACCCGAACCGCAGCAGCTGCCGCCAGGCCGGCTCAGCCGGCGCGGCGCCCGGCGGGCCCGGCGTCGAAGCCCCCGTGCCATTCTGGGCAGCTGTACCTTCCTGGGCCGCGCTGCCTTCCTGGGCCGCGCTGCTTTCCTGGGCTGCGCTGCCTTCCTGGGCCGCCGCGGGCACCCATGACCGCACGCTGACCCAGGCCAGCCCGAGCACAGCGAAGATCAGCAGGGCAATGAGCCCCTGGTGCACCAGCGCCGACTCGAACGCGGCGACCACCGTCGGGTCGCCGATATTAAGGCCTGAGTTCATCCCGGGCATGACGTCACCTGCTCCGTGATGCTGGCCTTCTCCTTCGCGAAGACCACCATCGCGGCGACGTTGTCAATCGCGTCTACTTTCTTCTCGACCCTGGCCGCGCACGCCGCGCATGTCATTCCCTGGACCGAAAGCTCAATCTCCCGCAGCCCAGATGACGCCTCGCCGGCCGTCGCAGCCGATGATGCCACGTCCATCCTCCAGTAATAAGGCCAGGCCACCAGATCACCATGGAAGGCCGCCCGCGGCGGCGGGGGCGGGACCTGCTGTTTGCCGCGGCGAAGCAGCTGCGTATGCCGCCGCACCGGAAATCTACACCCCCCAAAGACCCCGGCAATACAGGGACCTCAGAAAGCCAGGTGTCTTGGTTGATTTCAATACCCCGCCCCCAGTTCCCGGAATACCCTGGCCGGGTTCCCGAGATACCCTCAGGGGGTTCCTGAAATACCCTGAGGAGGTTTCAGTAATACCCTGCCGCGGTTCCGGAACCCCGGAACCCGAA
This sequence comes from Streptosporangiaceae bacterium, assembly GCA_036394075.1. Classification (GTDB taxonomy): domain Bacteria; phylum Actinomycetota; class Actinomycetes; order Streptosporangiales; family Streptosporangiaceae; genus JAWWPY01. Next base: position 7,435 of record DASWFT010000086.1, read on the forward strand.
GCCCAGTTGTGCCCATTCCGCAGAGTTATCATTGCGCAGGGCCCGGCTAGCGCCTTACGCTTTTCTGGTCGCCTGTAGCACACGGGCCAGCGGCAGCCGCGGGGAGGACACTGACGTGAAGGGACCGTCGTGGCTTGCGGGCGCCTTCGCGGCAGTCATGATCGGCATCGCTCTCTACTGCGCGGGTCGGCTGGCCCTCTCCCGCCTGCGGCGGCGGGAAACCGAGTTCGATGCCGACGGGTTGCACGTTGCCATGGGCGTCGCCATGGCGGGAATGCTCGTGCCGCGACTGAGCCCACTGCCAGGCAGCGTATGGGAGGTGGTCTTCGGGAGCGCCGCGGTGTGGTTCGGGTGGCAGGCCATCCGCACCCGCAACGGCAGCGCTCCGGGCGGCTGGCGGTGCCCGCATCCGGTGCCGCATCTCGTCGAGTGCATCGCCATGCTCTACATGCTCCTGGCGCTGCCCGGCTCTCGGCCCGCAGGCGCAGGAGCGGGAACGCCGATGCCCGGCATGGGCGGGTCCCCCGGCGCCGCGGGAGCCTTCCCGGCGCTCGCCGTCGTGCTGGCGTTGTTCATGGTCGGCTACGTCGTGTGGACCACCGACCAACTCGCGTCCATGGCGCGGGCCAGGACGGCCGTGACAGCCGCCTGGCATCAGCACGCGGGAGCCAGCCTGATGCTCGCCCCCCGGCTCGCCGCCTGCTACAAGATCGCAATGGGCATCACCATGGGCTACATGCTCATCCCGATGTTCTAAGGGCACGGTCCAGGTCGCTGATGACCTCCGCTGTCTCGTTCGCATAGCCGAGCGCCAGCCTGATGGTGCTGCGGTCCACCCCGATGCTCTTCAGCGCTTCGTACGCACGCCCGCGCACGTCTCAGCGCTGGTGGAGGCGGTCGGCCTGCTGATCGTCGCGATGGCCCCGGATCTCCCGGTCGTGATCCTCGGCGGGCTGGTCATGGGGGCCGGTCTCTCGCTGCTGTTCCCGTCGCTCGCCCTGATCGTCATCAACCGCACCGACAAGTCACAGCAGGGCGCCGCGCTGGGGGCGTTCACGTCCTTCTGGGACCTCGGGATCGCGGTCGGCGCCCCGGTCGCCGGGCTGATCGCCAGCGTCTCCGGCTACCCGGCCATCTACTACGTGATGGCCGGCTGCGCGATCGCCTCGGCGATTCTGTCGGCACCCGGGGCACTGCGGCGCGGGGCCGTCGCCCACCGGCCGGCGCAGGACATGGCAGGCGACGGCGTCCGGCGTCCGGCAGACTCCGTCGACTCGGCTGTCGACCCGGCCGGGGACCGCAGGGTGCCGCCTTGAGGATGCCTCGCCGGCGATCCGCCTGAATCGTACGCAGCCCGCGGAGAGCCTTCCATTGGCGGCGTAGCCTGGCTGGCGTGACCGATGGTGACGACCCGCTGGCCGGTGAGTCGCCACATGCCCTTCCGGCGATCCCGGCGTCAGCCGGCGCGATGATCTTTGACCGTAAAGGCCGGCTGCTGATCCTGAAGCCGACCTACAAGTCCGGGTGGACCATCCCCGGCGGCGTCATGGAGGCCGACGGCGAGACACCGTGGCGGGCCTGCCAGCGTGAGGTGCGCGAAGAGTGCGGCCTCCACGTGCGCACCGGCCGCCTGGCCTGCGTGGATTTCCGCCGCCCCCGGCCCGGCCGCCCAGGCGGCATCCGGTTCCTTTTTGACTGCGGCGCGCTCGACGACGCCAGCCTCCGCGCTGTCGTGCTCCAGCCCGAGGAGATCTCGGAGCACCGGATCGTCCGGGTGCCCGACGCGCTGACCCTGCTCAGGGGGCCTATCCGGCGGCGGGTCCGCGCCGCGTGCCGGGCTGCGGCGTTCGTCTACCTGGAGGACGGTCACCCGGTGCCGGGGATCGGACGATAGCCGGCCCTGGCCCGCGGGCCCCAGCGACGGCAGCTGAGGTCCTCGGATGACGCCGCGTCGGACCAATGCATTGCCTGACCTTTACCTGAAACAAACAGGCGACAGGCCAGGCCAGGCGGGTCACGAGAAACCCATGAGGCCAAGGCGACAGTCCTTGTTTGCGATTCCTATGATGATTACATACGCGGCCTGGACACCAGGAGGCCTTCATGACCGGCTGTAGTGCTGTGCCCGGTCTCTCCCTAGAGACACTTATGGCCCGGCCCGGCTTGGAATCACCCCGCTCACCCGGTTTCCGCTGGGTCTAATTCGGGGACTTTCTGCCCTACCCCCCGTGTGCGCTTTCGACGAAGGTGGGATGCAGGAAGGCAGGTGCTGGGATGGACCAGGATCGGCGCGTTGTGGTCGGTGTGGACGGGTCAACGGCCTCCCTCACCGCGCTGCGCTGGGCGGGGCGGGAGGCCGGGCTGCGGCAGGCCCGGCTGCATGTTATTTGCGTGATGGATCCCGGGCGGGTGCGGGCCGCGCCGTATGCGGGCTGTGCGCGGCGGTCGGCCGCGGAGGCTGAGAACGCAGTGCCCCGCGACGTCTGGCTCAAAGCCCGCGTGGACACCGCGCTGGGCGACAGCCCGCTGGTCACGGTGGACACGGAGGTGGTCGCCGGCCTGGCAGCCAAGGTGCTGATCAGCTGTGCCGCCGGGGCCGACCTGCTCGTGCTGGGCGATCCGGCGACTTCCCAGCACGACGTGATCGGCCCGGTGGCCCGGGCGTGCCTGCGGCACGCGCCCTGCCCGGTCGTGGTCGTCAGCGCCGAGATGAGCAAGCCGGTCCCTGCCTGACCTGTACAGCACAGTGCTAGCCCGGGGGACAACCCCCGGACCCCCGGGCCAAACCCCGCTCGGGGGCGAGCCCGGGGGACAAACCCCGGACCCCCGGCCAGCCGTTCAGGCGGCGATCGCTGACCTCGACCTGGCTGGCTCCAGCGCCAGGTCGAGCACTTCGCGGACATCGCTGACCGGGTGGATCTCCAGCGCGGCGCGCACCTTCTCCGGCACATCGTCCAGGTCAGGCTCGTTGCGCTTGGGGATCAGCACCGTCGTGATGCCGGCCCGGTGCGCGGCGAGCAGCTTCTGCTTCACCCCGCCGATGGGCAGCACCCGGCCGGTCAGCGAGACCTCGCCGGTCATCGCCACGTCCGAGCGGACCAGCCGCCCGGACAGCAGGGACGCCAGTGCCGTGGTCATGGTCACCCCGGCGCTCGGCCCGTCCTTCGGCACCGCGCCCGCCGGTACGTGCACGTGCACGCCCCGGTCCTTCAGGTCGCCGACCGGGAGCTCAAGCTCCGCGCCGTGCGACCGGAGGTAGGACAGCGCGATCTGCGCCGATTCCTTCATAACGTCACCCAGCTGGCCGGTGAGCGTGACCCCAGTCGTGCCAGTCTCCGGATCTGCCAGGGACGCCTCGATGAAGAGGACGTCGCCACCGGCGCCGGTGACCGCCAGGCCGGTCGCCACACCAGGAACAGCGGTTCGTTCTGCTGATTCTGGGGTGTGCCGTGGGTGGCCGAGGTAGCCGTGCAGGTCGTCCGGGCCGACACTGACGGGGAGTGTTGCGTCACCCGCCGCGAGCTGCGCGGCGATCTTCCGCAGCACCCGGGCGATGCCCCGCTCCAGCGCGCGCACCCCGGCCTCGCGGGTGTACTCCGCGGAGAGCCTGTGCAGCGTTTCGTCGGTCAGGGTCACGTCGTCTCCGTCGAGACCGGCCCGCTCCAGCTGCCGGGGCAGCAGGTGCATCCGGGCGATCGTCACCTTCTCGTCCTCGGTGTAACCGTCGAGGCCGATCAGCTCCATCCGGTCCAGCAGCGGCTCAGGAATCGCCTCCGCCACATTGGCAGTCGCGATGAACAGCACGTCGGACAGGTCCAGCTCGACCTCGAGGTAGTGATCGCGGAACGTGTGGTTCTGCGCCGGGTCGAGCACTTCGAGCAGCGCCGCGGTCGGGTCACCCCGATAGTCCGCGCCGAGCTTGTCCACCTCGTCCAGCAGGATCACCGGGTTCATGGAGCCCGACTCGCGGATAGCCCGCACGATCCGGCCGGGCAGCGCGCCGACGTAGGTCCGCCGGTGACCACGTATCTCGGCCTCGTCACGGACGCCACCCAGTGCCACCCGGGCGAACTTGCGGCCCATGGCGCGGGCCACCGACTCACCCAGCGAGGTCTTGCCGACGCCAGGCGGGCCAGCCAGGGCCAGCACCGCACCGCTGCGGCGGCCGCCGACCAGGGTCAGGCCCTTGTCGGACCGACGCTTGCGGACGGCCAGGTACTCGATGATCCGGTCCTTGACGTCGTCGAGCCCGGCATGGTCGGCGTCCAGGATGGCGCGAGCACCCTCGATGTCATAGGCGTCGTCGGTCCGCTCGTTCCAGGGGATCTCCAGGACCGTGTCCAGCCAGGTGCGGATCCAGCCCGCCTCCGGCGAGGCATCCGAGGAGCGCTCCAGCTTCTCGGCTTCCTTGAGTGCCGCCTCGGCCACCTTCTCAGGCAGGTCGGCCGCCTCGATGCGGGCCCGGTAGTCCTGTTCCTCCGACGCCGGCTCGCCACTCAGCTCGGACAGCTCCTTGCGGATCGCGGCGAGCTGCTGGCGGAGCAGGAACTCGCGCTGCTGCTTCTCCATGCCCTCGCGGACGTCGTTCTGGATGGTCTCGGTGACGTCCAGCTCGGCGATCTGGTCCCGCGCCCATCCGGTCAGCCGTTCCAGCCGCGCCTCAGGGTCGATGGTCTCAAGCAGCTCCTGGCGCTGCTCAAGAGTCAGGTAGTTGGCGTAGCCGGCGCTGTCGGCGAGCGCCGACGGGTCGGTGATCCGCTGCAGCACGTCGACGACCTGCCACGCGCCGCGCTTCTGCAGGATCGTCGCGGCCAGCGCGCGGTATTCGCGCGCCAGCTCGTGCGCCCTTGCGCTGGCCGGCGGCTCCTCCTCGACGGAGCCCTCGATCCACAGTGCGGCCCCTGGGCCGACCGTGCCACTGCCGATCCGGACCCGCGACAGGCCGCGGATCGCCGCGGCGGGCTCGCCGCTGGGCAGCCGGCCGATCTGCTCGACGGCGCCGAGCGTGCCGACCGATGAGTACTTGCCATTCACCCGCGGCACCAGGAGCACCTGCGGGGTGGCCTTGGCGGCGCCATCCGCGCCGGCCGATATCTGAGCGGCCTCGATGGCCGCACGGGCCTCAGTGCCTGAAGTATCGACCGGGACGACCATGGTGGGGAGCACCACAGTGTCGTCCAGCGGCAGCACCGGCAGCGAGAGGGTGTCGCTCATGAAGATCACTTCCCGTGAGTATTACTTAATTACACGGTTCAAGCGGAGGGAGCCTCGGTTTGTTCCCGGATTCGTTCGCCCGGAGCGGACAGTGGCGATGGCCCGTCTGACCAGGCCTTTCGCACCCGAGGCGGGGTTGGGGACGGGCCCTGCCCAAGGCGCCGGGGGCGCTCAAACGCCCGCCTGTACCTCTTGACGTCCCAGCCGGCCCTGTACCTAAGCACCCCAGCCGACGTGGCCCCTGGCCGCGTTCACGACCCCCACCGCGCCCGCACTAGACACAACCACGCAAACGCCGCATCCACTCCCGCGGGCCGTCCGTCGGCCGGCGGCGGGCGGGACCGCCCGAAGGCGACGGCAGGGCGGGCGCGAGGGAGTCTGCCGGAGAGCTCAGACCTCCAGTGCCGCGGCGAGGTCGTCGTCCACGACCAGGACCAGCTTGCCCTGGGTGTGGCCCTGCTCTACCCGCCGGTGCGCCTCCGCGGCATCCTGCCAGTAGTACCTCGCCTCGACGTTCACGATGAGCGACCCGTCGTCGAACCATGGGGCCATCCGGATCAGCCGGCTGCCCTGCGGCTTGCCGTCATAGCGCCGCCAGTGGATCCGCTCCGCGTCCGGGAATTCGGCGTGCACGGGAGTGGCGATCGTCGCACCGTCGCGGGCGGCGCGGGCCGCGCCGTCGAGGGTGGGAGCGGCGCACGCCAGCACTCTGCCGGCCCCCCCGTCAGTCACCTCGCGGACCTGGTCGGGCCAGTCGGGCCGGGTGTGATCGATCACCACCGCCGCGCCGAGCCGGCGCAAGAACTTGTGGTGCTGCGGACTCGCGGTCGCGACGACAATGGCGCCCAGGATTCGCGCGATCTGCACGGCGAAGTGGCCGAGGCCGCCCGCGCCGGCCGTGATGAGGATGGGGTCACCGCGGCCGATGCTCAGGACGTCGGTCAGTCCCTGGTGCGCGGTCAGGGCGTCGATCGGTGCGGAGCCCGCCTCAATGGCCGACAGGCCAGCCGGTATCGGGGCCAGCTGCTCGACCGGGCATGTCACGTACTGGGCGTAGCAGCCGGTCAGCCCTGGGTAGCCGTAGACGGGTGCGCCGTCGTAAAACCCGGCGTCAGCGCCGGTGTCACCCACGACAACGCCCGCGAACTCGCCGCCGGGGATGTAGGGCAGGGGTCCCCGCCATCCACCGCTGCGGAGGCTGGCGTCCCAGGGGCCCACCCCCGCCGCCAGGATCCGGACCAGGATTTCATCCTGACCCGGCTTCGGTCGGTCTGCCTCGCCGACCTCCAATACCTCGGGGCCGCCGAAGCGATTCACCATGATCGCCTGCATCGCCACTCCTCTGCTGTGGTGGCCGGAGGCTGATTCGCTGGCACCTTCCACCGTACGGATGCTGCCATAGTGGGCCGCAGCTTTCACTCGGGCCTAACGCCGCCCGAGGCACCCGAGAGCGGTCGCGAGGCATCTGGCTGGCCAGCGGCCTGTCGGCGAGCCTAGTTCGAGAAGTCCTGGGTCATCCAGACGATGCCGGAGTTGTCCCGGTACACGGCGATCCCGATGTGGTGGAACGCGCTGCTCAGGATGTTCCGCCGGTGGCCGTCATCGGGCGGCTTCTCGGCCAGCATGTCCCGGGTCAGGGTCACCGCCATCTGGCCGACGGATGTGGTGCCGCTGGATACGGGGCCGCCTTCGCCGATGACCGGACCGGTCAGGCTGGCCGGCCCGCGCCGGTGGGGCCGGCCGGCATGGTGGCGCTGAGCACGGCACGCTGGGTGGGCAGGGCCTCCGCGTGGCGCCGCCGGCCCGCATCGGTGAGGCAGACGTAGATCCCGCGCCGGTCCAGGTCACACAGTGACCGCTGGACCAGGCCATGTTGCTCCAGCCGACCGACAAGGCGGGAAAGCGCGCTCTGGCTGAGGTGGACGGCATCGGCCAGATCCTGGACGCGGAACTTGTGCTCTTCGTTCTCAGCAAGGCGGTCGAGCACCTCGAACTCGCTGACGCCGAGCCCGTGCCGCTCGCCAAGCTCCCGTTCGAGGGCTGCGCACACGGCCGCGTGACTGGCGGTCAGCGCCCGCCACGCGCTGACGACCTGCGGCATGCTGTCGCGGTCGGCCTGATCGGCGTCTCCTCCGGCGTGCAGCACGGTGCCGGCCTGCTTACTGCTCACGGGCGGAGTCTAACGCCGGAGGCTGGTAGATGCAAGCACATTAAATGCGCTTGCATCTATTGCTTGCACATGCATAGGCTCCTGGTCATGACCTCATCCTCCGTTGCCCTCAGCTCTGCCCAGCGCTGGAGTCCCCGCCTGTGGGGAATCCTGATCGTGCTGTGCGGCGCCCTGTTCCTGGACGCGCTCGACGTCTCGATGGTGGGCGTGGCCCTGCCATCCATCCGCGCTGACCTCGGGCTCACGACTGCCTCACTGCAATGGGTGGTCAGCGGCTACGTACTCGGTTACGGCGGGTTCCTGCTGCTCGGCGGGCGAGCCGCCGACCTGCTCGGCCGCCGCCGGGTGTTCATCGCGGCGCTGGCCGTGTTCGCGGTCGCCTCGCTGCTTGGCGGCCTGGTCAGCAGCGGGACCTTGCTCATCGCCGCCCGCCTGATCAAGGGCGTGGCCGCGGCGTTCACCGCACCGGCGAGCCTGTCCATCATCACCACCACGTTCGCCGAGGGACACCCCCGCAACCGGGCCCTGAGCATCTACTCGGCCTTCGGCGCGGCCGGCTTCTCGCTCGGCCTGGTGCTGTCCGGGCTGCTCACCGAGGTGGGCTGGCGGTGGACACTGCTGCTGCCCGCGCCCGTAGCGGCCCTGATCCTCGCCGCGGCGCTGCGGCTCATCCCGCGTCATGCCGCGCCGGACCGCAACGGCCGCCGCTTCGACATCCCCGGCGCGGTCACGGTGACCGCCGCGATGCTGCTCATCGTGGCGACGGTCGTCGAGGCCCCGCAGGTCGGCTGGGCGTCGGCGCGCACGCTGGGCTCGTTCGCGGGTATCGCGATCCTGCTGGCCGCGTTCGTGGCCATCGAGCGGCGCAGCAGGGATCCGCTGCTGCGGCTTGGCATCTTCCGTTCCGGAGCCCTGACCCGCGCGAACCTGACGGCCATGACCCTGTTCGGGTCCTACGTGGCCTTCCAGTTCCTGGTGACGCAGTACCTGCAGATCATGGTCGGCTGGTCGGCGCTGCGGACCGCTCTGGCGTTCCTGCCAGCGGGGCTGATTGTCGCGATCGCGTCGCCACGCATGGCGCCGCTGCTGGACAGGTTCGGCCCACCCCGCATCGTCGTGGTTGCCTCCGCCTGCCTCGCGGTTGGCTACGCCTGGTTCCTGCGCATCGGCCCCCAGCCGGACTACCCCGCCGTGATCCTGCCTTCGGTGCTGCTCATCGGCGCCGCGTTCGGCCTCGGCTTTTCTTCGCTGAACGTCCAGGCCACGGCGGGAGTAGCAGACCAGGAGCAGGGTCTGGCCTCCGGCATCCTGCAGACCTCCTTCCAAGTGGGAGGCGCGCTGGTGCTCGCGGCGGTGACGGCCGTGGTCGACGCCGGCGGGGGAAGCAAGGTCATCCCCGGCCAGAGCCTTACGGCTTACCGGCCCGCGCTCGCCGTCATCACCGGCGTTGCGGTGCTGGGCCTGCTTGTCGCGCTCAGCGGCTTGCGCCCGGCGCGGCAGCGGCTGACCTCCGCCGACTCGGCAGGCCAGCCCGACGACGCCGTCGAACTGGAGGCCGTGGGCGGCTGACGCCACCGGCGACCACCAGCCGGGGCCGTCCCGGCGACCACCGGCCGGGCTCGTCCCGGCGACGACCCAGATGGATGTGCTGTTGCCCCGGTGGCCACCGGGGCAACAGCACATTCACCGGCATAGGACGAGGCGCTCATCCTGACCACACCCGGAGCCGCTCCGGGCTCGCCGCTGGATGCGGGGAGGGCGCGGGGAGGGGCGAGCAGCGTGCGTGGGCGCCGAGCGTGCGCCCGCAGGGTGCCTCCCGGCCGGGGGAGGCACGACCTCGGCGCCCAGAATGGGCTCATGACCAGGGAAGTGGGCGGCCCGGTCGAGATCGACGGCTCGTCGCTGACGTGCGCCGACGTGACAGCCGTCGCACGGCGGGAGACTCACGTACGGATCGGCGCGGCCGCCGTGGCCGCCGCGGGAGCCGCGTGGCGGGTGGCGCGCGAGGTGGCCGCGGCCAGGCCGGTGTACGGCCGGAACACCGGTGTCGGCGCCAACCTTGCGGTCGACGTGGAGGAGGAGGACAGGTCGGAGCACGGGCTGCGGCTGCTGCGCAGCCACGCGGCGGGTGCCGGGCCGCTGCTCGCGCCGGAATTTGCCCGCGCGATGCTGGTGGTGCGGGTGAACCAGATCGGCGCGGGCGGCTCGGGCGTTGACCCGGCCATCCTGGAGGTCCTGGCTGACGCCATCAACCGGGGCTTCACCCCGCCGGTCCCGCGCTACGGCGCGATCGGCACGGGGGACCTGACCGCCCTCGCGTCGGCTGGCCTCTGCTTGGTTGGCGAGCGATCCTGGCAGTCCGGCACCGGGCCGCCGCCGCTGTTCCCCGTGCGCTCCACCGAGGCGCTCGCCTTCATCAGCAGCAACGCAGCGACCCTCGGCGAGGCGGCGCTGGCCTGCTGCGATCTGACCGGCCTGACCCGGTCCGCGGTCGCGGTCGCAGCGCTGTCGCTACTGGCCGTGCACGGATCCGTGGAGCCGTACGCGGCACCGGTGCACCTGGCCCGGCCGCATTCCGGGCAGCAGGAGGTCGCCGCGCACATGCGCGCGCTGCTGGCGGGCGAGCACGCGGAAGCCGCCCGGATCCAGGACCCGTATGGATACCGGGCCTTCCCTCAGGTGCACGGGCCTGCTGTGGACGCCCTGGCCGCCGCGGACGGAGTTCTGGTCCGGGAACTCAACGCGGCCAGCGAGAACCCGCTGGTCGACGTGGCCGGCCACACGGTGTGGCACAACGGGAACTTCCACGCCGCCTACATCGGCCTGGCCCTGGATGCGATGCGGGCGGCGGTGTTCCAGACCGCGGCACTGTCCGCGGCCCGCCTCGGCACCCTGGTCGAGCCCCTGTTCACCGGCCTGGGCCCCTTCCTGGCGGACACGCCGGCCAGTTCGGGGATCATGGTCCTGGAGTACGTCGCCCAGTCAGCGGTGGCCGACATCCGCCGCCTCGCCGCCCCCGCGGCCCTGGGCAGCGCGGTGCTGTCCCGCGGCGTCGAGGAGCACGCGGGCTTCGCGACCCAGTCCGCCCACGCGAGCACGGACGTGGTCCCGGCCTACCGGGCGGCGCTGGCCTGCGAGCTTGTCGGGGCGGTGCGCGCGCTGCGGATGCAGGGGCGGGCGCCGGCCGGGGGCGCCCTGCGCCGCGCCTTCGCCCTGGCTGACGCCGTGCTCGATCCGCGGACCGCGGACCGGCCGCTGGACGCCGACCTGTCGGCCGCGGCCGAGGTCCTCGGGGAGATCTCACGGCTGCAGCCGTGACGTCCGGCGGCCGGCCCCGGCCGGCGAACCAGGTCAAAGTGGGTCTTAGGCTCGTCCTGACCGGGGTCAAAGTGGGCTTGGGCCGGTCGGCTGTGGCATGATCCGCAGGGCATCAGACGCTAGGAAGGGGCCACATAAGCATCCTGGGTACCCGGCGGCGAGGTACTGCTCTTCCCACGGGCTGATTCCAACATTTCCGGAACGGGATCCGCTGGCAACTCCGATCCGTCCAGTTCCCCGGAAGTTCTCCGTGTTGCAGGAGGTCGTGTTGCAATCACCGAAGCGTCCTGTGGCCATCTGAGGAGGCGGAATTGAAGACGCGGGCCGTCACTCCATGCACAGCCGACGCGTCGCGGCGCCGTTAACCCGGACACGGCGCCGATCCAGGAATGAGGCGATCGAACGGCAGCACGCTGCTCATGAGCGGATTCGGTAAGCGGCCCTAGGCGGCGACCCCCGCTTTCTGCTCGTTCACTCACCAGCCGCGCCTCCCTCCGCATCGATCAGGGATGAGGGCTGGCTCAGCCCGAGGTGCTGGAGGCGGGTGAGGGTGTCTTCAAGCGCCCAGGCGTGGGTGATCTTCGCGTCGCGGAGCCGGTAGATGCCGACCTCGTCGATGCGTTCGAAGCGGCGGCCGGTGGGCGGGTGGCCGAGCCAGGTCCCGGTGTGGGTGGCCGAGCAGGTGAAGTGACCGGCGACGGCGTCGCCTTCGGCGATCAGCTCGATGATCTCCATGCGGACGTCGGGGAACGATGCCCGGAACCGCGCGATCCATTCGCGGGTACTGGCGGCGAGCCCGGGTGCGTACAGCTCGTCGATGACCTCAAGCCGGCCGCCGTTGAGGACCTCTTCGACCAGCCGCCGCACGGTCGCCTTGTTCTGGGCCGCCATGGCCGCGTCTGGTCTCATCGGGTGCCGCCCGCGGCGGCCTCGTGCTCGGCGGCCGGGTCGGCGCCGGGTATAGCCGGGGCGTTGCCGGGCGCACAGCAGGCCTCCGGCTGGCCGGGGCGGGAGTGCCGGGCGGCCAGGACCGTGGCGGTGACCGCGGTGATCACCAGGAGGGCAGCGCCGGCCGTGACCAGGGTCTGGTGGGCGCCGATCCAGGTGGAGACGGCGGCGGAGACGGCTGAGAGCGGGTCGGTGCCGGGTGTAGTGCCGTCGTGCCGCAGCAGCGCGGGGACCCAGTAGACGGCGAGGTAAAGACCGGAGGCGGCGAGTAGTGCGCCGGAGATGCGGGGCAGGTGCCGGGCCAGCCGGCCGACCGCGCCGGACAGCGCGCCTTGGGCGAGGGCGGCCGCTGTGGCCAGGGCGAGCAGCATGACCGCCGATCCGGTGGCGTAGGCGGCGAACACGCCGATGGCGGTGGTCAGGGTGCCTGCGGTCAGCGCCTGGCTGACCACCGACAGCAGCACGGCCAGCGTGCAGGACGCGGACGCGAACGCGTACCCCGCGCCGAACCCGGCCAGCCGCCACCGGCCCGCCGCGGCCCCGCCAGCAGCAGCGGGTGGCCGGATGCCGGGCAGCCGCAGCGAGACCCGGAGCCGGGCCGGGCGGGGGATGGTCCGGCCGGCCAGAATCATCGTGCCGGCCACGGTCAGCACGACGCCCAGGACGGCGGCTACCCAGGGGATGAGGTGGATCATGGTGCCCAGCCCGGCGGCCAGCGCGACGCCGATACCGGTGACCGTCACGGTGAACCCGGCCGCGATCGTCACTGCCGTGCCCAGCGCCCGCCGCAGCCGCCACAGTACCGGTGGCGGCCGCTGCCCGGTGCCGGGGTGCAGGAAGGCGGCAAGGTAGGCGGGGAGCAGCGCGAACCCGCACGGGCTGAGCGGGGTGAGCAGGCCGGCCCCGAAGGCCAGCACGATCAGCGTCTTCACCGGTGAGCCGCCGTGGTGATCGCGGCGGTGATCGTGTTGAGGGACGGATCGATGCCGCTGTAGGCAATGGCGCCGTCCGGGGACTGGACGACGGTGGTGCCGACGGCCTGGATCCGGTAAGCCGCTACCAGGCCGCCGCCGGTGGCGGTGGCCAGGCCGGCCGCGCCGGCCGCCGTCAGGAGTGCCCGCGCCTGGGAGCCGGTCGAGCCGGGGTCGATGTCAACAGCGCCGGAGTCGGCTGCCTGGGCCCGGGCGAGGGTAGCCAGGCCGGTGACGCAGCCGGCGGAGACGAAGTCGAGCACCACGGGCCTGGTCCCGGGCACCGTCACCTGGCTGCCATCGGCCCTGGTGACGGCGAACCGCCTTGCGTCATGCCCGCCCGCCGCAGTGGCGCTGGCTTGGCGGCCGCATCCGGTCACTGCGACCGTGAGCGCCATGACCGCGGCCATGACGCCGGCAGGCCACCAGGGCCGCCGCTCACCATGGTCCGGCATCGCCGACCACCTCCTCGCCCTCTCCGGTGTCGTCGGCGAGCCCAGCGAACGGCAGCGGGCAGTGCGGCATCCCGGCACACTCGATGAGGTCGGAGCATCCGGCGGCCAGCGCGGCCCGCAACGTCGCGGCGATCACGGTCAGGTCGGTGATCTTCGCCTCGACCTCGGCGAGCTTTGCGGCAGCGCGCTGCGCCAGGCCCGCATCAGCGGCGCCGTGATGGCGGTGCCGCCCGGCCTCCAGCAGGTCGGTGAAGGTCCAGCCGCAGCCGGGCCGGCGCGGGCCGCTCGATACCGCGTACCGCCTCGGTGAACAGTTCATCGAAGGCGGCCACCCGCAGGGGCCGCTGCGCTGTCGGCAGCGTGCACGCATCCGGCACCCAGGCCCCGCCCGTGTCGATCTCGCTCGATCCCATACTCCGACGGTAAGCCTGTACCCGCGTACCGGATGCAAGCCCTTTACTAGACCAGGTGACCCGAGGACCCGTTCCTGCCGCTGCCCGTTCGCCGGTTATGCGGGCAGGGCTAAGCACACCCGGCTGCGGGCCAGCTGGCACGTGCCCCGCGGCCAGGACCCGCCGCGGCCCGCTCCCGGGCCTCTGCCGCCTCGCCGACCTCACCCAGCGACGGCGGGCGCCCCTTCCGGACCCAGATCACCGCCACGTGGACCACGCCGGTGCGGGGCGCCGGCCATCTGGCTGCTGCGGATGTGGTGCCGGCATCTATGCGGGTGGCCCGTTACGACCGACTCTAATAGTCCAGGGCTGCGACGCTGGCCGGCGCTTTCTCCTGGCGGGGCCGCGGAGATGCCGTCAGGGTTCCGCTGGCGCAGGACGCCGGCGGCGGCTGTTCCCCATACCAGCACCAGGATGCCGTAGAGGCCGAGCGGGGCGGCGGCGGCCGGGCCGAACGCGGCGGTGGCGAGGCCGGCGGCGATGGCGAAGTCACGCATGGAGGTGGTCAGCAGCAGGGCGGTGGCTGCCGGCCGGCGGGTGCCAGCGCCGAGGAGCCGGCCGGCGAGGGCCGATGCTGCCAGGAACAGGATGAGGGCGGCCGCCACGGCGAGGTAGCGGGCGGAGAGGCGGACCTCGGCGGCGATGAGGGCGACGAGGGCGGCGACGGTCAGCGTCGCGGTGGTGGTGGCGGCCCGCCCGGCGCGGGCGCCGAGGGGCGCGCGGGATCGCAGCAGGATGCCGGCGGCGAGCGGGAGCGCGACTATGAGGGCGAGGCTGGCGATGATGTGGCCGGGGTGGACGTCGGCGTGGCCGGCTTCGAGGGTGAGGATGGGCCCGGCGGCGGCGACGGCGGTCACGGTGGATCCGATGAGCACCCCGGCGGACAGGGCGGCGTCGCCGCCGGCCATGGCGGTGGTGGCGACGGAGACGATCTCGCACGGTGCCAGGCCGATGGTCATGATGCCGTCGCGCAGTGACCCGGCGGCGGCGATCCGGGAGACCGCCCACGACAGTGCCGGGAGCACGGTGATCCCGGCGGCGAGGGCGGCCAGCAGGGGCCGCCAGGTCTGGGTGAGGCGGCGCAGCGCGGCGGGTTCGATGGTGACGGCGGTGGCGAAGACCAGGGCGGCCAGCAGGATGCTGATGCCCTGGCGGGCGGCGAGCCAGGCCAGCGGTGGCTGGACGGTCAGGCCGAGGACCGCGGCGGCGAGCACGGCGATCAGCTCGGGGTAGCCGGCGGCGAGCAGCCGCACGCGGGAAGACATCATGATCACGTCCTTGATCGTGTCGGGGGGCTGCGGCGCGTATGTCCCAGGGCAGGGTTGATGGCTCAGGTGAGTGTGATGGCTGGCTCGCAGGCGGCGTTGCCGCCAAGCACGGGATCGGCGAGCATGATGGCACCGTCCTCGCTGAGGTAGCCGCGGAGAAGCGTGCCTTCGTCCCGCCAGCGCTCGACCCGGGCCAGGGAGCACTCGCTGGCCGAGACACGAAATGCCCCGGCGATCTCGCCGGCAGTCTGGGTGAGGCTGACCAGGAGCTCGTCCGCGCAGGCGACGGCGGCGATGACCTGCACTCCATACAGCCTTCCGGCCAGGTACTGGCGCGACCGGCCCGCAGCAGCCGGAGCCCGCGACGCGACCGCGGTCACCCCGCGGCCGATGACCCACAACAACAGCGGGAAAGCCACGGCGGTGAGCACAGCCAGGACGATCGCGGTGATGCTCATGGGCCGCTGGGCGCGCCGGCCGGGAACAGCATGTCGAGCAGGCCCGGTGTGCCGGGCGCCTCCACAGTCAGGGTCACCTGGCCCGCGGTGACATCCAGAAGGAACCGGGTCTGGGTGCAGCAAGCGGTCTCAGCCGCGCACAATCGGGCCACGGCGGTGATCATGTCCGGGCTGGCTGGCAGGACGAGCCGGATGGTGCCGTCGGCGCGTTCGGCTGAGGCCGCCGCGGCGGCCACCGCCTTCCACTGGCCGGCCCGGGCGGCCAGGGCGCCGCTGCCCGGCGAGCAGCCCCACGGGCCTGGGCCGCGGCCAGTCCCGTCAGCAGCCACGTCAAGGTCGGTCTCGCAGCCACAGCCCTTCCCGCATCGTTCCGGGCCGGGATCCCGGGCGGACAGGCGGCCCAGCACCGCCTGGAGCTGGGCCTGGAATGCGCCCAGCTCGGCGAGCTGCTCGCGGACCTGTGCTATCCGCACGGCCAGGAACCCGCGCAGGCGGGCCTGCAAGGACCGGCACTCCCCGGTCGGCCACGCCGCGACCAGGCCGGCGATGTCCTCCAGGCTCATCCCGATGCCCTTGGCCCGGCTGACGAACGCCAGCTCTTCCAGCGCGGACTCATCGAACACCCGGTAGCCGTTCGCCGCCCGCCGGGCCGGTGACAGCAGCCCGGCACGCTCGTAGAACCGCACCGCCGAGGGCGTCACCCCGGCGCGCCCGGCAAGCTCAGAAACCCGAAGACCGTCCACGACGCAAGCGTAAACATTGAACCCGGCTTCAAGGTCAAGCCGACAGCACCAGCGGGGGTGGCAGCCGGCAGCGACACGGCCGCGCCGGGGCCCCGCATGCCAGCGCTGACCCGTGTCCGCCGGCGCTGGGGACTTCGGCGCGACCGGGCGGTCGACCTGTTCGCCGCGGAGATCGGGATGGACCCCACCGAGGTGCGGCGGCGGAACATGGTCGGCATCCCGATGGAACGGGTCGCGGTGCAGGGTGACTCGGTGGGCCTGGTCAACATGGCATCCACCCCGCTGCGGGCCGCCGCGGTCGAGCAGGCGCTGGCCGGTGGCGCGTCAGTGGCCGAGGCCGCTTCGCGCGCCGCCGAGGGGACGAGCCCGCCGACATCAACGCGAGCCGCGCCTACCGGGAGCACCTGGCCGGAGTCCTCGTCGCCCGCGCCCTGGAGGAGTCACACGCGCGGTCGTGACCCCGCTTCATCGGGCGAAAAAGCCGACCGGGTCGACTGGACGTGACTGCTTGAGGGCGGGCAGGTAGTGGTCGCGGAGGATTGCTGCCATCACCTCACGGCGGCTGCGTACACCGGTCTTGTCGAACACGGACTTCAAGTGGTCTTGCACGGTGTTCGCGGAGATCCACAGTTCGGCCGCGATCTGGGCGGTGGAGCGGCCCTGGCACACCAGGCCGGTCACGGTTCGCTCCCGCTCGGTCAGGCCGTACGCCTGCATGATGACGGCGGCGACCTCGGTCGGCGTCGCGGTCTCGATGATGACCGCGATCTGCCCAGGTTCACCCCGGGCGAGATCCAGCCACGACGCGTGCAGGACGATCCAGCGGCCGGCTCTGGTGTGCACCCGGAGCCTCGGCACGAGTGAGCTCGGCGCGGCCGGGTGATCGCCGTTCGGACGGCGCAGCAGCGCTGCGGCCGTGCTGACTTCCGCCGGGACGGGCAGTCCACCGCGAGCATCGTGACCCAATTCGGCGAACCAGGCCCGCGCGGCCGCGGTCGCCGCGACCAGCTCACCGGACCGGTCAAGGACGACCAGCCCGGGCGCACCCGCGGCGGGGCCTTCGGCCGCACTCGCCATCAGCAGCCCCGCCCGGAGGCCCTCGGCGAGGTGCGGCGCAAGGCGCTTGACGAGTTGTTCGTCCGCGCTGGAGAAGGTCCGTCCGGACTCACGGTGCAGGCACATCAGCCCCCAGCAGGCGTCACCGGTGCGCAGCACGGCCCGCAACTCGTCGCCGAGCCCGAGAGGCTGGAACAGGTCACGGAAGCGGGCGCTGGACTCAAGGTCGCCGCCGGTCGCGCGGGCCAGGGTGCGCACGCCGCCGGGATCCTGGGCCAGTTCCGTCCACTGGTTGACGTCGTGGCCCAGGAACTCGTTGTCGACGAAATACGGGATCGCCCGGTCCGGGATGCCCTCGCGGAACGCCTGGGTGAACAGCAGCGTCGCCGGGTCGCTCGTGGCCCACCACAGCGCGTCGACGGGCAGCACCCGTCGCAGCCGCGTCAGGACCTCGGTCTTGAGCCGCTCCGGCGGGTGACCCTGGTGGCACACGGCAATGATGGAGGCCGTGACGTCCTGCACCGCAGATCGGCTGGCCATGGGCCCCCTCTACCGGCCCATTCTAGAACTTCGTCACGATCTCGTACCGGCCGCGGGTCACGAGCTCGACGCCGGTCGCCGCGACTGTGGCGGCCCGGCTGGCCTCGGCGTGCTGATCGCTGACCAGCGCGGCCTCTTCGCTGTCCCACAGGGTCAGCGTCATCGCCGCGTTGCCCGCGCGGTCGAGAAGAAATACGGCCCCGGCGACGCCGGGCAGGCCGCGAACCATCGGCGCGACCCCGCTGGTGACGTGGTCGGCCCATTTCTGCAGCGCCTCGGGTGTACCGGTCCACGTGGATGACCTGGCGAACATGGTGACCTCCGTTGTTCGATTTCGGATGCCCTCAGCCTGTTGCCGGCGGCGTGGCCAGCCCATCCCATGTTTCTGGGATCCGCGCAGGTGTGGCCAGCCCGGTCAGGTGCCCAGTGCGCGTGACAACAGGGTCCTGCGGTTACGCGCAGAGGTCTTCGCGAAGATCGACTTCAGGTGATCCTGCACTGTGTGCTCGGACAGGAACATCCGGCGCGCGAGTTCCCGGGTGTCGGTTCCGCTCGCCAGATGGCCAAGCAGTTCGTTCTCGCGTGGGCTGAGGCCGAATGCCCGGGCGAACAGGGCGACCCGTTCGGGCGGCGAGGTCTCCTCGATGGTGACGGCGATGTCGCGCTCTGCCGCGGGCCCGGTGTCCCCGATTCTGGCCGCCCGCAGGGTCACCCAGAGGCCGTGTGACAGGTGGACCCGCGCTGAGGGCGGGTTCTGGTCGATGTCGGCCTCGACGGCGAGCAGTTGCGCGGCGACGTTGTAGGCACTCGCCGGGATCGGCGGGCGGTCTTCCGCCGGAGGGACGAGTATCCGCAGGTACTCCTGCGTCTGGGGGGTCTGGCCTCGCACTTCGAGGTCGGGGGACAGCAGCAGCACCACGGGGCCGAGCCGCCGCTTGTCGCTCGGGTCGCGGGCGGCGAACGCGTTTGCCTGACTGCGGCGCAGTGCGAGCGTCAGTGGTTCCGTGATGCCGGTCAGGTAGGCCGCCTCGGCCGAGCTGAACCGCGCCACGGTGCCCGACCTCCACAGGTCGAGGAATCCCCAGCATCCGAAGCGGTCCTTGAACACGAGCGACGCCACGTCGCCGATGCCGTACCTGTCCAGCATGTCGCGCCAGAGCAGGCTGCGCGACGGCTCACCGCTGGTCGCTTCGTAGAGCAGCGCGACCGGGGCACTGCCCAGCGTTGTCCACCGGTTGACCTCGGTGAGGTACTTGAGCCGGATCAGGCGGGGAAGCTCCGGCAGGCACGGCACGTCGGCCAGCGGCGCGGAGCCGACTGAGGTCTCAGGGTCAGTCAGCAGCCAGGCGTAGGCATCGAAGCTCACCACCTGACGGATTTCTTCGAGGAGCCGCAGTCGCAGCGTCCTCGCATCACCGGCCGAATCGCATATCCGCACGAGCCGCTCCCGCGACCGTCCGGATACCGCCGATGTGATCATGTCCGGAGAATACGCGCCGGAGAAAACATGGATCCGCAGGCCGGTATCCGGAAGACCCCAAGGATTTGGGATGGGCGGCTTTCACCAGCCCTTCTAGCGTGGAGGAAGACAACATCCCGCCTGACCAAGGAGCCAGCATGTCAACACTTCACATCGAACACGCCGTTACCGACTTCGATACCTGGAGCATTGCGTTCGGGCGCTTCGCCGAGTTCCGGCGGCAGTCCGGGGTACGCCAGCAGCGCGTCCAGCGGCCGGTCAGCGACCCCAACTATGTGGTCATCGACCTCGACTTCGACACCACCAGCGAGGCAGAGAGCTTTCTCGGCTTCCTGCGGGCCAACGTCTGGTCCTCCGGGGACAATGCCCCCGCACTCGTCGGGACACCACAGGTAAAGATCCTCGAAATCGCCGCCACTCAGTAGCCGATCGCCGTCCTGCGGCGATGCCCGTGGCGCTGTTCTAGGGTGGCTGGACCTGTGCGATATGGCGGGCTCGGGTGCACATTGGGCAGATGAAGATACGACACCTGGACATGGCTCCGTCAGTGCACCCTGAAGCCTATGTGGCGCCCACCGCGGTCCTCAGCGGAGAGGTCCGCGTCGGCCGCGGCAGTTGCATCATGCACGGCGCAGTGCTCGCGGCCGAGGGCGGCCCGGTTGAGATCGGCGCCAATTGCGTGATCATGGAGAACGCGGTGTTGCGCGGCACCCCGTCGCACCCACTCATCATGGGTGATCACGTTCTGGCCGGGCCGCACTCACATTTGACCGGCTGCGGGATCGCCGACGAGGTATTCATCGCCACCGGCGCCATGGTCTTCAACGGCGCGCACATGGGCCGGGCCAGCAGTGTAGCGCTCGGCGGGGCGGTCCACATTGGCTGCGTCGTGCCCCCGCTGACCCGGATCCCCATCGGGTGGGTGGCGGTCGGTGACCCCGCACGCTTGTACCCGCCCGGCGAGGCAGAGGCGATTCGGGCCGGCCTCGCCGAGGTCGGCGGGGGCTTCCTCCCGTTCGTGTTCGGCGTCGACGACGCCGGCGACCGCCGCGAGCAGATGCGAGCCGCGCTCCAGCGCTACACCACGGCAATGGCCCGCCACCACCGCGAGGACGCGATCATCCCCGGCTCGGAAGTCGGCGGATGACCCGGCCCAGGCATGCATCGTCTCGCCGCCGTGATCCTCCGCGATCATGAAGGTGGGTATGCCCCGGGTCCGGGGTAGTTCCCCGGGCTAGCCGGGCACCGCGATCATGGACTCGCCGCCTCATGCCCAGCCAAGCATGGCTGAGAGCGGGCTGTGAGCCGTCCCCGGGCATTCGGGCCGGGTTGCTACGGTCCCTTCATGGGTCTGCGTCGGTGGGGCTGGAAACGAATCGTGGCCGGGCTGGCCGCGGCGGCGGTGCTGATCGCTGGCGTCGTCGTGATCGTGCTCGTCACCAGCCGCCCGGCACCCATCACCGTGCGCGACCTGCGGATCCCGGTGGTGGACGGGCCGAACGGCGACCAGCGCGTGGTGCTCGACGCCACCTTTCTCACGCCGACCGGCGGTGGCCGGGTTCCCGCCATCCTGCTCGCCCACGGTTTCGGGGAGACCAAGGCCGCCGTCCGGCCCGAGGCGGAGCAACTGGCCCGGGCCGGGTTCGCGGTCCTCACCTGGACCGCCCGCGGGTTCGGCAACTCCACCGGGCAGGTGGCGCTCGACTCCCCGGATTACGAGGTGAAGGACGTCCAGCAGCTTGTCACCTGGCTGGCCGGCCAGCCCCGGGTCCTCCTCGACCGGCCGGGCGATCCACGGGTCGGCATCGCCGGCGCCTCGTACGGCGGTGGGATCACGCTGCTTGCCGCTGCCTATGACCACCGGATCGACGCGATTGTCCCGCAGAGCACATGGAACAGCCTCGCCACCGCGCTGTTCCCGAACGCCGCTGGGGGCGGCCCGGCCGACGGCGTCTTCAAGAAGCAGTGGGCTGGCCTGCTGTTCGCGCAGGGCGCCGTGGGCTTCGGCAACGCGGGCCAGGGCAGCAACGCGGGCCGGGGCGGCGGCGCCAGCGGCAGCGGGATTGGCGCTCGTGGCAGCGGGGCCAGCGCCAGCGGCAGCGGGGCCAGCGGCAGCGGAGCCAGCGGCAGCGGAGCCAGCGGCAGCGGGGCCAGTGCCACAGGGTCCGGCCCGGCCAGCGCGGCGGCACTGGCCAACGCGGCCGCGCAGGCGGCCCGGTGCGGGCGCTTCCTGCCCCGGATCTGTGCTATCTACCAACAGGTCGCCACGGACGGGAAGGCCACGCCGCAGGCGATCTCGCTGCTGCAGCAGTCCAGCCCGGCCAGCGCAGCCAGCCAGATCGACGTCCCCACTCTGCTGATCCAGGGCGAGAACGACTCCCTCTTCGGGCTCGATCAGGCCAACGCGAACTACCAGGCGATCAGGGATAACGGGGCGCCGGTGGACATGGTTTGGTTCAACGGCGGTCACGACGGCGGCGATCAGGAAACCAGCCGGGTGAACGCGCTCACGCAGCAGTGGTTTGAGCACTGGCTCATGCCCGCGCATCTGCTGTTCCACCCGGGCAGCAGCGGCGGCGCCGACAGCACGGGCGCCGCCAGCACGGGCGGTGCGGGCCTGAACTCTGCCGGCCTGAGCACGGGGCAGCCAGGTTTCGCTGTGAGCCGGGACCGGGGGTTCGACCCGTCGAGCAACGCGGACGTGCTCGGGGTCGCCACAGCCGCGGCGTACCCGGGACTTGGCGGGACCACGCACACGACGGTGCGGCTGACGGGGCCACCGCAGACGATCGTCAACCCGGCCGGCGGCGCCCCCGCGTCGATGTCCGTCTTCCCCGGGCTCGGGTCCCTGGCCTCCAGCGGCCTCGCCTTCGACATGCCGGGCCAGAGCGCGGCATTCACGTCCGCCCCGCTGGCCGCGCCGGTCCAGATGACCGGCTCAGCCAGTGTGGCGGTCCGCGTCAGCGGTGCGCCCGACATCATGTTGTTCGCCAAGGTTTACGACGTTGACCAGGCCGGCAATGCCACGCTGCCCGACCAGCTCGCGGCGCCGGTGCGGGTCGTCGGCGCGCAAGCGGGGCGCGTCGTCAGGATCCGGCTTCCCGCGATTGACTACCGGTTCGCCGCCGGTCACCAGCTCCGGCTGGTGCTGACCGCGACGGATTTCGCCTACGCAACCTCGCCGGCGCCGGCGACCTACCAGGTGGCACTGGCCGTCCCCGCCTTGTCGGGGCCGGCTGATCCCACGCTGACAATCGCCGGCGGCGGGGTTCCCTGGTGGGCCTGGGCGGCGCCGATCGCGGCCCTGGCTGCGGCGGCCATGATCCTGACCACGCGGCGGCGGCGCGTCCCGGACACGCTGGTCCCCGAACTGACCGGCGTGCCGCTGGAGATCACCGGTCTGACCAAGCGCTACCGTGACGGCCAGCTCGCCGTGGATGACCTGTCGCTCCGCGTGGACAGCGGCCAGATCCTCGGCCTGCTCGGGCCCAACGGCGCGGGTAAGACCAGCACGCTGCGGGCGCTGATGGGCCTGATCCGCCCGGACACTGGGACGATAACGATCTTCGGCAGGCGGGTGCAGCCGGGGGCGCCCGCGCTGTCGCGGCTCGGCTCCTTCGTGGAAGGGCCCGGCTTCCTCCCGCACCTGTCCGGGCGGGACAACCTGGACCTGTACTGGCGCGCCACCGGCCGGCCCGCCGCCGACGCGCACATGGTGGAGGTGCTCGAGGTCGCGGGCCTCGGCGCGGCCATCGACCGCAGGGTCGGCGCCTTCTCGCGCGGCATGCGCCAGCGGCTGGCCATCGCCCAGGCCATGCTCGGGCTGCCCGACCTCCTGGTCCTGGACGAGCCGATGAACGGCCTCGACCCGCCGCAGATCAGGGAGATGCGCGACGTGCTGCTGCGTTACGCCGCGGACGGCCGCACGGTGATCCTGTCCAGTCACATGCTCGCCGAGGTGGAGCAGACGTGCAGCCATGTGGTCGTGATGCACCTCGGCCGCCGCCTCGCCGCCGGCACGGTGCGTGAGATCATCGGCGATGGCGCGGCGCTCGTCGTGGGCACCGCCGAGGCGGAGCGGGCCGTCACGGTGCTCCGCGAGCTCGGCGGGATCGAGTCCGCGGAACCGCACCAGGACGGGGTCATCGTCCAGCCCAACGGCCTGGCCACGTCCGCCGTGGTCGCGGCGCTGGTCGGGGCCGGGATTCCGGTGGACCGGGTGGCTCCGAGCCGCCGGCTCGAAGACGCGTTCCTGGCGCTCATCGCCGAGTCCCCGGCGGCGGAGGAAGGATCCTGATGGCGGCGAACGTGAGCGTGAGCGCGCCGGGCTACAACCCGCGCCACACCCTGCCGTTCAGCGTGGAGTTCGTCCGGCAACTGCGGCGGCGCCGGACGATGATCGCGTTCGGATTCATGCTTGTGCTGCCCTGGATCCTGGTCGGCGCCTTCGAGGTGAGCGGCCCGTCGTCGCCGAATAATGGCGCTCCCGGCCTGGTCACCGTCGCTACCCAAGGCGGTCTCAACTTCGCCGCGTTCAGTATCTTTGTTTCTGCGGGTTTCCTGCTCGTGGTCGCGGTGGCGTTGTTCTGCGGGGACACCGTGGCGAGCGAGGCCAGCTGGTCGTCGCTGCGTTACCTGCTGGCCGCGCCGGTGCCGCGGGCCCGGTTGCTGCGGCAGAAGCTGGCGGTCGCGCTGACCTACTCGACCGTGGCGATCATCAGCCTGCCGGCCATGTCACTGCTGGCGGGCACCGTGGCGTGGGGCTGGCATCCGCTCCGGCTGCCCAGCACGGGGGTGACCTTGCCCGCCGGGGCGGCGCTCGGCCGGCTGGCGGTGGTGCTGGGGTATGTCCTCATCACCGAACTGGTGGTGGCGGGCCTCGCGTTCCTGCTCTCGGTGTCTACTGATTCCCCGCTCGGCGCGGTCGGCGGCGCCGTGGGGCTGGTGATCGTGAGCAACATCCTGGATGCCGTGACGGCCCTCGGCTCCTGGCGGGAGATCCTGCCGACCCATTGGCAATTCGCGTGGCTCGATGCGGTGCAGTCGCAGATCACGTGGGGCGGCATGATCGAGGGGGCTTCGGTATCGGTGTCCTACGGGGTCGTCCTCCTCGCCCTGGCCTTCCGCCGGTTCCGGGTGAAGGACATCGTTTCCTGAGCGTGGACGGGCCGCCGTCGGCGGCATTCCTGGCGGATGTCGTGGATTATGAACGCGAGCCGGCGACCTTCGTGCCGCGTTCCTGGCAGCATGGAGGGTGTGTCGAATACCCGCCGTGTGACCAAGAAGCAGAACAAGAATGCTCAGCTCACCGTCATCGACGGTGGCGGCGGCCGGCCGGGCCGCGCTGAGCTGGCGGAGTTGCGTGAGCAGTTCGCCGCGTCCGGCGCGCCAGCGGAAGTGCTCCAGGTGCTGGACGCCTCCGATGACGTGGAGGAGGCCCTTGAGCGCTTGCTGACCGCCGGGTTACTGCCGGAGCCTGAGGAGTCGCTGGCCGGGTTGCTCGACGGCTGGACGCCGACGCTGGAGGCAGGCTGCGACACGATGGCCGCGGAGTTGTTCGGCGCGGAGTTCCTCGGCATGATCGGCCAGTCCATTCCCGATGACGTGGTCCTGCCGGAACTGCTGACCGGGCTGATCGAGCAGGCCGGGGACTCTGGCACGCCACAGGCCCTGGCGATGATGCGGGTCCTGGAGGTGCTCGCGCCGCCTGAGGTCAGGCCCGCAGCGGCGGCCGCCGCCAGCAAGCTGGTCGCGGCCGGGCTCACTGACCCGCCATGGGTTCCCGGGCTGGGCACGCCCACAGTGGGCCGGAGCTTCGGCTACGCGGACGAACTCGGCGCGCAGCAGTCGATCGCGGTCAGCTTCAGCTATGGCCGCAAGCGGCACGCGCTGGTCGTGCTGATCGATCATGAGCTTGGCGGCGGCGTGAAGGACTGCTTCCCCACCGACCGCCCCGACTGGGTCCGGACCAGGTACCAGCGAGCCGCCCAGCAGTTCGGGTTCGAGTTCCGCGACTACAAGCTGGCCGAGGCGGGCGCGATCCTGCGCCGGGCGCTCGGCAGTCCGCCGTGCCCGGTCGAGGCGGACCAGATCGAGGACGTCCGGGACTTCCTGGGCCTGTTGCGGACGCGGGTGGATCTGCTGCCCGCGTCCGGCCCGGCCGCGCGGGCCGGACAGGACTCCGCGCGCGGCCCGGTGGCGAGGACCCTGGCCGGCCGCACCGTCCACCGGGTGAAGATCACGCTGCGTGGTGCCAAGCCACCGATCTGGCGGCGCCTGGAGGTGCCATCCGACATCACCCTTCAACGGCTGCATCTGGCCGTCCAGCAGGCGTTCGGCTGGGCCGACGGCCACATGTGGGTCTTCTCCACGCCCGCCGGTGAGTATGGCACCGCTAACCCTGAACTCGGGCACCGCAGCGCGGCCGCGAAGAAGCTGTCCGACGTCGCGCCGCGGGCGGGCGGCCGGATCCGCTACACCTATGACTTCGGTGACGACTGGGAACACGACATCGCGGTCGAGGACGTGCTGCCCGCCGAGCCTGACGTGGCCTATCCGCGGTGTACCGCAGGTCGGCGGGCAGGCCCTCCCGAGGACAGCGGCGGGATCTGGGGATACGAGTACCTGCTTGAGGTGCTCGCGAATCCCGGCCATGAGGAGCACGCGGACCGGCTCGACTGGCTGGGCCTGGACTCCGCCGACCAATTCGACCCCGCCGCCTTCGACCTCACCGAGGTGAACGAGGCCCTGTCGGGGCTGGCCAGCGTCCTGGTGAAGCGATAGGGGCGGCTGACCTGGGCGCTTGCCTTCGCCTAGCCCCAGATACACCCGGGCTGGGCGGCCGGGTCAATGCCGCGTTAATGCCATCTGAATGACGTCGGCCACCCACCACACGCTCCCGGCGCACCTTGGAAGAGATGCTCTCGTCCACGCTGCTGAAGGCCCCTGTGAACCCACGAATGAGGTAGGCAAAACAATCCGAAAAAAGGAGCCTTCGCACCCCTTCCGGACATAGCCTTTGGGTTTGAATCTCGCCTGGCGCTGGGACGATGGGGGCAGGAAGCATGGCCGGACCGACCGAGGATGACCGCGCGCGCGATACCGCGACCCGCGAGGGTAGCATGCCCGTGATCTTGATGTATCACTCGATCGCTCCGTATGAGCATGATCCCTACCAGGTCACCGTGAGCCCAGCGCGGTTTGAGCAGCAGATGCGCTGGCTGCGCCGGCGGGGTTTGCGCGGGGCGTCCGTGCGTGAAGTGCTCGATGCCCGCGCCAGCGGATGCGGGCCGGGGCTGGTCGGACTCACCTTCGATGACGGCTACGCCGATTTCGCCGAGTACGCGCTGCCTGTGCTTGAGCGGTTTGGGTTCAGCGCGACGGTGTATGTGATCGCCGGCCGCATGGGGGGGGACAACGAGTGGGACCCCGAAGGGCCACGCAAACCGCTGCTGACCTCGCAGCAGGTGCGGCAGGTGGCCGATGCCGGGATCGAGATCGGCTCGCACGGGCTGCGTCATGTGTCATTGCCCAAGGCGCCCGAGAGCGCGCTGGCCGAGGAGATCGACGGTAGCCGTCGTGCGCTGCAGGACGTAAGCGGCCAGGACGTGCCCGGATTCTGCTACCCCTACGGGGATATCGACGCCGCGGTCGTGGAGGGTGTACGCGCCGCGGGTTACGGCTACGGCTGCGCGATATGGCCCTCGGAATACACCGGGCAGCACGCACTCCCGCGCACCTTCATCGGCGAGTCCGATTCGTCCCCGCGCCTCTGGGCCAAGGGGCTGCGGCACTGGCTGACCTGGGACTACCGCGGCCCGGGGGCGCGACGCTTCAGCCCGCGAAACGCCGCCTGAAATACGTAGCTCAGCGTAGGCGGCCTACCCCTGTTGGCCTACGTCCGCGCGGGATGCGGATGGCACAGTCGGGCTTAGTAAGTAATTGAATTTCGTCTTGATTCACCGATGAACGGGTCATGAGGGGATCGTGCCCGGTTCAAGGTCTAGGGGGAAAGCCGACTGTGGCAATTAACCAACTCTCGCTCGCGGTCAACGGCCCGGAGCGCCTGCTGCAAAGCAAGCTGGTCGCGTTTGAGATGCCAGCTGCGCGGCTGGGCGATACCAATGGCAGCGGTAATAGGAATGGGAATTCCGCCAAAACGTGGTCCGTGGCCATCGTGGGCCTGGGCTATGTCGGGCTGCCGACCGCACTGGCGCTGCACGGCCGCTGTCGGCGGATCATCGGGATCGACGTCAGCCAGAGTCGGCTGGATGAGATCTTGGCGCGCAACGCCGACCTCAGCGACCCTGACCGCGACCGCCTCGACGTGGCACTGGCCGATGGCACCTTCGAGCTGACCAGCAAGCTGGCCACCATGGCGGAGGCAGACGCGGTCATCATCTGCGTGCCGACCCCGGTGGACGGCGACAACTCTCCCGACCTTTCCGCGCTCCGCGGCGCGTGCGCCACCGTGGTGGCCCATGCCCGGCCCGGCCAGACGATCATCCTGACCTCGACGACATACGCCGGCACCACCGAGGAACTGCTCGCCCAGCCCCTTGAGGAGCGCGGCCTGCGTATCGGCACCGACGTGTTCGTGGCGTTCAGCCCCGAACGGATCGATCCCGGGAATGCCGAGCACCTCCAGCGGGAGACCCCGAGGGTAATCGGCGGGGTGACGGCCATCTGCGCCTACCGGGCTGCCCTGGTGATCGGTGAGCTGACCGACGCCGTGTACCTGGTGAGCTCGCCGGCCGCGGCGGAGGCGACCAAGCTGTACGAGAACATCTTCCGCGCTGTGTCGCTGGCCCTGGCGAACGAGTTCGCCGATGCCTGCGGGGCGCTGGATCTGGACCCCATGGAGATCACTCTCGCCGCGGGCACCAAGCCGTATGGCTTCCTGGGCGTTTTCCCTGGGCCTGGCGTGGGCGGTCACTGCATCCCGTGTGACCCGCACTACCTGCTGTGGCAGCTGAACAAGCAGAACCATAGCTCCCCGCTGATCGAGCAGGCCATGAAGTCAATCGATCTCCGCCCCGAGCGGGTCATCGCGCGGGCCGGGGAGGTCCTCGCTGCTGCCGGGCGCACGCTGGCCGGGGCCCGGGTGCTCGTGGTCGGGGTCAGCTACAAGCCGGGCGTCCGGGACCTGCGGCAATCCCCCGCGATCCCGCTCATCGCCGGGCTCATCCGCGAAGGCGCGGACGTGCGGTACTACGACCCGCTGATTCCCAGCGTCCGGCTGCCTGACGGCCGGCTGGTCAACAGCACGCCATCACCGGTCGGCGCTGACTATGACCTGGCCGTGATCCACACCGTGCACCCAGGCGTCGACTATTCCTGGGCGCAGGACAGCCCGCTGGTCCTGGATGCCACCTACAAGTTCGACGGTGCCACGCACTGCTCGGTGGTTTGAGGACGGAAACGATGACCAGTGACCTGAACGGCACCGACGTGACCACCCCGGCCGTGGTGCTCAAGTTCGACCCGAACGTGATGCACCACGGTGGTCTCGGCGCGATCCGCAGCCTGGGGCGGCTCGGCGTGCCGGTGTACGGGGTGCACGAGGGACCGTGGGCCCCAGCCGCGAACTCCCGGTACCTTCAGGGCCGGCTGTTCTGGCCGCCCCCTGGAGATCATTCCGAACGAATCCACACCGGGCTGATGCAGCTTGCTCAGCGAATCGGCCGTCCGTCGGTGCTCATCACCACCGATGACGCTGGTGCGATCTTCCTGGCGGAGCACGGCGACAGCCTGCGGGAATGGTTCCTGTTCCCGGCCCCCCCGGCCGACCTCCCGAGGCGGCTGGCGGGCAAGTACTCGATGTATGAGCTCTGCCGCAAGCTGAACGTGCCCAGCCCGCAAGCCACCGTCCCCTCGTCGCTCGATGAGGCCCGTGACTTCGCGAGCAGGGCGGGCTTCCCGGTGATCGCGAAGCTCACCACGCCCTGGAGTCATGGGGGCGCGCTGCGCAGCACATCGATCATTCATGCCGCGGCCGAACTGGACGAGGCGTACCGCGCCTGCGAGCGTGCGAGCGCGGGCCTCATGCTGCAGGAGTACATCCCCGGTGGGCCGGGCCAGGACTGGTTCTTCCACGGGTACTGCGGCTACGGCTCCGTCTGCCGGCCCGCGTTCACCGGTGTCAAGGACCGGTCATATCCGGCGCACGCCGGACTGACCAGCCTCGGGCACTCGGCGCTGAACATCCCGCTTCGTGATCAGGTCACCGGCCTGCTCTCGGAACTGTCATACCGCGGGATCACCGACCTTGACATTCGCCTTGACCAGCGGGACGGCCAGTACAAGCTGCTGGATTTCAACCCGAGGGTGGGCGCGCAGTTCCGGCTCTTCCAGGATGCCGCCGGCCTGGACGTGGTCCGCGCCGCCTACCTCGACCTGACCGGGCAGGCCGTGCCTGAGCATGAGCCGGTAGACGGCCGGCGGTTCCTGGTCGAGAACTACGACCCGATCGGCGCGCTCGGCTACTGGCGCAGCGGGGAGCTGGGACTGAAGTCCTGGGTGGCTTCCCTGCGCGGAGTTGACGAGGCCGCCTGGTTCGCACGGGACGATCTGCGGCCCTTCGGGCTGATGTGCCTGCGCATGAGCTGGCGGATGGTCAGCCGGCCGTTTGCCCGCGGCGGGGGTGGCGCAGGGCCGGAGAAGCAGCCCCGGTACCGGCGCGGGCGGGCGGCGGCCAGGCTCGGCCGCGGCCCGGCGAACCCGCCATCGAACACGCCCAACCTGGCCACCCAGCAAGGGGAGCCAGAACTTCATTCCGAGGGGGAAAAGAAATGAGCAGCACCGTTGACGTGGCGATAGTCGGTGCCGGACCGTACGGGCTCTCGGTCGCGGCCCATCTGCGCGGTGCTGGCCCGAGCGTCCGCCAGTTCGGCCTGCCGATGAACCTGTGGCGGGAGCACATGCCACGCGGCATGTTCCTGAAGTCGCAGGGCTTCGCCTCGAACCTGTCCGACCCGGACGCCGCGTTCACCCTGGAGGCATTCTGCAAGGCCACCGGGCGTCCTTACGCGAGTTACGGGCTGCCGGTGCCGCTGGACACGTTCGTCGCCTACGGCCAGTGGTTCCAGCTGCAGTGTGCCCCGGGTCTCGAGGAAATCCTGGTCACCAGGGTCGCCGCGAAGGACGGCCAGTTTGAGCTCAGCCTGGCCAACGGTGATGTCGCCCGTGCCCGCCAGGTGGTGCTGGCCGTTGGTGTCGAGCACTTCGCCCACATGCCCGGGCAGCTGAGCTGGCTGCCGGAGTCGGCCTGCACGCACAGCAGCGCCCACACCGACCTGTCCGTCTTCCGCGGCCAGCAGGTCATCGTGGTCGGCGCTGGCCAGTCCGCTCTGGAGACCGCCGCGCTGCTACGCGAGAGCGGGGCCAGCGTCCAGATCGTGACGAGGAAGCCGAGGGTGGTCTGGAATGGGCCCCCGCTGGCCCTGGACCGCCCGCTGCTGCAGCGGATGCGGGAGCCGGAGGCCGGGCTTGGCTCCGGCTGGAGCACCTGGTTCTACTCGCGCCAGCCCAACCTGTTCCGGCACCTGCCCGCGTCCACCCGGGCCTACCGGGCCCGGACCGCGCTCGGTCCGGCCGGGGCCAGTTGGCTGCGGGAACGTGTCGAGGGCGAGTTCCCGGTCCTGAGTGGCCAGGCGCTGGAGTGGACCAAGGCCAGGGCCGGCGAGGTGCGACTGGGGCTGGTCACCAGCACCGGTGAGCACAGCGAGCTCGCTGCGGATCATGTCATCGCGGCTACCGGCTACCGGCCCGACGTCCTGCGGATGGGGTTCCTTGACCAGCAGCTGGCATCCCAGCTGCGTACCGTGGCCTACTCGCCAGCGGTGGGCCGGGACTACGAGTCCTCGGTGCCCGGGCTGTACGTGGTCGGCCCGGCCGTGGCGCCGACCTTCGGCCCGGTCATGCGGTTCGTCTACGGCGCGGACCACGCGGCGGGGACTGTGGGACGGCGGCTGACGGGCGCCGCCAGCCGGCGGACCGATGTGGCTGTGGGCGCAGGGCTGCGAGCATGAGCCTTTTCACGCCCGGCTCGCCGCAGGTGGCTGCGGCCAGAGCTGGCGCCGCCGCCCTGGATCGGGTGGCGCCAGCCTTGACGCTGCCCGCCGGGGAGAACCCGGCTCGGTCCCGTCGGTGGTCGAGCCGGGTCGGACCGGTCGCGGTGCTGCCACTGGCCGACCTGCTGGCGCTGCTGGCTGCGGCCGCGATCGCCGGGCACTACGGCTGGCGCGCCGCGCTCTACGCCGGCGCCGTGCTCGTCGTGCTCGCAGTCAGCGGGCTGCACCGGGTGCGGATCTGCCTGCGGGTCTTCGATCAGGCCGGGCGCATCATCACCGCCGCCGCGCTGCCGGCGCTCCTCGTCCTGCCCTGGACGTCTGCCGCCGACACGCTGCGGCTGGTGGCCTGGTCCGCCGGACTGCTGATCGTCGGCCGTGTCTCGCTCAGCGCGGCTCTGCGTGCCGCGCACCGCCGCGGACTGCTGACCGACCCGACCCTGGTGGTCGGCGCCGGAGATCTTGGCCGGCACGTCGCCAGGCTGCTGCATGAACACCCTGAGCTGGGCCTGAGCCCGCGCGGCTTCCTGGACAGCCGCCCAGCGGCCGGAGAGCTGTCCCTGCCTGTCCTGGGCCAGCTCACCGACCTGCGTGAAGTTGTGGCCCGCCATCACATCAGGCGCGTCATCGTGTGCTTCCCGGGTGACCGGGACCAGGAGATGGTTCCGGTGCTGCGCGCCTCCCGCCGGATGGGCGCCGACATCTGCGTGGTTCCCCGGCTGCATGAGCTGGGTGCCGTCGTGCCGAGGGCCTGCCTGGATGAGGTGTGGGGCATCCCGCTCATCCCGCTGCGGCAGGGCCGGGCGGTCATGGGCACGTTCCTGAAGCGGACGTTCGACGTCATCACCGCCGCTGTGCTGCTCACCCTGACCGCGCCTCTCCTCCTTGGGCTGGCGGCAGCGGGGCGGCTACAGCTGCGCCGCCCGGCGCTGTTCCGCCAGGTCCGCGTCGTCGGTTCCGGCAGGCTCGCCGAGATCGCGAAGCTGCGCACCCTCGGGGTGCCCCGCGGTTCGGAAAGGTGCTGGGACCCGGACACGTGCTGGTCAGCGCCGACCGAGCGGTGCACCCCGCTCGGCAGCTTCCTGCGGACCACGCACCTGGACGAGCTGCCGCAGCTGGTGAACGTGCTGCGAGGGGAGATGTCGCTGGTCGGGCCGCGCCCCGAGCGGCCTTACTTCGCCCGGCGGTTCGGGCAGGAGGTGCCCGGATACCACGACCGGAACCGGATGCCCGCGGGACTGACCGGGTGGGCCCAGGTGCACGGGCAGAACGGGGACACCTCGATCCACGACCGTGCCCGGCTCGATAACCAGTACATCGAGAACTGGTCCTTCTGGCTGGACCTGATGATCCTGGCCCGCACCGTTGCGGCCACCGTGGCCTCGGCCGCGGGCTCGCTGATCGGCGCTTCACGCCAGGCTGCTGCGGGCCGGCCCGCTGACCGGCCGCCCTTTAAGGAGCTCATTCTGGCCAATTCGAGGCTCAGTTTCGCTGATTCTGAGCCGGCTTTTGATAACTCGTCTTTCTCTAATTCGTCACACGGGGGTTCGCGATGAAGGTTTTGCATGTGATTACGGGGCTGGGTGTTGGTGGTGCTGAGCTGCAGTTGCGGTCGGTGTTGCAGCACAGCCGGCATGAGGGTGAGGTCGTGACGTTGTACAACCCGGGGCCGGTGGCGGAGATGATCGGCGCCGATGGGGTGCGGGTGCGTGATGTGGGGATGTTGCGTAATACGCAGGTGGGTGTGTTGCGGCGGTTGCGGCGGCTGATCCGTGATGGCGGTTATGACGTGGTGCATGCGCACCTGTACCGGTCGCAGGTGTACGGGCGGCCGGCGGCGTGGCTGGCGGGGACGCCGGTGGTGGTCTCGACTGAGCATTCGATCGGGGAGACGCACCTGGAGCGGCGGAAGATGACGGCGGGGGTGCGCGCCCTGTACCTGGCGTCGGGCTGGTTCTCGCCGATGACCATCGCGGTGTCGGCGACGGTGGCCGACCGGATGACCGGCTGGGGAGTGCCGGCGCAGCACGTGGCGGTGATCCCGAACGGGGTGGACCTGGGCCGGGTCGCCTTCGACGGCGCGGCGCGGGATCGGGTGCGCGCGGAGTTCGGCGCTGCGCCGGGGGAGTTCGTCATCGGGGTGCTGGGGCGGCTGGATCCGAACAAGCAGTTTCACCTGGTGATCGAGGCGGCGGCGCCTTTGCTGCGCGCGGGCCGGGCGAAGCTGGTGATCGTCGGCCAGGGTGCGGAAGGCGAGCGGCTTGAGCAGGCCGCCGCGCAGCACGGAGTGGCCGGGCTGGTGGTCTTCGCCGGGGAACGTCATGACGTGGCCGGGGTGCTCTCGGCGTTTGACATGTTCGTGGCGTCCAGCGCGCAGGAGACGTTCGGGCTGTCGGTGCTGGAGGCGCTGGCGAACGGGCTGCCGGTGGCCTACACCACCTGCCCCGCGCTGGAGGGGCTGAGCGTGGCCCGCGCCACCCAGGTGCCGCATGACGCCGCCGGGATCGCGGTGGTGCTGGAGGCCGCCGCCGCGGCGGGGCAGCTCGAGCGGGCGCCCGAGCCGGCGGTGGAACGCGAGTACGGCATCACCGCGGTCACCGCCCGCATCGATGACCTGTACGAGCAGATCGCCGCCCGGCCTGGCCCGCGCCGCCGCGCCGCCCGGCTGGCCCGCCGGACCCGCCGCGCCCCCGTGGCCGCGGGCCCGGCGCCAGCCACGGTGGCGCGGGCGGCAGCAGCACCAGCGAGGCCTGGTGGGAACGGGCGGGCTGTCGATGCGGACCTGGCGAAGACGGCATCGCCGGCGCAGCCTGCGGCGGCCAGCAACGGGCGTGCCGCGGGGCAGCCTGCGGGGATGACGGGAGCAAAGCGATGAGGTATTTCGTGACCGGCGCGGCTGGGTTCATCGGCGGTCACCTGACCGCGGCGCTGCTGGCGGCCGGGCATCAGGTCGCTGGCCTGGATGACCTGTCCACCGGGCAGATGTCCAACCTCGACGCCGCCACCAGCCATCCCGGCTTCACCTTCACCGAGGGCACCATCCTCGATCACACGCTGGTCACCCGGCTGGCGGCCGGCGCAGACGTGATCTTCCACCTAGCCGCCGCCGTCGGGTCGTTCGTGATCCGCGACCACACCCTCGAAGCGATGCGCACCAACATCCACGGCACCGAGAACGTGGTGGACGCCGCCCTGGACGCCGGCGCGGTCCTGGTCGCCGCGTCCACCAGCGAGATCTACGGCAAGAACACCAAGATCGGGCTCCGCGAGGACGACGACCGGATCCTCGGCTCCCCGCTCAAATCACGGTGGAGCTACGCCGAAGCCAAGGCCATCGACGAAAGCCTCATCGAGGCCACCACCCGCGAAAAAGGCCTCCGCGCCGTCATCGTCCGGCTCTTCAACACCGTCGGCCCCCGCCAAACCGGCCGCTACGGCATGGTCATCCCCCGCTTCACCAGCCAGGCGCTGGGCGGCGATCCACTCACGGTCTACGGCACCGGCGAGCAGATCCGCTGCTTCTGCCACGTCCACGACGTCATCCCCGCCCTCACGGGCCTCGCCGCTACCCCCGCCGCCTACGGTCTCGCGGTCAACCTCGGCTCCACCGAGCAAGTCACCATCAACACCCTCGCCGCCAAGATCATCACCGCGGCGGGGTCACCCTCAGCCATCACCCACGGCAGCTACCTCGACGCCTACGGATCCGGCTACGAAGACATGCAACGCCGCGTCCCCGACTGCACCCTCGCCACCACCCTCACCGGCTTCCACCCCACCCGGACCCTCGACACCATCATCCGCGACGTCATCCACGACCAGACCGCCCGCACCATCTCCATGGCACCCCGATGATGCCCTGGTGGGCGCTGGCCGTCCTGATCTTCGGTGCCAACTTTGCCATCTGGGGCTTCATCGGCCTCTGCCGTCAGATGGCCGTCCTGATCCGCAAGGTGCACAGCACACGGGCAGCGCGCCGTGCCGCCATGCGGTCCCCGGCCGGGCTGCCCGGCCCGGCGGGAACGCCTGCGCTGGCTGCTGCCGGATCGGCCATATCGCATACCCGCCAGCTTCCGGGGAATACGGAGTCGCTGACCGTGCAGGACGTCGCGGTCCTCATCGCGGCGCACAATGAGGCGCTGGTCATCGAGCAGAGCCTTGAAGCGATCATGGAACTGGTGCCACACGCCAACGTTCATGTGGTCTCCGACGGTTCGACCGACCGTACGGTCGAGGTCGCACGGCGCGCCGGGGCGAATGTGATCGAGACGCGGGAGAACCTCGGGAAGGCTGGCGCGCTGCATGAGGCGATCCAGCGCTTCGGGCTGCTCGACCGGTTCCGCGCGGTCATGCTGCTGGACGCGGACACCCGCGTGCTGCCCGGCTACTTTGATGCCGCACTGCCGATGTTCGACGGCCCCGGAGTGGTCGCCGTCGCGGGTTGCGTCAAGACCGATGGTGACCGCAAGCTGACGCTGGTCGGTAACCTGCTGGTCGGCCACCGTGAGCGGATCTACGCGATCGGCCAGCGGGTGGTGAAGTACGGGCAGACGTCGCGGCACTTCAATGCGACGCCCATCGTCCCCGGCTTCGCCAGCATTTACCGCAGCGAGGTGCTGCCACGCATCGACCTGAACCCGCCCGGCCTGGCGATCGAAGACTTCAACATGACGTTCGAGGTCTACCAGAAGCAGTTGGGCAAGGTCGGCTTCACGCTTGGGGCCGTCGCGGTCACCCAGGACCCGGACAACCTGCACGACTACATCCGGCAGACCAAGCGATGGGCGCTCGGGCTCTGGCAGACGGTGCGGCGCCATCCGCCGCGCGCGAACCTGTTCACCGCCATGGTCGCCCTGCTGCTCTTCGAGATGGTGATCTCAAGCCTGATGTTCCTGCTGCTCCCGATGCTGCTGCTGGTCTTCGTTGTCCCGGAACTGGTGGGCGGCGCGCAGTTCTGGCCGTGGTTCGCGCCGGTCTACACTGTGGCCGCCGCTCATGTGAAGCTTTCCACGGTGTTCTTCGGCATCGTGGTGCCCGACTATGCCCTCACGGTCGCAGTCGCCCTGCTTGACCGGCGGCCCCGCCTGCTCGCCTGCGGTTTCTTCTTCCCGGTCCTGCGGATGGTCGACGCGGCGATCGGAATCTACGCGATACCCATGGCCTGGCTATCGCGGTCCAACGGGCGGTGGAAGAGCCCCACCCGAAGCATCACGGTCAGCGGTCAGCGGGCCATGGGCGGCGTCCGAGCCGTCGGCGCTGAAATGCCTGAGTTCTCGGCGGGGTGGCTGGCTCGCACCGCGAACACGGCCCCGCCGAATGGTGTGGGCGCCGCACGCGCGGCATTTATGGGAGAAGTTCGTCATGCATCTGGATGAGGACACCGCCATGCGGGCGGTGCAGAGTGAACCTATGAACCCCGTCCGGCTGCTCTTGGTCGATGATCACCTGATGGTCACCGAGGCCCTAGCATCGCGCCTGTCCGCGGCTATGGACCTGTGGGTGGCCGGGCGGTGCACCACAGCCGATCCCAATCTTCTCGACATCGTCCGCGGCCTGCGTCCAGACGTCATCACGATCGAGGTTGAGCCGCTGGGCTCAGCCGTCGGTGAGGTCCTGCGCGCCCTGGTGGCGGTGCGGCCGGAGGCACGCGTCGTGGTCCTCAGTGCCGACCACAATCTCGCGCACGCCGTGGAAGCGGCCAGGGCCGGCGTCGCGGCCTGGGTGGCCAAGGAGCAGGGCGCGGCCGAACTCGAGACCGTGGTGCGCGGGGTATGCCAGGGCAAGTCCTGGTTCCCGCCGGACATGCTCGGCGAGATACTCCGCGAGCTGCGTACTGACGTCAGCCGGGCCAAGGAGCACGAAGACCTGCTTGACGTGCTCAGCCCACGGGAGCGAGATGTCCTGCTCAGTATGATGGACGGCAAACGGGGTCGGCAGATAGCCCAGGACCTGCTCATATCGACGGATACCGTGCGTACGCACACCCGCAACATCTTCGCGAAGCTGGATGTGCACAGCCGTCTCGAAGCTGTCCGGGTGGCTCGGGCCGCGGGCCTGAAACCGCCGGAGCACGCCAGATAACTCCGGGGCAGATAGCCACCAACGACAGATAAGTGTCGACCACAGACCAGCACGAGCACAGATCGCCACTGAGCACAGATAACCCCGGAGCACAAAGACGAGCCCGGAGCATAAATGAGCAGAGATGGAGAGGGGCCCGGAGCGGCCCCTGATGCGCTGCGGATCGCGACGGTCATCACCCGGCTGGAAGGCGGCGCGGGCCAGCATGCCCTGCGCGGCGCCCGGGCGATGAACTCTGACGCCTTCCAGATGACGATCATCACCGGCAGCGGCGACAGGCTGCTCGACGAGGCCGCACAGGCGGGCCTGGAGGTCATCATCGAACCCTCGCTGCGCACGCCGATCGATCCCCGCAGCGACCTCCGGGCGCTGCGCCGGCTCGGCTCGCTCTTCCGCGAGCGGCATTTCGACGTGGTGCACACGCACACCGCCAAGGCCGGCACGGCAGGCCGCCTGGCCGCCCACCGCGCCGGGATACCGAGGATCGTGCACACCTATCACGGTTTCCCGTTCCACGAGTTCCAGCAGGCGCCGCGCCGACGGGCCTACGTGGCCATCGAGCGCCGGCTCGGCCAGATCACCGACCTGGCCCTGTGCGTCGGTACCGGCGTGGCCGTGGAGGCGGTGCGGCGTGAACTGATCGCGCCGGAACGGGTGCGCACGATCGGCGTGGTGGTGGACGGCGCGGACCAGGCCGGGGCGGGATTCCCGGTCGCCGGGAGCCCCGGGGTGGCACCGCTGGCGCGCCGCCGGGCCAGGCTCGCGCTCGGCCTGCCCGCCGACGCCACGGTGATCGGCGCGGTCGGCCGGCTGACCTATCAGAAGGCACCTGAGGATTTCCTCGCCGCGATGCGGCGGCTCGGCCGCCCGGACGTGATTGGCGTGTGGGTCGGCGGAGGCGAACTCGCCGAGCGCATCGGCCGCCTGGCCGCCGCGATGCCAGCGGGGTCGGTGGTGCTGGCCGGGGAGCGCACCGACGTGCCCGAACTGCTTCCGGCCTTCGACGTATTCGCCCTGCCCAGCCGCT
Organism: Streptosporangiaceae bacterium; assembly: GCA_036394075.1. Taxonomy (GTDB): domain Bacteria; phylum Actinomycetota; class Actinomycetes; order Streptosporangiales; family Streptosporangiaceae; genus JAWWPY01. Next base: position 45,684 of record DASWFT010000086.1, read on the forward strand.
ACGAGGGCCTGCCGACGGTGATCGTGGAGGCCATGGTCTGCGGCGTGCCAGTGGTAGCGACCGCGGTCAACGCCGTGGCCGACGTAGTGATCCCGGGCGAGACCGGCCTGCTGGTGCCGCCGCGGAGCCCGGAGCTCATGGCCCGGGCGATAGCCTTCCTCCTCGACTCACCGGCCGTCGCCGCCGAGATGGCCACCGCCGCCCGCGCCCGCCTGGGCAGCCGGTTCGGTGAGTCGGCTCTGCGCGGCGCACTCACCGAGGCATACACGAGGCAGCTTTCGCCTTCCCGGGGGGTTCCGGGGGGTCGTCCCCCCGGGCCAGCCCTCCCGGGGGGTTCCGGGGGGTCGTCCTCCGGGCCAGCCCTCCCGGGGGGTTCCGGGGGGTCGTCCCCCGGGTCAGCACCAGGCAGTTCCGCAACCACCCGTCTGGCCTAGCACGTCAGGTTGCACACGCGCCTCGTAATGCCCCAGAGGGCACTTATAGTGCAAGTACACCCCTCTGGCCACTATTATGTGCCTAGCACCGCATGCTACAAATTGAGTAGCGTGCCTCATCCAGCCGCGGCCTCAGGGGAGCCGGGCGCCGGGGGAGTGCAGAACCGGGGGGGGCGATAGGACCCGAGATTGTCCGACGTGGGACACGGGCGCTGCGAGGGGGCGCCGCCACGGGCCCAGACTGGCCTCGGACATCGTCGAGTTCGCATTTTCCATGTATCCCCGCCGGTCAGCGTTGCGCTGCCCTGACTGCCCAGGGCGGGGAAGGGGGCATCACGATGGAGTCGTCTCTGGACCGGCGGCGCAGTCACGGCCGCCGGCGGTCGGATGGCGCCGAGGCGCTCGCCGCACGGGGCCTGCTACATGATCTTGGGCATCAGATGACAACCTTGTCCTACCTGGTCGAGGCGGTGCGCGGAGACGTTGTGCTGCCCGATGACTCTGGCTTCCGTATGGAGCTGCTGTCCGTGGAGATGTCCCGGATGCTCGACATCGTCTCGAGCGAGATCCCGGACCGGCACGAGGCCGAGGAGGTCGCCGCCGTCGACCTCGGGTCGCTGAGCGGCCAGGTGGCGCAGCTGGCCAGGTTCGCTCACGAGGCATCCGTGGTACTGCTGCCGGGGCCTGCCGTGAGCGTCGAGGCGAGCCCGGCGCTGCTCTGGCGGGTACTCACCAACGTCGTTGACAATGCGGCGCGCGCCGCGGGCCCCGAGGGCACGGTCGAGGTCGGGATCCGTCAGGAACAGGCCCGGGCCGATGATCCGGACGCGGTCATCGAGGTGACCGACGACGGTCCCGGCTTTGGCAAAGGTCCCCCCGGCACCGCCTCGCTGGGCCTGGGCGTGGTGACCTCCCTGCTCGAGTCGTGCGGCGGGCGACTCGAAGTGCAGGCGCCTGAGGCTGGCGGCACCCGGGTCCGGATCATGATTCCTGTCCGGGCCGTTCCCGTCGCGCCGCGGGCGCCCGGATGAGCCGGTGAACGCGGTGGCCGGCCTGGTGATCGGGGATGACCACAGCGTGTTCCTCGACGCGATGTCGACGGTCCTCGTCCAGCGCGGGTACGAGGTCACCGTGGCCCACAGCGTGGCGGACACCGTCGAGTACGTCCGGCTGAAGCAGCCGGATGTGTGCCTGATCGACCGTCATTTCGCCGGCGACAACGGCATCGAGGTCATCGCCGAGATGATCGCCGTCAGCAGGGGCACCAAGGTGCTCGTGCTCAGCGCCGACCCCGACACCGATGGAATACTGCAGGCGCTGCACGCGGGGGCTTCCGGCTACCTGCACAAGACCCGCGGGATCTCGGCGCTGACCGGGGCCATCGAACGGGCACTGCGCGGCGAGGTGGTCGTCGACGTCCCGAAGGCCACAAAGAAGCGGCAACCGGCGCAACAGGAAGACGCGCACCGGCTCGCCGCCTACCTCACCCCGCGCGAGCGGGAGTGCCTGGGACTGCTGGTGGAGGGCCTGGACACGGCCAACATGGCGACCAAACTCAGAGTCTCTCCGGCCACCGTGCGAACGCACGTTCAATCACTGCTCATCAAGCTTGGCGTGCATTCCCGGCTCGAAGCGGCCTCGTTCGCCGTCCGCCACAGGCTGCTGGACGGAGGCTCCGAGAGTCCACCCTTGCGCCGGTCCGGCTGAGGGTGCCCAGCAGGCCTGGACCGGTCGCGCAGGCAGTCAGGGGCGGCCCGGCTCTGGATGCGCCTGCCCATCGGCTGGCTGCGGCTGCCCATCGGCTGGCTGCGGCTGCTCATCGGCTGGCTGCGGCTGCTCATCGGCGGGCTGTGGCGCGCCCGCACCGCGGCGGCGCCGTCGTAGTGCCCGCGCCCCGGCTACACCGCCGCCCAGGCCGAGCAGCACCAGGATCGTGACGTCCAGGATCCCCCTGGTGACGCTGCGCGGGGTGGCGAGGATGCTGTACTCGTCGGTGATCAGCCAGCCCTTGCGGGACAGAGCCAGCCCGAAGCTCAGCCCGCTCGCGCCGGCCGGGAGCGGAGGCGTCGTCCAGGTTGCCTCGGCCCACTGCGTGGCCGCCGAGTAGAAGGGGCTGGATGTCCAGTACAGAAACTCGCCCTGCGGTGTCCGGTAGTAGACCGCGAACTGCGTGAGTGCGCTGGACTTATACCAGGTAGCCAGATTGTAGGACTGGCCGGCGGTGACCGGGATCGAGCACTGGCCGAGATCGAACTGCGGGATCAGCTTGGCGTCGCCGCTTTTGTGGCTGGTCATGGTCAGGCGCATGGCCCACGGGCCGGCGTGGCCACCCCGGACCCGCTGCCAGGTCTCCGTGTTCTGGCCGTACTGGGCCTCCACCCAGCAATGCGGGAACGGGGCAGGTTCGCGTGGCCGGTCGATATTCAGATCCACCGCGCCAGTGCCGCCGACGGTTGCCAGCGAGTGGTTGATGACGCCATGCGGCCGCGCCGCCGACGCGCCGACCATCGGGCGGACCGGTCCGCCGATAACCGCGTCGACCGTCTTGACCACGGTGCCGAGGTCCCGACGCTGGGCGAGCCATTTCGTGAAGGCGTTCAGCAGGGACACCCGTACCTTCAGGCTGGAGCAGTGATTGGCGCCGCAGATGTGGTGGAAGATGAACGGCAGCCAGCCGCCACCGCGGCGTTCGGCGGTGGTGACGACATTCTCAAGCGTGGCGAGCGTCCATGTGCCGTCCACCTGCCCCGGGGCGCGGATCGCGTAGGGGTTCGCGGGCGGGATGGTCTCCTCCACGGCGCACCGAGGGCACCCCGGCGAGCGGAGGCCTTCCACGGTGCGCGCGCTATTGAAGCCGCATGCTCGCACGATCTTCTCGGCCGCGGGGCTGTACGCCCCGCCGGGGTAGGCAAACGATCTCACCTGGAATCCCCACCTGATGAGGGTGTTCCGCCCGTCGCAGACCTGGCGGCGGGCTTCGGCGGCGGTGACGTAGGGCACTTCGAGGTGCGAGACCGTGTGGCCACCGATCTCATCCCCTTCCGCCGCGAGCGTGTGCAGGTCGGAGAGGCTCAGATAGTTCGGCGACCCGACCGCGCCGGTGATGATGTAGAAGGTGCCGCTCATCCCGTACCTGTGCAGCACCTGCGCGGCCGCCATCTGGTCGGCGTCGCCGTCATCGAAGGTGAAGCTCACCACGGTCCGCGGGGTCGCCGCGTGGCCTGCCATGCGGGCGGCCGCCTGCTGCTCCGCGCTGGCCATGGCCTCGGCACCGCTGGAGGGCAACGCCGCGAGCGATGACAGGCAGATGCTCATCGCGGCGCATACGCCGATGGCCTTCCAACGTTTAGTAGTCGTTTGAACACACAGAGATACCATCTGGCTGCACAGCATATCTCCCGAGGTTGCCGACGAGCCGCGCGCCAGCCGGTCGGCAGGCAGGTGCGAAGGGGGGCCGCCCCCAGGGTGCCATGACCAGGGCTCGCCACGGGCCCCGGCTGGTGGTTGACTCGGCGCAAAGGGGGTGCGGTCAAGTGACGCACAAGGACGGCACGGTGAAGGCGCGGCGCGAGTCGCACAGCAAGAACAAGGCGGCCGAGCCGCAGCGGCTGCCCAAGAAGCTGTACGAGACAGAGCTCTTCCGGCTTCAGGCCGAACTGGTGAAGGTGCAGGAGTGGGTTCGCACCGAGCAGGCCAGGGTGGTGGTGATCTTCGAAGGCCGCGACGCGGCCGGCAAGGGAAGCACGATCAAGCGGGTCGCCCAGTACCTCAACCCCCGCTTGGCCCGGATCACCGCCCTTCCCGCGCCGACCGAGCGGGAGCAGACCCAGTGGTACTTCCAGCGCTTCGTCGAACACCTGCCGGCCGCCGGCCAGATCGTCCTATTTGACCGTAGCTGGTACAACCGTGCCGGCGTGGAGCACGTCATGGGCTTCTGCACCAAGGAGGAGTACCACCGCTTCCTGCATCAGTGCCCCATCTTCGAGCGCCTACTCGCCGAGGATGGCGTCCTGCTGCGGAAGTACTGGTTCTCGGTCAGCGACGCCGAGCAGCAAGCCCGGTTCCGGTCCCGGCTGGAGGATCCCATGCGCCGCTGGAAGCTCTCCCCGATGGACCTGGAGTCGATCACCCGGTGGGAGGACTATTCCAGGGCCAAGGACGAGATGTTCATCCACACCGACATCCCCGAGGCCCCGTGGCACGTGGTCGAGAGCGACGACAAGCGGCGGGCCCGGATCAACATGATCGCGCACCTGCTCACCACCCTGCCGTACCACGACGTGCAGCGGCTGCCGCTGTCCCTGCCGCCGCGCCCGGCGTCCCAGGGCTACGTGCGCGTGCCGCGGGACATGCAGACCTACGTGCCCGATTACGCCGCCACCCTGGAAAGCCCTGCACACAACTAGGGACCGACGCTCAGATGCCGTAGTGCCCTGGTCGCCGAGACCTGCTTGCCGCGCGCGATCTCGACCAGGCCCGGGACGCCCTGGTCGCCGCGGCGGCGGAGCACCGCGGCCTGGTGGCTGTCATCAGGCGGATCCTCTTCCTGCTGAGCAACGAGAAGACGATCAGCTCGGCCGAACTCGGTCTGCTGATCGCCATGGTCGTCGCCTTCGTCGCCGGGCTCATTGCCGTCAGCCACTTCGAGAGGCGCGATGAGTGAGGCGCCGGCCTGCGCGGGAACCCCGGCAGGCCGGGATTTCCGCGCCCGAACCCGGCCTCCCGGGGGAACAAGGGGGCCGCTGGTAGTGTTGGTGCCAACGGTCGGCAGCATTGCCGCCACTCCCGCGGGCGAGGAGCCCGCGCGGTCGCATGTGTGAGCAGTCCGCTTCTCGGTGAGTTCCAGTTCGCCGCTGTCGTTGACGCCTCCCCGCACGACGCGGCCCACGAAGCATGGATGGAGTTCACCCTTGCCGCAGAACGCAGCCCGCCGCGATCCGGCCCGCCGCGACTCGGTCGGCCGAGTCGACGGCGGTGCCAGCCCGGGCCGCCGGAACACGGCCGGCCGCCGCAGCCAGGCGGGCCGCGGCCGCCCGGGTCGCCCCGGCCGTCCGGGACGCCCGGCCCCGGCCCGCCCGGCCGTCGTCCGTTCCGCCCTCGACCAGGCACTGACGGCGGCGCTTAGCGCACCGGCGCCGGCCGCCACCACCTTCCGTGAGCTTGGCATCCCCGCCCCGCTGGTCGCCGCGCTCGCCCAGCGCGGGATCGACGCGCCGTTCGCCATCCAGGCCCGGGCCCTGCCGGACGCGTTGGCCGGCCGGGACGTGCTCGGCCGCGCGCAGACCGGGTCCGGCAAGACCCTCGCGTTCGGCCTGCCGATGCTGGCCCGGCTCGCCGGCGCTGGCGGCCCGCGGCAGGAGAAGGCCCCGCGTGGGCTCGTCCTGGTCCCCACCAGGGAACTCGCCCAGCAGGTCGCCGACGTGCTGACGCCGCTCGGTCAGGCGCTGGGCGTGACGGTGACCACGGTCTACGGCGGCGCGTCGCTGGGCAGGCAGATAGACCGGCTCCGCCGCGGGGTCGACATCGTGGTCGCCACGCCAGGGCGGCTGATCGACCTGCTCGACCGCGGTGCCTGCACCCTCGCCCGGATCGAGATCACGGTGATCGACGAGGCGGACCACATGGCTGACCTCGGCTTCCTGCCGGCTGTCAGCCGCATCCTGGACAGCACCCCGTCCGGCGGGCAGCGGTTGCTGTTCTCCGCAACCCTGGACCGCGACGTGGACAAGCTGGTGACCGGATACCTGAGCGACCCAGCGCTGCACGCGGTGGCCCCCGCCAGCGAGCCCGGCCCCGCGGCGGATCACCGCGTGTTCGTGCTGCCCGCCTCGGACAAGGTGGCCATCGCGACGGAGATCGCCCAGCGTCCCGACCGCACACTGTTTTTCGTGCGCACCAAGCACGGCGCGGCCCGGCTCGCCAAGCAACTGACCCATGCCGGGGTCCCGGCGGCGGCGATCCACGGCAACCTGAACCAGAACCAGCGGCAGCGGGCCCTCGGCGCCTTCACCGCCGGCCATCCCCGGGTCCTCGTGGCGACCGACGTTGCTGCGCGCGGCCTGGACATCGACGATGTCGGCCTGGTCGTGCACTTCGATCCGCCGAACGATCACAAGGACTATCTGCACCGATCCGGCCGCACGGCCCGCGCGGGCGCCTCCGGGACGGTCCTGGCGCTGGTCGATCCGGCCCAGGTCCGCGACGTGGCCCGACTGCACGACGCGGCCGGGGTCACTCCCACCAGCCATCAGGTGCAATCCGGCCACGAGGCCGTCCGGGAGATCGCGACGTCGGGCATTCCGGTGCCGCCGCTGCCGGCTCGCCAGCCGGGACTGCCCGAGCGTCCCGCCCGCCCTTCGCGCGATGGCAGTTACTCTCGCGGCAGTAGCCGGCGCGGTGTCTCACGCGGTAGTGCCTCACGCGGTAGTGCCTCGCGCGGTGGTGCCTCACGCAGCAGTAGCCCACGCGACGGTGCATCCCGCGTCGGTAGCCCACGTGACGGTGCTTCCCGCGGCGGTAGCCCACGTGACGGTGCTTCCCTCGGCGGTAGCCCACGCGGCAGTGCCCCGCGCGATGGTGCCTCGCGCGGTGGCAGCGTCCGGGATAGCCACAGCCCACGCCGGCCACGCTCCGAACTGCGCCAAGCCGGCTAGTGGTCCGTTAAGAAAGAATCTTCTCCGGGATCAGGGCGCGTTCGCCCGGGCCTCGTCGCAGCGCTGGGTGGACACGGGCGCTGTGGCGTTGCGCGCGGCCTTGGCGTCGGACAAGACCTCGGAGGTGGTCAGCGCCAGCCCCGTGTCCTTCACGCCGGTAGCCGCGGCGAAGACCACGCCGTCCACCTTGCCGTCCGGGGCGAGCAGCGGGCCGCCCGAGTTGCCCGACTCGACCACCGCCCGCACCGAGTAGATCTGGCGGGTCACCATGCGCGACTGGTAGATGTCCGGGACCTGGGCCTGCTGGTTCAGGTCGACCCGGGCGGCGACGGCCATAAAGGACTTGGCCAGCGGGTACCCGGCGACTATTGCGTCGGCGCCCATGCTGACGGGCCCGGCGAAGGCCAGCGGCGGGACGCCAAGACCGGGCACGTAGAGCACCGCCAGGTCTCGATTGGGGTCAAAGGAAACTACCCGGGCATCCAAACGGGTCCCCTGCCGCGTGAAGACGGCCTGGTTTTGGGTGACCCCGGCCACGACGTGCGCGTTGGTCAGCACGTGGTCGGGCGCGAACACGAACCCTGAACCCTCGATCATGTTCCCTTGGATGGGGCAGGACGGGGCCACGCCCATCACCTTCACGACGCTGTCCCGGGCGCGAACCAGTCCTGCGGAGAGGACGACCCGCGGGTCAGGCGGCGCCACGTTCAGCGCGGACTCGGTACCCAGCGAACCGAAGACAGATGTGTACGGGCCGCTGGCCATCAGGCTGCGGAAGCCGGAGAACATCGTGTTCGCGGCCGGGGGCATGACCTTGTCCACCCCTTTCAGCACCATGGACTGGTTCACCTGGCTGGAGATCGCCGCGAAAGGCGCGTTCACCACAGCGGAACCGATCAGCGACGCGATGAGCAGCACAGACAGCACGCTCACGGCGGCGCCAGCCGCGGAGTCCACGAAGGTGGCCGGCCGCCAGCTCACCCGCGAGCGGATCACCGCCCCCACCGCGGCGGCCAGCAACTGGCCGATCATCGCGACGAGGAAGACGACGACAATGGCCACCAGGGCCTGCCTGGATTGCTGATGTGCGAGGGAGCGGGCGACCGACGGCGCGAACAGGGCACCGATCGCGGCGCCGCCGAGGAAGCCGGCGAAGCTCAGCACGCCGACAATGAAGCCCTGGCGGTAGCCTGCTACGGCGAACGCGGCCGCGAGGGCGATCAAGATCAGGTCAAGCAGATCACCCGACACGTGCCCCACCGTATAGTGCGCGGCCCGATGATTGCCCCGTCCCAGGTCGCTTGCCGTTCATCAGCCCGCTGTCTTTCACCCCGCCAGCCTGCCGCCTTCACCCCGCCAGCCTGCCGCCTTCACCCCGCCAGCCTGCCGCGAGGCGCGGGCGTGCTGCGCTCCCGTCGGCGGCCCGCAACCCTAGCGATCCAGGGTCCGACACGGTCATTACCTGGGTTCGACAGGGAGTTCGGTCACCAGGCGGCGGAGGAGCGCTTGATTACGAAGAGTACAGTGAATATAACTCAAAGTACTTTTACGGGGGAATTGCGGTGGCGGACAGCCCGGTAGTGGTGGTTGAGGATCTCGATTCGTACTTCACCCAGATGGTGGACAGCATCACCGACTACGCGGTCCTGCTGCTGGACGAGGAGGGTGCGGTCCGCAGCTGGCATTCGGGCGCAGAACATGTCACGCAATACACGGCGGAGGAGATCATCGGCCGGCCGGCCGCGCTGTTCTACACCGCGGAGGACGCCGCCAATGGTCTCGCGGAGTCGGATTTGCGCGCCGCGGCGGAAGCGGGCCGATTTGAGACAGAGGGGTGGCGGGTCCGCAAGGATGGTTCCCGGTTCTGGGCGGTTGTCGGGCTCACCGTGGTTCATGACCGGCTCGGCGCGCCCGGGTATGTGATGGTGGCCCGGGACCTGACCCAGCAGCGCGAACAAGACCTGGCGCTGCGCAGGGTGGAGCAGATGGTCAACAGCATCGCCGACTATGGGGTGATCCAGTTCGACCTGGATGGCCTCGTGCGCTCGTGGAACCTGGGCGCGGAAAAACTCACCGGGTACACGGCGGACGAAGTCCTAGGACGCCATGAGTCAATGTTCGCCACAGACGATGATGCCCGCTCCAGCGTCCTGGAGCAGGAGATGGCCGACGCCGTCCGTGACGGCAGTGTGCAGACGGAAAGCTGGCGCATCCGCAAGGACGGCACACGGTTCTGGGCCAGTGTCGCGCTCAGCCCGATACGGGACAGCCAGGGCGAGGTGACGGGCTACGTCAAGATCGGCAGGGACCTGACCGAGCAGCGTGAGCAGGCGCGGCTCGTGCAGCAGCAGCGTGACGAGATCCTGGAGCTGTCCACCCCGGTGATCCAGGTCTGGGACAAGGTCCTCATCCTCCCCCTGATCGGCACTCTGGACAGCGGGCGCGCAGCCCGGCTCACCGAGAGCCTGCTGGAGCGGATCGCGGCCGACCAGGCCGAGGTGGTGATTCTCGACATCAGTGGCGTGCCGGGAATCGACACCGGTGTCGCCCAGCATTTGCTCGAGACCGTGGAGGCGGCGCGGCTGATGGGCACGGAAAGCATCCTCAGCGGTGTGCGGCCCGACACTGCCCAGTCCATCGTGCACCTGGGTATCGAGTTGGGTAGCCTGCGCAGCCGCACCAGCCTGAAGGATGCTCTTCAGCTCGCGCTGCGGCTGGTCGAGGCCCGGGCCGAGCCGGGGGATAGGGCCGGCGCCCGTGCCTGACACAGCCGCCATCATGCACATGGGGCCAGATCTCCTGGTCACCCTGCACGGTGAGCTCGACGACCGGACTGTCGAATCGATCGAACGGGACCTCACCAGCGAGGTCGCCCGCACACACTCGCGCGGAGCCTTGATCGACGTCAGCGCCCTCGACGTGGTCGACTCGTTCGCGGCGCGTGTCCTCGCCCGCCTGGTGAGGATGATCCGCATGCTCGGAGCCGAGGCAGCCATCGTCGGCATCCGTCCGGCGGTAGCGATCACGCTCGTCGAGCTGGGCGTGTCCATGGCGGATGTGACCACCGCACTCAACGCTGAACAGGGCATGGCCCGGCTGCGTCGCATGCGGGCCGACGGCAGCGTCCGAGGCGGTCATGACAGCCACGGTTGAGAACCCACCGGCTGACCTGCTGGCCGTCACCACCGTGACGATCGAAGGCGAGTCCGATCTGCTGCGAGTGAGGTCCACCGTGCGGGCATATGCCCGTCAGGCCGGGCTCGGCCTGACCGCGACGACCAAGGTGGTCACCGCGGGCAGCGAGTTGGCCCGCAACATCCTCCGCTATGCCACCGGCGGCCAGGGCGTCGCCCACATCGAGGAGGCTGCCAGCGGCCAGAGAAGGGGTGTGCAGGCCGTCTTCGCCGACCCTGGCCCGGGCATCGCCGATCTGGACCAGGCGATGCGCTCCGGGTTCAGTACGGCGGGCAGCCTCGGGTTGGGGCTTCCGGGCAGCCGTCGGCTGGTGGACGAGTTCTCTATCGACTCGGCGCCCGGGCGCGGCACCAGGGTGGCGATCTGCCAGTGGGATCGCTGAGCGCGGGAACGCTTCGCCAGCCCAGTCACCAACGGTTCATCGTGTCCCAGATCGCAGACGTCGGAGCGGTCCGGCGTGCCGTCACTGGCTACGCCGAAGGACTGCGAGCAGGCCCGGGGCTCGCGGAGCGGGCCGGGATGGCGGCGACCGAGCTGGCCGCCAACCTGCTGTGTCACGCGCTCCCGGGCGGGTGGATCCTGGTCCGTCCGCTGCCACCGGCCGCTGTGGAGATGATCGCGGCGGATCGCGGTCCGGGCATCGACGACGCGGCAGCCGCGCTCGACGGCCGGTCACCCCGGCGTGATGGTCTTGGATGCGGCTTGTCGGCGGTAGCCCGTGTCTCGTCCTGCTTCGACATCGACACCGGCCCGGGCCGGGCCACGACCGTCCTCGCGGTCGTGGAGTCCACTGCTGCCATCCGCACCACAGCCGCGCCGCGGCCGCCGCGGTCCTGGGCCGGGGTCTCGGTCGGCCTCGAAGAAGCCTGCGGCGACGGCTGGGCCGTCACCGAGGGCGGCGGCGGTATCACCGTCACCGTGGTCGATGGCCTTGGGCACGGGGTATATGCCTCAGCGGCCGCCGACGCCGCCATGGCCCCGCTCACCGACGCCCCGGCCGATATCGACGGCTATCTTGCCCGCGCCAACGCGGCCATGCGCGGGACGCGTGGTGCGGCGGTCGGGGTCTGCCGGCTGCAACCCGACCGCGGCGAATTGCGATACCTGTCGGTTGGCAACGTCAGCGGAGGCATCCTCGGCCGCGGCGGACAATGCACGCTTATTGCCTACAGAGGCACCGTCGGCACACACGCCGCGCCACCGCCAGCCAAGATCCTGAGCTACCCATGGCCGCCCGGGGCCACCCTCGTGCTGTGGACGGACGGGCTGGCCGGCCACATCGACCTGGCCGCCTACACCGGGCTGTTCGGCCGCGATCCGGCGATCACCGCCGCGGCACTGCACCGTGACCACAGCACTGACCGTGACGACTCCACGGTCGTAGTGGTCAGGAACCACACCCAGCCATGAGGGACATCATCGGGTCCGCAGTCCCGGGGATGATCATACTCGAGCCGGGAGATGACCCGGAAACGGCTTGGTCACGCCTCCGCGACCTGGGCCGGGCCAGCGGCCTCGCTCCCCTGCGCGCCGCCCGGCTCGCCCTCGCGGTCACCGCCGCGGTCGGGCAGCGGTGCGGTCCGACCGTGGTCGAGATCGCCCGCGTCGACGACGCCCAAGGCGCGCACGTCGAGGCGACGATCGACGGTGGCAACGCGACCCCCTCACTGGCTCCACCTGGCCTGGTCGATGCGAGCCATCAGCACCTTTCAGCGGCCCGAGCGGTCACCTGGATACTGCCAGTCAGCGTCACCGAGGACGCGGCGACTGACGACCCGGTATGGGCGGAACTCAACGACGCTGCCGCCCGTAGCCCGGACACGCGACAGCTGCTGCTCGCCGTCCTAGCCGCGGTGGTACGGCAACACGCTGACTGGACCGCGGGCGTAGACAACGAGGTGCTGGCGCTGCGGATCGAACTTGACGAGAGCAATCAAGGTCTGCTTGCGCTGCACGCCGAGTTGTCGGAGCAGCATGACGAGCTTGAGCACGCCCGCGCCGCCGCCGAGCAGGCCACCCGGGATAAAGCGGACTT
>DASWFT010000087.1:0-35835 GCA_036394075.1 Streptosporangiaceae bacterium
CGTGTCCGCGCTCCGGCTCTGCATGTCCGGCGGCGCGGCGATGCCGGTCGAGGTGCTGCGCGGCTTCGAGGAGGCGTTCGGCTGCCTGGTGCTGGAAGGCTATGGCCTGTCGGAGACCTCACCGGTGGCCTCGTTCAACCATCCGGACCGGGAGCGCAAGCCCGGCTCGATCGGCACGCCGATCCGGGGGGTGCAGATGCGTGTCGTCGACTCCAGCGGCCACGAGGTCGCCCAGGGCGAGGTCGGCGAGATCGTGATCCGCGGTCACAACGTGATGAAGGGCTACTGGCGCAAGCCTGAGGAGACGGCCGAGGCGATCCCGGACGGCTGGTTCCGCACCGGCGACCTGGGCCGGGTCGACGAGGACGGCTACTTCGTGATCGTTGACCGGAAGAAGGATCTGATCATCCGCGGCGGCTACAACATCTACCCGCGGGAGATCGAGGAAGTGCTCTACGAGCATCCCGCAGTCGGCGAGGCAGCCGTGATCGGCCTGCCTCACCCCCAGCTGGGTGAGGAGGTCGGCGCGGCGGTGGCACTCAAGCCGGGCGCCACCGTCTCCGCCGAGGAACTGCGCGACTACGTCAAGACCCAGGTCGCGGCGTATAAGTACCCGCGGAAGGTGTGGATCGTCGACGTGCTGCCGAAGGGCCCCACCGGCAAGATCGTCAAGAGGGAGATCATCCCCCCGCCCGACCTGGACGCGCGATGAGGCTGTTGCTGCTCGCTCCCCCCGGCGGCGGCAAGGGGACACAGGGCGAGCGGCTGGCGGCCCAGTTCGGCGTGCAGCACATTGCCGCCGGGGACTTGCTGCGGGCCGAAGCCCGGGCCGGCACTCCGGCCGGGCACGAGGTCGCCGCCTACCAGGAGCGCGGTGATCTCGTTCCCGACCGGATCGTCTTCGATGTGCTGACCCCGGTCGTGGTCGCGGCAGTCGCCCACGGCGGATACATCCTGGACGGGTTCCCGCGGACCCTCCCGCAGGCCACCGCCGCGGCGGAACTCGGGGCCCGGCTGGGCCTGACCCTGAACGTCACGATCTACCTGCACGCGCCAGAGCCGGTGCTCATGCAGCGCCTGCTCACCCGGGCCGGTCAGGGCGGCCGCACCGACGACACGGCAGAAGTGATCCGGCACCGGCTGCAGGTTTTCGCCGAGACGACCAGCCCGCTTATCACCTACTACCAAAAGCGGGGCATCCTTCTGGCCGTGGACGCCAACCAGCCACCCGAGTCCGTCACCGCCGAGATCCAGGCCCGGCTGCCCCAGGCTGTGAATGGAGGCCGCGTTGACCGCTGAGTCGCCGTTGCGGGTCGAGAGCCGGGAAGAGCTTGTCTACTGGGTCAAGTCGCACTTCGGCAACCCCCTGCGCCGGGTCTCTGACCGGGCCGATGCCGGAGCGCCGGGCAAGCCTCAGCACGAGCCTGCGCTGGCCGTGCCCGGCGAGGCGAGCCCACTGCGGAGCATCTCCGCAGCATGCCGGCCGGCCGCCGCGGCGGCCAGGAAATAAGCCAGGTCCTCGTCCAGGCCCCGGCCCATCGTGCACAGCCGCACCGGGCAGGCGCGCAACGTGTCTTCCAGCCCGTCGATGCTGACCCGGACGAGGTGATGCCTGGCCGCCAGGGGGGCGGCCTGTGCCGCCACGCTCGCGCCGAACTCGCCCGGCAGGTCAGGAACCACCACGTCGGCCCGGGCCAGCGCCACCCGGCCGTAGGAGGTCAGGCTGTGGTGGGATACGCCGCGGTGGCGTTCCCTCGGGTCAGCCGCGCTGACCCGCAGCGAGGCGACCGGACGGCCGCCGAGCACCGCCGCGGCGTTGACCGCTTCGCCGGCAGCGACACCGGAGAAGCCCCACCTGGTCCCGGTGCCCAGGTTGCCGGGCCCCTGCGCCACGACGGCCACGTCCGCACCGAGCACATGCCGGGCGGCGAGCAGTCCCGTATGCACGGTGACCGCCTCCAGGTCACCGCCGAACGCCTGGCCCACGGTCACCGTGGCGGCCAGCCAGCCTGCCTCCCGCAGCGCCGCCGCGGTCCGCGAGAACCACGCGGGCAGGGCCCCGCCGTCGAGCATGACGTAGACCGCCCGGACCGGGGCGCCGCCGCCGGCGGACCGCCCGGCGAACAGGGCCGCGAGCACGGCTGGCAGCGCGGAGTGCAAGTCAGCCACCACCACGGGCATCCCGCCGAGGTCGTCGGCCTCACGCAGCGTGTCGTGGTAGGGCGAACCCTGCTCGTCCGCGCCGAGCACGGTCGCCTGGAGCGGGGTGTACCGGGCCTTGACCAGGTGACCTGGGCCGGAGGGGTCGGCGGGCAGCCGGTCGGGGACCGCCACCACCAGTGCGTAACCGCCCGTGCCCAGGCCGAGGGCGAGCGCGGACGTATTGAGCAGCACCCGGTCGCCGGGCTCAGGCCGTCCGGTAAGTTCTGGATAGGCCAGCGCACGAACCAACTCCCCGTCCACGGTCACGTCAAGCTCGACCGCGCCCCGCCATTCGCGCAGTAGCGCGGAAACCACGCCACTGCGCCACCTGATCATTCCGGCAGGGTACCGTCTGTGCTATCCCGATGGGGCTGAGGGCGGGGAGCGGCGAAGGACTGCGATGTCACGAAAGAAGACCGAACGCCTGCTGGGCCTCGTGGTCTGCCTGCTGTCCAGCGAGCGCTATCTGACGGCGGCCCAGATCCGTGATGCCGTGCCTGGTTACCCGGCCTCCTTCGACGCGTTCAAGCGTATGTTCGAGCGCGACAAGGAGGAACTCCGGGAACTCGGCATCCCGCTGGAGACCGGTGCGAATTCCGCAGTAGAAGAAGAAGCTGGGTACCGGATTCCGCGGCAGGCTTACGTTCTGCCGGAAATTCGCCTTGAGCCGGATGAGGCCGCTGTCCTGGCCCTGGCCGCACGGGTATGGCGGCAGGCCGAACTGGCCGGCGCGGCAGCCGGAGCGCTGCTCAAGCTGCGGGCTGCGGGGATCGATGCTGAGGAGACCATGCAGCCGGGCATCGAGCCCAGGCTGCGGGCGGGCGAGGCCGCGTTCGGCCCGCTGTGGGAGGCGGTCCGGGACCGGCGGCCGGTTGCGTTCGACTACCGGGCGGCCGGGCGCAGCGAGGCGCAGCGCCGGCATCTCGAACCGTGGGGGGTGGTGAACCGGCACGGCCGCTGGTACGTCGCTGGCCACGATTCCGGCCGCGAGGCGGTCCGGGTATTCCGGCTCAGCCGCGTCGAGGGCCCGGTGGAGTTCAGCGGCCCGGCCGGGTCCGTGACGGTGCCGGAGGGGACCGACGTGCGGGAGACGGTCCGGCAGTGGGATGCCCACCCGCCGCCGCAGCGATCGGCGGTGCTGCGGGTGCGCCGCGGCGCGGGCCACGGCATCCGCCGGTACGCCAGCAGCGAGCAGCCGGACTCGGGCGGCTGGGACCTGGTCCAGGCCCCCTTCTCCGATGTGGGCTGGTTCGCCGAGCACATCGCGTCGTTCGGCACGGACGTGATCGCGCTCGAGCCAGCCGACCTGCGGGAGGCCGTGATGACACAGCTGAAAGGAGCGCTCACATGAGCGAGCCGGAGGGGCGCGGCGCTGCCTGGACTGAGGAGCGAGGAACGAGCGACGAGGGAAGGCGGCGCCTCACAGCGCCCCGGCGGGCGAGCGGGGAGCAGAGTACGAGCGACGAGGGAAGGCGGCGCCCTAAGGCGCCCCGGAGGCGAGCGGGAGACAGAGCATGAGCGGGCGGCCGCCCCGGCCCGGCCACAGCACGGACCGGCTGCAGCGACTGCTGGCCCTGGTGCCCTACGTGATCAGCCGGAAGGTGGTCGGCCTGGCTGAGACCGCCACCACCTTCGGCATCAGCGAGCGCGAACTGGTCGACGACCTCAACCTGCTCTGGTGCGTGGAACTGCGCGCGCCGGACCCGTACTGCCCGATCGACCTGTCCTATGAGGGCGGGGAGATCGTGGTCAGCCAGGCCGAGTCGATGGACCGCCCGCTCCGCCTCGGCGTCGATGAGGCGAGCGCCCTGCTGGTGGGGCTGCGCATGCTGGCGGAGGTGGCCCACGCCGCCGCGGAACCCGGCCCGGCCGACCGGTCGGCGCTCAGCCGCACCATCGCGAAGCTGGAGGCGGCCGCCGGTGAGGCAGCGGCCCCCAGCGCGCAGGTGGCCATTCAGGTCGACCAGGTTGCGGAACGTGCCGTTCTGGCCACGGTGACCGATGCGCTCGGCCGGGGCCGGCGGCTGCACCTGTCCTACTACGTGCCCGGCCGCGACGAGGCCACCGAGCGGGACGTGGACCCCATGCGGCTGCTGGTGGTGGAGGGGCGCACCTACCTGGAAGGGTGGTGCCGCCGCGCCGAGGCGGTCCGCCTGTTCCGGCTCGACCGGGTGCTCGGCATCGACGTGCTCGAGGTGGCAGCGGAAGTGCCGGCCGATGCGAAGCCGGTCGACGTGGACCAGGGCCTGTTCCGGCCGTCCGCCGGCGATCTCAACGTGGTCATCGACCTGTCCGTGTACGGGCGCTGGGTCGCCGAGTACTATCCATGCGAAAACGTGACGGAACTGGGCGACGGCAGGCTCCGGGTGGCGTTGCGCACCCCCGACGGCGGCTGGGTACGCCGGCTCGCGCTGCGCCTCGGCGAGAACGGCCGGATCCTCGAGCCAGCCGATATCGCCGCGGCTGTCCGCCGGGATGCGGCCGCGGCGCTGGCTCAGTACAGTGAGGTACCTGACCGCAGCGGGCCAGTTGCGGAAGGGTGAGTTCCCCGGCGCCGGGGCGTAGCATGTGCGTCAAGGCGCCTCCGCAACGCGGCGGCACGTCGCTCGCTGAAAGGGCAGATATGGGACTTGGTGAACTCAGCCCGTGGCATCTGCTGATTCTGGCAGCAGTTGTCTTGGTGCTCTTTGGCGCGAAGCGGCTTCCTGACAGCGCGCGGTCGCTCGGCAAGGCCATGCGCATCTTCAAGACGGAGACGTCCGGGCTCCGCGAGGGCGACAAGGCCAATGAGGATCAGCCCCAGGCGGCCGCGGCGCAGCCGCTGCCCGCTCCCACCCCGCCCACGGTTGATGTCCGGCCAGCCAATGACGGTACGACCGTGAACGGCGTGCCGCTCTCGGAGGCCCAGCGGACTCAGTCCAGCTGAGCTAGCCCCCCGAGATGACCACGCCGCAGGATCCGGCTGCACCGACGCGCACGCGTGGTATCCGCATGCCGCGACCGGCCCGGCAGGTCAATCCCGAGGGCCGGATGTCGCTCATCGACCACATCCGGGAACTGCGCAACCGGCTGCTCAAGGCCCTGTTCGGCCTGGGCCTCGGGATGGTGGTCGGCTGGATCTTCTTCAACCCCGTCTGGCACTTCATCGAGCGGCCGTACTGCAAGATCCCGCAGAAGAACAGGCTGCTCAACACGCACGGCTGCACGCTGGTCGTCAACGGCCTGTTCGACGGGTTCTTCATCCACCTGAAGATTATTTTCGTGGTGGGACTGCTCGTCTCCTCACCCATCTGGTTCTACCAGCTCTGGGCGTTCATCGCGCCTGGCCTGTACGCCAGGGAACGGCGCTGGACCTTCGCGTTCGTCGGGACGGCAGTTCCGCTGTTCGCGCTCGGCGGCGGCTTCGCCTACCTGGCGATGACCAGGGGACTGCATTTCCTGCTGGCCCTGGTGCCGGGCGGAGCGGTCGCACTGATCACGGTCGACACCTACCTCGGCTACGCGATGGCGATGCTGCTGATCTTCGGCCTGGCCTTCGAAGTGCCGCTGGTCATCGTGATGCTCAATGCGGCGGGTGTGCTGACGCATGCCCGGATCAAGAAATGGCGCCGGATGATGATCTTCGGCGTCTTCGCGTTCGCCGCCGTCGCGACGCCGAGCCCCGACCCGTTCAGCATGCTGCTGCTCGCGGTTCCCTGCGTCATCCTCGTTGAGCTGGCCGAGGTCTTCGCCTGGCTGAACGACCGGCGGCGGGCCCGCAGGCCGTCCATGTACGAGGGACTGGCCGACGATGAGCTCGCGCCTATCGACCTCGCCGAAACGGTCGACTCGGATACCCGCTAACGCTCCTAGCGGTGGGTCATGGTCCCGAAGGTCACCATGCTGGTCCAGATCGTCTCGTACATGATGCCGTCCTGCGGGTCGGCCGCCGCGACCAGCGTCCCGTTGCCCTCATAGATGCCGACGTGGTAGACGTAGCCGCTGCTGTCGTGGAAGAAGACCAGGTCGCCGCGCCATGCCGTCCTGACCTTGCGGAAGGCCTGGTACTGGGCTTGCGCGGTACGCGGGATGGCCATGCCGTACTGGCCGTAGATGTACCAGGTCAAGCCTGAGCAGTCGAACCCGGTCTTGGGCGATTCGCCGCCCCACTTGTACGGGTAGCGGCCGACGAACGTCTTGGCGTAGGCCGCGATCCGCTGGCCAAGCAGCATTCTGGCGGCTGCGCCATGCCTGGCGGCCGGTTGGCCACCTGATGCCGCGGACGCGGAACCGGCCGTAGTCAGCGTGACGGCTGCGGCGATGGCCAGGACCGGCGCGGCTCGGGCCAGCCAGCGCAGCGGGCCGGGCTGAACGCTCGAAATATAAGGAATCTTCATCACCAAACATACTACTCTATGAAATCGGCCGATTACTATTCGTAATATGATCAAGGTCCACGGCGGCGGCAGTGGCGGCGTCTTCCCAGCGCTCGCCTAGGCTTCATCACATGTCCGAGCCCGCCGCCAGCCCGGCGCAGCGTTATGCCGCATTCCGCAAGCAGCGATCGGCGGACGGGCCGGAACTCGCCGCGTTCCGGGCGCTGTACGACTTCGATTTCGACGACTTCCAGAAAAAAGCCTGCCAGGCGCTGAACGAAGGTCATGGGGTGCTTGTCGCAGCGCCGACGGGGTCGGGTAAGACAGTGGTCGGTGAATTCGCCGCACACCTGGCGGTCGCCGAAGGCGGCAAGTGCTTCTACACGACACCGATCAAGGCCCTGTCCAACCAGAAGTACGCCGACCTGGTACGCAGATACGGCGCGGACCGGGTGGGCCTGCTCACCGGGGACAACAGCATCAACGGTGAGGCGCCGGTGGTGGTGATGACCACCGAAGTGCTGCGCAACATGCTCTACGGCGGATCGTCCACGCTGGCTGGCCTGAGCTACGTGGTGCTCGACGAGGTGCACTACCTGGCGGACAGGTTCCGGGGCGCGGTCTGGGAAGAAGTGATCATCCACCTGCCTGATTCGGTCCGGGTGGTGGCCCTGTCCGCGACGGTCAGTAACGCTGAGGAGTTCGGGGACTGGCTGGCCCAGGTGCGCGGCGGCACCACCGTGATCGTGGATGAGCACCGGCCCGTGCCGCTGTGGCAGCACATGCTGGCGGGCGGCCGGCTGTACGACCTGTTCACCGTCCCCGCCCAGGGCGGGGACGGGCGCAGAGCGCAGGTGAACCCGGAACTGCTGCGCCTGGCCCGGGGGGACGACCTGGCGGCGCGGAGGGCACCGTCGCGGCCCGGGCGGGGCGGGCGCCGGCCGACCAGGTTCCGGATGACGCGGCGCCCCGAAGTCATCGAACGGCTGGACCGGGCCGGGCTGCTGCCGGCGATCACGTTCATTTTCAGCCGGGCGGGCTGCGATGCTGCCGTCCGGCAGTGCCTGGACGCCGGGCTGCGGCTGACCACACCCGAGGAGGCCGCCGCGATCACCGAGGTGGCGGAGCGGCGCACCAAGGACATCCCGGAGCCCGATCTCCCCGTCCTCGGCTACGGCGAATGGCTCACCGGGCTGCAGCGCGGTATCGCCGCGCACCACGCCGGCATGCTGCCCACGTTCAAAGAGTTGGTGGAGGAGCTTTTCGAGGCGGGCCTGGTCCGGGCGGTCTTCGCGACCGAGACGCTGGCCCTCGGCATCAACATGCCGGCCAGGACCGTGGTCATCGAGCGCCTCGACAAGTGGAACGGCGAGACCCATGCGGACCTGACACCGGGGGAGTACACGCAGCTCACCGGCCGGGCCGGGCGCCGGGGCATCGACGTGGAAGGTCACGCGGTGGTGCTCTGGCTGCCGGGCACGGATCCGATGGAGGTGGCCGGCCTGGCCGGCACCCGCACCTATCCGCTCAACTCCAGCTTCCGCCCGTCGTACAACATGGCGGTGAACCTGGTCGGCCAGGCCGGCCTGCGGCATGCCGCAGGCCTATTGGAGTCGTCATTCGCCCAGTTCCAGGCGGACCGGGCCGTGGTCGGGATCGTCCGCCAGGCCAGGCGGAGCAGGCAGGCGCTGGACGAGCTCACCGTCACCTGCGATCGGGGCGACTTCGCCGAATATGACGTGCTGCGCCGGGAACTGTCCGACCGGGAGGGCGAGGCGGCCAGGCAAAGGTCGGCGGTGCGCCGCGCCGACGCGTTGCGGTCGCTGGAGCAGTTGCGCCGCGGCGACATCATCCGGGTTCCTGGCGGCAGGCGGGCCGGCATCGCGGTCATCCTCGATCCGGGGCTGCCCGGCGCCCGTAACGGCGCCCGTGACAACCTGCCGCTCCCGCTCGTACTGACCGCCAGCAGGCAGGTGAAGCGGCTCAGCGCCGCGGACTTCCCGGTCCCGGTGACGGCTATCGAGCGAATCCGGATCCCGAACTCATTCAGCGCCCGCTCGGCCAAGCACCGCCGGGACCTGGCCTCCACGGTCCGCAACAAGCTGGCGGCCCATCCCGAGGCGACCAGGCCGCCGAAGAGCGCGGACGGCGAGCACCTGGAGGCCAGCGGCGAGATCGCGCGCTTGCGCCGGCGACTACGCCAGCATCCCTGCCATGGCTGTCCTGACCTCGCCGATCACATCCGCCAGGCTGAACAGCGGGCGCGCCTGGCCCGTGAGGTGGCCAGTCTGGAGGCCGCGGTGGCCGGCCGCACGCACGTGATCGCCAGGACCTTCGAGCGGGTCTGCGCGGTCCTCGAGCGCCTGGGCTATCTGGACGGCGACACCGTGACGCGCGACGGCAGGCGGCTCGCCGACCTGTACACCGAGCTTGACCTGCTGGCCGCCGAGTGCCTGCGCCGCGGGCTGTGGGACGGCCTGGAGCCGGCCGAGCTCGCGGCCTGCGTGTCCGCCCTGACCTTCGAATCCAGGCAGTCTGAGGACGCCGGCCAGCCCAGGCTGCCGGCCGGCCGGGTGCGTGACGTGCTCGCCTCGATGGCCACGATCTGGGCCGAACTCGACGGGATCGAGACGGATCACCGGCTGTCGTTCCTGCGCGAGCCCGACCTCGGGTTCGCCTGGGCCGCGCACGCCTGGGCGCGCGGGAAACCGCTGGAGACGGTGCTCGGGCCCGACCTGACGCCAGGTGACTTCGTCCGTGCCATCAAGCAGCTCATTGACCTGCTCGGCCAGATCGCGGTCGCGGCGGGCTATCAATCGCCGCTCGCCGCGACCGCGCGGTCCTCCGTCGACGCGCTGCGCCGCGGAGTGGTCGCCTACAGCTCCGTGGGTTAGCTACGCTTCTGGGCGTGTCTATCGAACGGCGGGAATTCCTGCTCCTGGGCGGCGCGGTCGCCACCGGGGCCGCCCTGGCCGGGTGCACGAGCCCGCGGCAGGTCAGCGCGCCCCCCACCGGCGCGCGATCAGTACCTGCCACACCCTCGACACCTGCCGCACCGCCGACCACGGCAGCCCCGCCCGTGCAGCTCGGCCCGCAGGTCGTGCACGGATCGCGCAACCGGGCCCAAGTGGCGCTCACCTTCCATGGCCAGGGGCCCGTATCGATGGCCGACGCGCTGCTCGCCGAGGCGGGGCAGGCGGGAGCGCGGGTCACGGTGTTCGCCGTCGGGACCTGGCTCGATCAATACCCGCAGATGGCGCACAGCATCCTGAACGGCGGCCACGAGCTGGGCAATCACACCCTGCATCACCTGGACATCGCGTCCATGGACGCCTCGGGCGCCTACGCGGAGATCGCGGGCTGCGCGCAGCGGCTGCACGCCCTGACCGGGTCGATCGGCCGCTGGTTCCGGCCGTCGCAAGCGCAGTACGCGACCGCGCTGATCGAGCAGACGGCCCGCCAGGTCGGCTACCCGACCTGCGTGTCCTACGACGTGGATTCGCTCGACTACACCGATCCCGGACCGGACGCGGTCGTGGCCAACGTGCTCGGCTCGGTGCAGCCGGGGTCGATCATAAGCCTGCATTTCGGGCATCCCGGCACCGTGACCGCCCTGCCCGGGATTGTGCACGGCTTGGCCAGCCGGAAGCTGAGCCCGGTCACCCTGACTCAGCTGCTGTCCACCGCCTAGGCCACTCGCTCCGCGAGAACCGTGCAGCCATACCTACCGGGACGTGCGGCGGCTCGCCGCGCTCGTGACGCATTGTCCGCCGGGAAGCCGGCCAGTCCTGGCAAGATGGCCGGGGTGGGACCGCTCATGCTGCTGGACACCGCCTCGCTCTATTACCGCGCCTTCTATGGCGTGCCGGAGACGCTGGCCGCGCCGGACGGCACACCGGTCAACGCCATCCGGGGGCTACTCGACATGATCGCCCGGCTGGTCCGGGCGAGGCACCCGGGCCGCCTGGTCGCATGCCTGGACGCGGACTGGCGGCCGGCCTTCCGGGTCGCCGCCATTCCCTCCTACAAGGCGCACCGGGCCCGCCCGGACGGCTCCGAGGAGGCCCCGCCCGCGCTCACCGCCCAGATACCGGTCATCGAGGAGGTGCTGGCCGCCATGGGCGTGGCGATGGCCGGCGCACCGGGTTATGAGGCGGACGACGTGATCGGCACGCTGGCCGCCCACGCGGACGGCCCGGTCGAGATCGTGACCGGGGACCGTGACCTGTTCCAGCTGGTGGATGACGCCCGGCAGGTCAGCGTGATCTACACGGTGCGCGGGCTGGCCAGGATCGAAGTGGTGGACGAGGCCTCGGTCAGCGAGCGCTACAACATCCCAGGGCGCGCGTACGCGGACTTCGCCGCGCTGCGCGGTGATCCCAGCGACGGCCTGCCGGGAGTGCCGGGGGTGGGGGACAAGACGGCGGCCGCGCTGATCCGCACCTTCGGCACGATCGACGCGATCACCACGGCGCTGGACATGGGACATGGGGGCTTCCCCACGGGCAGCCGGCCGAAAGTGGCCGCTGCGCGCGACTATCTAGCCGTCGCGCTGCCCGTGGTCCGGGTCGCCACCGACGCGCCATTGCCGCCCATCGACGGCCGGCTGCCGACCCCGCCTGCTGACCCGGGCCGGCTCGACGCGCTGGACGCGCGCTGGGACCTGGGCTCTTCGCTGCGCCGGGCCTGCACAACTCTCGCGGGCCTCTAGCCCCTGATCGCGCGACCTGCTGCTACAGAACGCCCAGCTACAGAACGCCCAGCTACAGAACGCAGAGCGCGACCAGGCAGGTGTCGTCCTCGGGGTCGGTCGAGCCAAGCGCGCCGAGCACGGCGTCGATGACCTGTTCGGGGTCGGCTCCGCCTGCCGCTGCCCAGCAGAGGGTCGCCAGCCCGTCCTCCAGCGGGCGGTCCCGGCGCTCTATCAGCCCGTCGCTGTAGAACAGCAGCAGGTCGCCGGCCTCCAGGGTGACGGACGCGGCCTCATACTGACCGCGCCCGGCGCCCAGCAGGATGCCCGACGGCTGGCCGAGCGGCCGCGCCCAGGCGCCCCGGACCAGCACCGGCGGCGGGTGGCCCGCTTGCGCCCAGGTGAGGACCCGGCTCGCTGGGTCGAAGTAGCCGGCCACGACCGAGGCGGTGTGTTCAGGGGCGACATGGTGCACGAGATCGTTCAGCCAGCCCACCAGGCGTTCCGGGGGGGCTCCGGTAATGGCCAGGCCGGCCAGCGCGCCCCGGAGCCTGGCCATGCCGGCCGCGGCGGCCAGGCCGTGGCCCGCCACGTCCCCGATCGCGAGCAGGACATGCCCAGCGGGCATCTCGGCGGTGATGTACCAGTCACCGCCGACCCGGCTGTCGCGGGAGGCGGGTAGGTAACGGACGACGGCGCGCAGGCCCGGCAGGTCGAACGGGCCCTCGTGGAGGGGCAGGATCGCGCGCTGCAACTCGAGCGTGACATGACGTTCCGCCGCCAGGGCGGCGGCAAGCTTGGCGGGGTCACCCGGGTCGCTGGCGGGACGGGGCGAGCGGAGACTCACCGGCCCGGGCATGCGGCCGATGGCCCGCGGGCGTGCGGGCCCGGCGGCCGCGCCTGGGTCAGGGTGAGCCGGAGAAGCAACGATCTCAGGAGTCATCGCCGTTCGCATTAGTGAGCTTAGGTAGACCTAGCGTGATGCATGAGGGTTGCTCCTGTCTAGATGTTGTTGCCCGCCGCGATACGCCGACCCGCGCCGCGCCCGTGATGAGGCCTGTGCGCCCGTGATGAGGCCCGTGCGCCCATGATTAGATGGCGCACATGGCGGATGCGCTGGCGGCGGACCTGTACCCGGCCGGACGGCTCAGCCTGGCGGCGGCGGCGGCCGCCGAGGCCGGCCTCGGCGCGCTGCTGCTGACTCCCGGGCCTGACCTGCGCTACGTGATCGGCTACGACGCGAATCAGCTGGAACGGCTGACCTGCCTGGCGATTCCGGCGGATGGGACCCCCTTCCTGGTGGTGCCACGCCTTGAACTGCCCGCCGCGCTGGCGTCGCCGGCCGGTGGCCTCGGCCTGGAGATGATCCCCTGGGACGAGACGGACGATCCATACGCGCTGGTCGCTGAGCGACTGGGCGCTTCGGGAGGCTCGTGGGGCGCACCAGCCCGGGCGGGGATCTCCTCGGTCGGCCTGGCCGACCGCATGTGGGCGCTGATGGTCCTCCGGCTGCGCGAGGTGCTGCCAGGTACCCGGCAGGGGCTGGCCAGCGCCGCGCTGCGGGGACTGCGGATCCGCAAGACGCCAGCCGAGGTCGCGGCCCTGCGCGAAGCCGGGGCCGCCATCGACCGCGTGCACGCCCGGGTCCCCGGCTGGCTACGGCCGGGCCGGACCGAGCGGGAGGTCGCCGCGGACATCGCCGAGGCCATTGCCGCCGAAGGGCACGCACGGACCGACTTCGTGATCGTCGCCTCGGGGCCAAACGCGGCCAGCCCGCATCATGAGGCATCCGGGCGCGTGCTGGCCGCTGGCGACGTGGTGGTCGTGGACATCGGCGGAACCATGCCTAGCGGCTACTGCTCCGACTGCACCCGCACCTATGCGATCGGGGCGCCGCCAGCAGACTTCGCGGCCTACTACCAGGTGCTGCGGGGCGCGCAGGAAGCCGCGTGCGCTGCGGTGCGGCCCGGTGTCAGCGCGGAAGCGGTGGACGCCGCCGCCCGTGAGCCGATCACCGCCGCCGGGTACGGCGCCCAGTTCATCCACCGGACCGGGCACGGCATCGGCCTGGAGACCCACGAGGACCCCTACATCGTCACGGGCAACTCCGAGGCCCTCGAGGCCGGCATGGCCTTCTCGGTGGAGCCGGGGATCTATCCCGGACCGCACGGGGCCAGGATCGAGGACATCGTGGTATGCACCGAGCAGGGCCACGAACGGCTCAACACCGTCACCCGCGAACTTATCCTGGTGGATGGCTGACTGCTGCTCATGGTCACGCGAGCCTGAGTGCCCGGGCTTGAGTGCCCGAGCCTGAGCGCCACGAGCCTGAGTGGAGGCCTGATGCGCGAGTTGCTTGAGCTGACGCGTGAACTGGCCGACAAGGAACTGCGCCCGGTGGCCGCGGCGGCGGAGCACGACGGCCGTTTCCCTCGTGAGGCGTTCCGCATGCTGGGCAGGTCGGGGCTGCTGGGCCTGCCCTATCCGGAAAGCTTCGGCGGAGGTGGCCAGTCGTATGAGGTCTACCTGCAGGTCATCGAGGAGCTGGCCACAGCCTGGCTGGCGGTCGCGCTCGGGGTGAGCGTGCATACCCTGGCCTGCTTCCCGATTGCCACGGCGGGCAGTGCTCAGCAGCGCGAACGGTGGCTGCCAGACCTGCTCGGCGGCGAGCTTCTCGGCGCCTACTGCCTGTCGGAGCCGCAGAGCGGGTCGGACGCTGCCGCGCTGCGCACCCGCGCCGTCCGTGACGGGGACGGTTTCGTGGTGGACGGGGTGAAGGCCTGGATCTCGCACGCGGGCCAGGCCGATTTCTACACGCTCTTCGCCCGCACCTCGGGCGAGCCGGAGGGCCGTGGCCGGGCGCAGGGCATTAGCTGCCTGCACGTGCCCGCCGACACTGCGGGCGTCAGCGCGGGCCCGCCCGAGCGCAAGATGGGCATGCGCGCGTCCGTGACCGCTCAGATGATTTTCGAAACTGCCCGGTTGCCCGCTGATCACCTGGTGGGGGAGGAGGGCGGCGGGTTCGCGCTGGCCCTCGCGGCGCTGGATTCCGGTCGGCTCGGCATCGCGGCCTGCGCGACCGGCCTGGCCCAGGCGGCGCTGGACGCCGCGGTCAGCTACGCCCGCGAGCGGCGCCAGTTCGGCAGGCCCATCATCGAGTTCGAGGGCCTGTCCTTCCTGCTCGCCGACATGGCCACCGGCGTCGAGGCGTCCCGTGCGCTGTACCGGGCGGCCGCTGCCCGCAAGGACGCCGGGCTGCCCTTCAGCACGCAGGCGGCAATGGCCAAGCTGTTCGCGAGCGACACCGCGATGCGGGTCACCACCGACGCGGTGCAGGTTCTCGGTGGCTACGGGTACGTCGAGGACTTCCCGGCCGAGCGTTACCTGCGGGAGGCCAAGGTCCTGCAGATCGTGGAGGGCACGAACCAGGTCCAGCGGATGGTGATCGGCCGGGCGCTGGCCCGGGAATGATCTGCCGCGGCAGGCAGCTGCCTGCGGCGGCAGGCAGCTCAGCTGGCGGACAGGGCCTCGGCGTCAGCGACTGCGGCAGATGCCGGGTGGCCGATTGACAACGCACTCACCGGGTCGAAGAACTGGAGGTTGGCGGTGTCAATCGCCAGCTCGATCGGCTGGCCTGACCGCACCCTGCTGCGGGAGGCAACCCTGGCGGTCCACAGCGACTTACCTGACGCCAGCACGATCGCCGCATCGTCTGCGGATTCGTCGACGATGGTGCTGATGGTCTCATGCCGGACCGGAGTGGCGTCGATCGTGAAGATGACGTGGATCTCGCTGCCAAGTTCCTCGGTGACGTCGGCCGTGGCGGAGATCTTCGCCCATCCGCTGTCGGCCAGGCTGGCATCCTCGAAGTCGGACGGCCGGATACCCAGGATCACCTCGCGGCCGAGGTAGTTGCTCAGACCGGGCTTGGCGTCGAGCATCCCGGCGGGCAGCGGCAGCTTGTGGCCCGCGAACGCCACCGCAGGACCGCCATCGCGCACCAGCTCGGCGTCGACGAAGTTCATCGCAGGCGAGCCGATGAAACCGGCTACGAACAGGTTGACCGGAGCATCGAACAGAGCCTGCGGGGTGTCCACCTGCTGCAGCCGGCCATCGCGCAGCACGCAGACCCGGTGCCCGAGCGTCATCGCCTCGACCTGGTCATGCGTTACGTACACGGTGGTGACGCCGAGCCGCGCATGCAGCTGGCTCAGCGAAGCGCGCATGGAGACCCGCAGCTTGGCATCCAGGTTGGACAGGGGCTCATCCATCAGGAACGCCTGCGGCTCACGGACGATGGCGCGCCCCATCGCCACCCGCTGACGCTGCCCGCCGGACAGCGCGGCCGGCTTGCGCGCCAGGTACTGCTCAAGGCCGAGCATCTTGGACACTTCGGTCACCCGGCGCTTGATCTCGTCCTTGGGGGTCTTGCGCTGCTGCAGGCCGAACGCCAGGTTCTGCTCCACCGTCATGTGCGGGTAGAGGGCGTAGTTCTGGAAGACCATGGCGATGTCGCGGTCCTTGGGCGGCAGGTCGTTTACCACCCGGTCGCCGATCGAGATGGTCCCCGAGCTGATCTCCTCCAGGCCTGCTATCGACCGCAAGGCCGTCGATTTGCCGCACCCGGACGGGCCGACCAGGACCATGAACTCGCCATCCCTGATCTCCAGGCTGAGCCCGTCCACCCCCTTGACGCCGCCGGGGTAGATCTTGTCCACGTGGTCCAGCACGATCTCGGCCATGGCTGCGCTCCGTCGCTGTCAGCGCGGCGCCGCCCGGTACGGAACCGCTTCGCGGGCACCCTGGGTGCCGCCGCGACTGCGGTGCTGGCGCTGGATGCCCCTTCTCGGCGGGAGCGTATCCGGCACATCGGGCAGACTTAATAGGGCGTCACACTATGTTACGCGAACGTAAAGGCCGTTATCAGGCCGTTATCGCTGGTGAGGCGCGAGCACCGCCGGCAGGCTACCGTTACGGAGTGGAAGAGATAGACCGCAAGATTCTCGGGCTGCTCTGCCGCGACGGCCGGATCAGCTTCACCGAACTCTCCAAGAAGGCCGGGCTCTCAGTGTCGGCTACCCACCAGCGGGTGCGCCGCCTGGAGCGGCGCGGCCTGATCAAAGGGTACGCGGCCGTGATCGATCCAGCCGACGCCGGCCTGCCGCTCACCGCTTTTGTCTCGATCAAGCCGTTCGACCCGGCCGCGCCGGACGACGCGCCGCAGCGACTGGCCCACCTGGCCGCCATCGAGGCGTGCCATAGCGTGGCGGGGGAGGAGAACTACATCCTCAAAGTCCGCGTTGCCTCACCGACGGACCTTGAGGACCTGCTGCAGGAAATCCGCGCCTCGGCCGGTGTCTCGACCCGGACCACGATCGTGCTCAGCACCCCCTACGAGAACCGCCCGCCCGACCTGTGAGCGCGGGCGTGGCGCGCGCCCACCTACTCGCCTATTCCGTCATCCGCGCGGGCACGGCGTAGCGCATCACGGCGGCTAGCCGGCCGGCCTGGGCCGTCCAGCCATGGGTGGCGGCGAACGCGGCGATCCTGGCCAGCGTCGCTCGCTGCTCGTCCAGCCACGCACGCGCCGCCCAGGGATCGGTGACCGGCGGCATCGGGCCAGCCGGCGCGGGCTCACCAGACATCCGGGACAATCCGGCCTGGGACGCGATCTCCATCGCCGCCGAAGCGATATGGACGTAGTGGTCGAGCAGACGCCGCAGTGCCTCCTGGCGGTCGCTGTCACAGCCGACGGCGAGCTCGGCCGCGTACACGCGCAGCAGATCGTGCATCGCATAACGTGCCGGACCGACGGGCCGGATCAGGTGCGCGCGGGCCAGCGCGGTCAGCAGCCTGCGCGCCTGAGCCACGGTCGTGCCCATCAGCGCGGCACCGGCGTAGGGTTCGATATCGATGCCCGGGTGCAGCCCGAGCAGGCGGAGCGCACGCGCGGAGTCGCCGTCAAGGTGCTGATACGACCATGAGAACACCGCGCGTAAAGCGGTTCGCGGATCCCCTCCGCCGTCGAGCAGGTCAAGTCGCTGGTGACGGTCGCCCAGTTGCCGCACCAGCTCAGCAAGCGGTGCGGCCGGGCGGGCCGCGGCGAGCTCAGCCGCCGCGCACAGGGCGAGAGGCAACCGGGCACACTCCACCGCCAGCGTCTGCGCCGCGGCCGGATCCGCGTCGACCCGGCCGCCGATCAGCGACCGGAGCAGGTGCACCGCGTCGGTGAGCGGCAGCAGGTCCAGGTCCAGTCGTTGCGCGCCGTCGCGTACCACTAGCCCGGCGAGCGAGTCGCGGCTGGTCACGACTACGGCACAGCCCGGTGTCGCGGGCAGCAGTGGCCTGACGTGCTCAGCGGACCTGGCGTTGTCGAGCACCACCAGCACCCGCTGTCCGGTGAGCAGGCTGCGGAAACGGGCCGCGCGCTCGGTCTGGTCGGCGGGAATCTCGGCGCCTGGAACGCCGAGCGAGCGCAGGAACCTGGCCAGTACCTCGGCAGGCGGCACCGGCGAGCCCGGATCATAGCCACGCAGATCCGCGTGCAGCTGCCCGTCAGGGAAGCGGAACGCGACCTCATGCGCCCACCGCAGCGCGAGAGCGGTCTTGCCGACGCCGGCCGCGCCGGTGACCGCGATGATCGCCGGCCGGCCGGCGCCGGCCGGCTCGTCCGTAATTCGTCGCAGCGCCACCAGTTCGGCGGACCGGCCAGAGAAATGGCGCGCCGCAGGCGGAAGCTGCCGTGGCGGCAGTAAGCCGCCGCGCGCCTCGGACAACATGACCGAGGCCAGGGCCGCGTGGCGCGGGCCCGGTCCGGCCAGCGCCGGGTCCGAGGTGAGGATCCGCTGATGCAGACGGCGCAGATCCGGGCCAGGCTCGGTGCCCAGCTCGGTGATCAGCACCCGTCGCGCGGACTGGTAGACGGCCAGCGCCTCGGCGTACCGTCCGTCCTGGCACAAGGCCAGCATCAGCAGCCGGTATAGCCGTTCCCGGAGCGGATGAACGTTGGTGAGCCGCCACAGCTCAGCGATCGCCTCAGCACAGCGACCGAGGCGCAGGTCCAGATCGATACGCGTTTCCAGCGCCCGCAGCCGCAGTTCGGCCAGGCGCGGCAGCTCCCGGACGGCCAGCCATTCGGATCGCGCATCCTCGAGTGCCTCACCACGCCACAACGACAGGGCAGCGCGCAGCAGGTCCGCGGCATGATCCCAGTCGCCGGCCGCGGCCGCCTCCTGCCCGGTGCGCTCCAGCTCCTCAAACCGGGTCACGTCCAGGTCACCCGCGCGCACCCGGATCAGGTACCCGCCCGGCACCGACCTGATCAGGTCGTGGCCGGGATCGTCGAGGACATTGCGCAGCCGCTTGACGTAGTTGCGCATGGCGGCACGGGCCGAAGGCGGCGGCTCAGTCCCCCACAGCGCCTCCACCAGGACATCGGCGGACACCACGTGGTTCGAGTGGAGTAGCAGCACGGCGAGCAGGACCCGCTGCTTACCGGCCGGCACTCGCACCTCAGATCGCGCAGCTGGGCAAACCAGTAACGAACCGAGCAGGAAGAACTCCATACCCTTGCCTCACGCTGGGGTGCTACAGCAACGCTACAGCGATGTTAGCTGCGCACGTCATTCTGACAAGACCTAAGCGCGCTAGCCGCGCCAGCCACAGGACGGAAAGGACGTGAAAGACGTGGCGTTGATCGAGAAGGTCGCCGACCGGATGCTCAACCTGGTCGCGCCGAAACTCACCGCCGGTGCTTGTTGCCTTAGCTCGGGCAAGCACGTCACCGAGTACTGCTACAGCGGCTACTGCACCGACCACTACATCTGGAAGGCGAACTGCGTCATCAACTGTTACTGCGAAATTATCTGTGGTGCCTGCTACAGGGCCGTGGCCTGCGGGTGAGCAATCCGGATAACCGTCGCTGTGGCCTGGACCAGCGCCAGGCCGCAGCACTCGGTGCCCGGCTGGCAATGAGATGCACGACAGAAAGGTGTCATCATGGCTATCCTCGGCGCGGCGATCGTGGTCGTCGGCCTGCTATGCCTGGCCGATCTGCTGCTGACCTTCGGCGTTATCCGCAGGCTACGCGAGCACACCGAGCAGCTCGCCGGCCTCCGTGGTCAAGACGCTCCGGTAACCGGCCTGGCCGACGGTGAGATCCCGGAGCCATTTACCGCGCTCAGCATCAGCGGAGAGCGGCTGAGCGGGCCGGCCGGATTGCGGGTTGTCGCGTTCTTCTCCGCGGGGTGCTCGGCCTGCCCGGAGCGCGTGCCGGCGTTCATCGACTACCTGCGCGCGAATCAGATATCGCGTGACGCGGTGCTCGCCGTGATCGCCAGTTCCCAGCCGGAGCCCGTCAGCTACCAGGAGAACCTCGCCGAGGTGGCACCGGTATGCGTCGAGCCGCTCGACGGCGAGATCGCCGCCGCCTTCAAGGTCCGCGGCTTCCCGACGTTCTGCGTGCTGGACGGGGCTGGGTCGGTCAGCGCCTTCAGCCACGAACCGACGGCGTTGCCGGCACTCATCGCCACCCAGCGGCGGTGAGCCGCCGGCGTCGCGGAACGCCACTGGACCTGCCGTCGCCGCGTGGCGGCACGCTGGCGCGGACGCTGCTCAGCGCCGGTGTGCGCTGCTGGCATGCCGGGCGGGCCCAGGTCGCGGTCCAGGCGGCGGCGGCCCTGCTCGCCGGTCTTGCCCCGGTGGCGACGGCCTGGCTGCTCCGGGCGATCCTGGACGAGCTGGCCGTCGGCCACCCGCGGCACGTGGTTGAGCTGGCGCTCCTGCTGGGCGTGGTCGGCGCTGTCGCCGCGTTGCTGCCCAGCGCCGAGCGCTACGCGCAGGCTCAGCTGACCAGGGCGATCACCCGGACCGGTACCGCCGAGCTGTTCGCGTCGGTGACCGAGATCCGAGGTCTGCACAGCCTTGAGGATCCGGCTTTCCAGGACCGGCTGCGGGTAGCCGGGCAGGTCGGGGCGACCGCACCCGGGCAGGTGACGATCGGCGGCATCGGCGCCATTCGCGCCGTTATCACGCTGGGCGGATTCCTTGGCACGCTGGCGGTGCTCAGCCCGCCGATGGCGGCGGTGGTCCTTATCGCGGCGGTGCCGGCCGTCTACCTGCAGCGCGGCATGGCCCGGCGGCAAACGGCCCTGTTCAAGGGCATCAGCCACAGCCAGCGGCGCCAGTACTTCTACGCCAGCCTGCTCACCAGCCTGGCCGCGGCCAAGGAGATCAGGCTGCTCAGCCTCGGCGGGTTCTTTCGCGCCAGGCTGCTTGGCGAGCTGGCCGATACGCAGCGAGCCAGCCAGCAGGTAGACCGGCGGGTGCTGGCGAGCGAGGCCTCCCTGGCGGGCATCAGCGCGCTGGTCGCGGCGGCCGGCCTGCTGTGGGCGACATGGCAGGCCGCCGCGGGACGGCTGACCGTCGGTGACGTGTCGGTCTTCGTGGTGGCGCTCGGGTCGGTGGCGCAGGCGGTCGAAGCGCTGATCACCAGCGCGGCCATGACGTACCAGGCACTGCTGATGTTCCAGGGGTACCAGGAAGTGCTGGCCTCCGAACCCGACCTGCCGGTGCCCGCGGCGCCGGTCCGGCCCGGTCCGCTCCGGTACGGAATCGAACTCGACGACGTCTGGTTCCGGTACGGCCCCGGCGAGCCATGGGTGCTGCGCGGGCTGAGCTGTTTCATCCCGCACGGCCAGGCCGTGGCACTCGTCGGCAAGAACGGCTCCGGCAAGAGCACGCTGGTCAAGCTGCTCTGCCGGTTCTATGACCCGGATCGTGGCAGCATCCGCTGGGACGGCGTTGATCTGCGGGACCTGGACGTCGACGCGCTCCGGGACCGGATCAGCGCGGTGTTCCAGGATTACATGACCTACGAGCTCAGCGCGGCGGAGAACATCGCGGTTGGCGACCTCGGGCTTGCTGACCAGCCGGCCGCCCTCGTCGCCGCGGCGGAACAGGCTGGCATCGACGCGACGCTCGCCGCGCTGCCCTGGGGCTACCAGACGCTGCTGACCCGGAACTACTTCGATCTCTCCGACACGGAGGACCCGCGCACTGGCGTGCTGCTGTCCGGCGGGCAGCAGCAGCGGGTAGCACTTGCCCGCGCGTTCCTGCGCGGCGGCAGGGACCTGATGATCCTCGACGAGCCGAGCTCCGGGCTGGACCCGGAAGCGGAGCGCTGGATCCACACGACGCTGGCCGCGACGCGCACGGGCCGGGCCAGCGTGCTGATCTCGCACCGGCTGAACGCCGTCCGCGACGCCGGCCACATCCTGGTGCTTTCCGACGGCGCCGTCCGTGAGCAGGGCGATCACGACACGTTGATGGCACGGCAGGGCCTGTACGCCCGGCTGTTCACCATGCAAGCGCAGGGGTACTCGGCGGTGCCCGCGACCATGGCGGCCGCCGATGGCTGAGCTGGTGATAGCGGCATTGATGACGGCCGTCGTGACCTACGGGATGTCCGCCACCACGAAGCTGCGGAGCGGGCAGGCCTACCGTGCCTTCCGCGCCGGGCTCGCCGCCACGGCACTGGTCAGCCGCCCGCTGACCGGGCCGGTGGCCGCCGCGCTGGCCGGCGCCGAGGTGGCGGTGGCTGGCCTGTGCGCGACGGCGCTGACTATGACCTTCTTGTCGCGCCAGGGAGGGCTGGCCGGGCCCGCCCTGACCGTTGCTGCCCTGGCCGCCGCGGCGGCACTGACCGCTGTGCTGACCGCCGGAGTGGCGGTGGCCGTGCGCCGCGGCGTGGCCGCGCCGTGCGCGTGCTTCGGCTCGGGCGGCCGCGCTCCGCTCAGCGGCGTGCACCTGACGCGCAACGCGTGCCTGCTCGCCGTCCTCGCGGCCGGGGCGGCCGGCGCCGAGATCGAGCGCTGGCAGCCAGGCCCGGCAGCGGCGGCGCTGGCCGCCGCGGCCGGAGGCGTGTCCGCCCTGCTGCTCACCCGCCTCGACGACCTGACCGCGCTGTTCGGCACGGCGGCACGGTAATGCTGAGCGCCGCCGCATGTCTGAGCGTGACGGCCGGCCTGGCCGTGACCGCGTTCGGCGTCTTCCTGGTGCGGCGCCGGCTGGCCGTCGTCGAGGTCGCCGGTCCCAGCATGCAGCCCGCCCTGTCCTCGGGGGACCGGGTGCTGGTCCGCCGGGCCAGGATGAGCGAGCTGCGATCCGGGCTGGTCGTCGTCGTGGAGAGGCCGCGGCCGGGCGGCGGCTGGGCCGGCGCGCCGCCGAGCTGGCCGCCTGGGCAACGGGAGTGGCTGATCAAACGGGTCGCCGCTCTCCCGGGCGACCGCAGGCCAGCTGATGTTCCGCCGCCAGGCTCGGACCCCGATGACGCGGTGGTGCCGCGGGGAATGTTCGTGGTGCTCGGCGACAACGCCGCGTGGAGCCATGACTCCCGGGTGATCGGCTGCGTTCCGGCGGAGCGGCTGCTCGGCATCATGATCCGTCCGCTGAACGATAGGCGCGACATTCGGGACTGAGGTGTCGAAATCCTTCGTCTCCGCCACGGTTGCCGCGACGAGAACACGCTGGACGATAACCCTGTTCGAACTCTCTCAGGAACCGTCGTCTGACGCGAGCAGGTCACTTCGCCGCGCGAAACACGGCGCCTAACGCGGCGCTGTGACCATGCGCAGTGACACGCCCTGGGGGACCGGGGTGCCCGGGTGCACGATCGCGGCCGTTCCGCCGTGCAGCCGGGCGGCGTCCGCGATACCGGCGGCGTCCGCGACATCCGGACCGGAGGTCGCCACGATCGTGGCGCCTTCGAGTAGCGCCAGGTCGACGAGCGCGCTGTAGCCCTGCCCCTCGCCGGCTGGCGGGGCCGCGATCACCACGTCCTGGCCGCTCATCGGCGCCGCGGCCGCCAGCACCCGGAGTTCCTCGGCGATGTCCTCGTGGGTCAGCGGCACCGGGCGAAGGCCACCGTCCGGCTCGCTCTTATAAGGCAGCAGGGCCAGGTCCCTGGCACCGCACCGGATCGGCTGCTGCGAACCCCGGGAAAGCAACGAGCTAAACGGAACCGTCCCCGGCTCATCACCGAACGAGATGACCTGCCGTACCCAGGAGCACTCCACCGCGGCCAGCGCGGCCGGCACCAGAGGGGGCCCGGTGATGAGCATCCGCGCGCAGCAGTCTGTGAGCTGGGCTCCCATCCTCGCCACCGTGGCCGTGCGGCAGATCGGCGAGGGCACCCCCCCGACCGCGCGGATTGCGTGCACGGCCAGGGCGTAACTCGGCGCGTCCGGCACACATACGCCCACAGCATCCCCGGACCGCACCCCGCGCCAGGCCAGCCCGGCCGCCGCTGCCTGCACCATCCGCGCGAACTCCGCGTAGCTGAGCCGCTGGCCCGGGCTCAGCGCCGCACCGCCGACCAGGGCGGGTTTGTCGCCGCGCGCTGGGGCCAGGTCTATCAGCCGCTGCGTGATAGTCGCGTGAGAAGCTGGCGAGTCCATGATCGTCATCACCTGCCCTCCTCTCTACCATGGCTCCCCCGGCCATCCCCCTCCTGATGGCCGGAGGAGCCGTGGCTCCATATCCAGCAGTTCCCTGCAGGTCGCGCGCGGCCCCCGCAACACGCGCGACCAACACGGGAACTATGCGCCCGACGATAGGGCTCACACCGCGGCGCGCACATCCGCCGATATATGCATTGCGATGTGTATCCGTGGCGCGGGGATGTGTAGCCGCCAGGTAGATGTGTAGCCGCCAGGCCGGTGTGTAGCCGCCAGGCCGGTGTGTAGCCGCCAGGCCGGTGTAGCCGCCAGGCCGGTGTGTAGCCGCCAGGCCGGTCAGCCCGAGGGGCCAGGGTCGCGCCCGGCCATCCAGGCGGCGACCTGCGCACGCGAGCTGAACCCGAGCTTGGTCAGGATGTTTGCCACATGCCGGGCCACCGTTGCCCGGCTGATAACCAGTTCGTCAGCGATCTGCTGGTTGGTCAGGCCGCGGGCGATCATCGCCGCGATCTCCCATTCCCGCGGGGTCAGCGCGGACGGGGCGCTGGCACCGGGACTGCCGTTGCTCGCGGGCAGGGTCGGGCGCAGGTCGGCGCCGGGCGCAGGCTGGTCGGCGCGGTCGGCGCTCATCGCGTACCTGATGGCCTGGTCCGCGGTCATGGCGCGGCCCTCAGCGAGCAGCCCGGCGGTGGCTCCCTCGCCGAGTCGGCGGCGGGCGGGTTCCAGCAGGTCCTCAAGGCGCGCGCCGGCCCCGGCGGCGGGAACCTTGGCGACGGCCGCGCGCAACTCCAGGGCGGCCCCAGCCAGCCGCACGGCCCGAGCCAGGTCGTCCGCCCTGGCCGCGAGGGCCGCGAAGGCCTCCAGGCCCCGGGCCACGGCGAGCCGCTGCCCGGTGGCGAAGCTGAGCTGCAGGCTCTCGGTGAGCCTGGCCACGCTCAGGTCGAGGTCGCCCTGGGCGAGCGCCACCCAGCCGATGCCCGCCAGGCACCGGGCGATCTCCGGCCGGGCGTCGATCTCCCGGTACAGGGTGAGCGCCTGGCCGAAGTAGGGCAGCGCCGCCGGGTGGTCCCCGCGGGCCCGCGCCAGCCCGCCGAGCCCGTACAGCACCTGGGCCACGCCCCAGCC
The DNA here is from genome assembly GCA_036394075.1 of Streptosporangiaceae bacterium. Taxonomy (GTDB): domain Bacteria; phylum Actinomycetota; class Actinomycetes; order Streptosporangiales; family Streptosporangiaceae; genus JAWWPY01. Next base: position 24,828 of record DASWFT010000087.1, read on the forward strand.
GTTGTTATCCCTCAGCACGTCGAGGGCGGCCTCCAAGGTCCGCTGCGCTTCACGCAGGCCGCCCTGACGGGCGTGCACCGCCGCCTTGATGCTGAGCGCCAGGCCCTCCTCCCATACGTTCCCAGCCGCCCGCGAGGAGGCGATCGCGTCCTCGACCGTGGCCAGTGCCTCGTCATGACGGCCCGCGCGCAGGCTGACGAGCGCGAGCAGCCGCAGCGCCCCAGCCTGGTCCAGGTCACCTGATCTGCGGAACAGGTCAAGGGCGGCCTGCGCGCACTGGCCGGCCGCCGGGTAGTCCTCCTGCTCGAAAGCCAGGTCACCACGGTGCACCAGGGCCCGGCCGCGGACCGCGTCCGGCACCTCTCCGGGCAGGGCCAGAAAAAGGTCGAACCACTCGGTGCCCTCTGATACATCCCCGTAGGTGACCCACGGGTTGCGCATCGCCGAGCAGATCCGCAGCCCTTCCTCGGCGTCCCCCCGCTCCAGCGACGCCGACAGCGCCAGCCGGTAGTTCGGGCGTTCCACCGCGATCCGCTGGTACAGGGCCACCCGCTCGGGCCACGGCGGATCGCCGCGGACGAACGCCTTCGCCACCACGGCCTCCGCTTGGCGGAGCAGGAAGTCACGGTGCCGCGCGCGCAGCGTGGCTTCCTCCCCTGAGGCGGCGAGCCTACTGCTCGCGTACTCCTTGATGGTGTCGAGCAGCCGGTAACGCGAGTCCCCGGAGGCCTCGAGCTCGAAGGTGACGAGCGACTTGTCGATCAAGTTCGCCATGAGATCGAACACCAGCCCAGCCGGGATCTGCTCGTCCGCGCAGACTCCCTCGGCCATCTCCAGGGTCCAGCCCGCGAACACCGACAGCCGCCGGAGCAGGATCTGCTCGGGCGGGGTGAGCAGCTCGTAACTCCAGTCCACCGCCGCCCGGAGTGTCTGCTGCCGGGGCGGGGCGGTGCGGTCACCCGAGGCGAGCAGCTGGAACCGGTCGCCGAGCCGGTCGGCGATCTGCTCCACAGACAGCGCCCGGATCCGGGCGGCGGCCAGCTCGATCGCTAGCGGCATGCCGTCCAGTGTCCGGCAGAGCCGGGCCACCGCCTCGGCGTTGTCCGCGGCGAGCGCGAACCCGGACCTGGCCGCCGACGCCCGCTCCGCGAACAACCGCAGCGCCTCGTGCCGGGCCCAGGGGGGACCATCCAGGCTGCCCGGCAGGGCCAGCGGCGGAACCCGCCACACGGTCTCGCCACGCACCCGCAACGGCTCCCGGCTGGTCGAGATCACCCGCAGCCCCGCGCAGCCTGCCAGCAGCCGCTGCACGAGTTCCGCGCAGGCGCCCACCACATGTTCGCAGGTGTCCAGGATGAGCAGCAGCTGCCGCGCCCGTAGCGCCTCCGTGAGGGTCTCCGCCAGCGGCAGGTCGGGTTCCTCACGGACGCCGAGCGTGGCCGCCACCCGCCGGGTGACCAGGCCGGGGTCAGCCGTATCGGCCAGTTCGACCAGCCAGGCGCCGTCCGGATAATCCGGCACAAGCTCGCACGCGAGCCGCAGGGCCAGTCGGGTCTTGCCAATGCCGCCAGGACCGCACAGCGTCAGCGCACGGACCTCGCCGAGCATGAGGGCAAGCTCGGTGAGGTCACGCTCCCTGCCGACGAAGCTATTGGGCTCCGCCGGGAGGTTGCCGGAGGCGATTGGAACTGCGGATGTCATGGCCTCTCGGGATCGTCTGCTTCGTCGTGGTGTTTGGCGTTCGCGTCGCTCGATTCTCTCATTACACGATCGAAACGGGCACACAGTCCGTGTAGCAGAGCCGACCGAAATACATCAGCTTGAGCAGAATCCACCACTGCGTCCCCAGCCGGGTATCTGCTGGCACCGTGACATGATAACGGAGAGTGATGTCTCGGCCAGGCGACACTGCGAAACCGCGCGTCCACGGGCGTACCGCGCCCCAGCTGCCGAACGGGGACAGTAGCTGAGCTTCGCCGCGGATGGGGGATGCCGCCCGGTTGCCGACCCGCACGGCCAACTCGCCCTGGCCGCCTGGGGGCAGGGACAGCGCCCGGGTCAGGAGCCCAGCGTCGATCTCGGCCACGATGGCCCCCAGATCGGCCTCCAGGAGGGGGAGCAGCTCCTCGATGGGCAGATCGAGCGCTGGCGAGGGCGGCTGACCCAGCGTCACCGTCGTGACATCCTCAAGGATCTGGCCGAGGTCGTCATGGATCCGTGCTGCGAGGAAGTAGTGCCCGGCCGACGCGCCAGGCAGCCCGCGCACGGTGAGGTCCCAGAGGGCGTGGCCGCGCGCGGGCAGCCGGTAGGGGAAGGGTCCCGCCGGGTGAACCGCGAGCCCATCCGGCACGTCGAGTTCAGCCACCCCGGAGGCGGGCACCGGGCTGCCAGCAACGGTGAGCCGTACCTGCGCCCCGTCCGGCAACCCGGAGTCAACCCGCCCGGCCGCAGAACCGAGCGCCGCAGAACCGAGCAGGGCGACACGCGCCGGGGAGAGGTGCACGGCGACCGGCACGTTCCCGGCGGGCGCCGGACCCTTGCCATGCAGCCAGTACCGGGCGAACATGGGCTGGGCCGGCTCCGGGCTGGTGGGCACCGGGCTGGCGGGCGCTGCGCTGGCCGTGACTGGGCTGGGCGGCACTGGGCTGGCCGGCACTGGGCTGGCCGTGACTGGGCTGGCCGGCAGCGTGAGCGCGAGCGTAAGGGTCCCGGCCGGGGGCACCTCCGCGATCACCGCGCCTCCCTCGACCGGCAGTGCCACACCCTCGGCGTCCTCCAGCAGGTCGGTGACGACCGCCGCGCTGATGCCGCCGACCAGGCGCACCTCCACGCGCGCGGGCCCGCCGCCGGCGGCGCCGACCGCATCGCGCAGCCGGACGGTGACCCCGTCTTCCCGGCGCGGTTCCCCGGGGCGGCCGGAGGCGAGCGGATTCCTGCGGGGTTTCAGCGCGGCCAGCATCGCCGGCGGCCCCGCCGCGTCTGAGGCCCGCACCGCATCTGAGGCCAGCACTGAATCTGAGGCCCGCACCGTATCTGAGGCCCGCACCGAGCAGAGGCTGGAGGCTGCGCCCGCCGGGCCGGCGTGCAGGTCGGTTTCGCAGGCTAGCAAGTCATGGTTGTACTCCTGGCCCGCCGCAGGAAAGCTGGCCGTACGCCAGTCGCCAGGCCCGGCCGCGAGGGCGTACTCGAAGGTGTGGCTCCAGTGCTGCAAGGCGAAGCTGCTCCCATCCGGCACGGTCCGCTTGTCGCCGTCGATCCACACCCCCGACGGCCAGCCGCTGCACGAGCGCATCAGTGCGATGTGCATGGCGCCGTCCGGGCTGACCAGGCTGCCCGGGGTGCCCCGGTTGAGCAGCGCGACCGAATAGCCGGCCAGCGCGGGCTCCGGGTCGGCAGGACCAGGCGCCGCCGCCTCGATCACCGAATGGGCCAGGTCCTCGGCGACCGCTGTGACCGCCGCTGCGAGGTCACCGGCGGCCACGATGACGACGGGCAGGTCGCGGAGGCCGCGGACGTCCGCTCCTGGAACGAACACCAGGTCACGGGGGCGCGCCGCTGGTACCCACACCCGCGCGCCGCCCGCGGCGCCCGCTGAGCCCAGAGCGGCGGCGAACTCGGGGCCCGCCTCAGCGAGCAGCCGTGCGGTCCACGGGTTGTGCTCCGGACCGCCCAGCGCGATCCGGACATCGGGCAGGTTGGAATCTAGATCGACCGCGCCATACCGGGGGCCGTCCGCCTGCGAGCAGGTGGCCGTCACGCCGCGGCCGGCGAGCGACACGACGAGGTGACGGACGGCCCTTCGCAGGTCGTTAGGTAGCAACGGGGGGTGAGCGCTGCCGGGCGCCGGCGCCCCGCCCGGGTTCGCTGGCGCGGGGAGGATCACCTCGGCCACCCCGATAGCGCAGCTGCGGCGGCCGCCAGCTGGTGAGGTCAGGTCCACCCGCGCGGTTGAGCCCAGGGCGAACCACTCGTGCGCCGGGTTGTCCAGGGTGAAGGCGTGCTCGGCGGCATCAGCGTCGGCCGTACCGAACGGACGGCCGATCACCGCCGTGGCGCCCTGGTACACGGGCAGCCCGCCGGGCACGCGGGCCGGGAACCGCGCCCGCAGCAGCCGGTCCGCGCCGATCGAGCCATCCACGTGGGTGCGGAACGCGATCCGGTCCGCCCCGTCCCAGAGCAGCGTCTCCTGGGTGATGCGCATATCGCCGAGGCTGAACTCGGCGACCAGCCTGCTGCCGAGCGGGCAGCGCTGCGCGGTGACCTTGGCGCTGGTGCCGGCCGAGCCCGTGCCAGGGCCTTTGGGGGACAGGAGCCACGGCCCCTCGCCCCATCGGGGGTGGTAGTCGTACTCCTCTTGGAGCATGAGCTCGTTACCCGGGCCACGGAGGAGTTCCGTGCCCGAGCGCTTGTCGGTGATCCGGCTGAGCGTGCCCCCCCGCACGGCGTCGGCCTCGACCAGGAACGTCTCGTTCTGGATCACGGCGCCAGGCTGTGCCTGCCAGGCCGCGGCCGCGTCAGCGGGCCTCGCGGACCCGGTCACCCAGTACGTCTGGTACCCAAGGGCCCGCACGTCGGCCGCCCGGAAGGTGAGGCTGACCTCGGCCAGCGTGCCGTCGAGGTGCCGGCGGACCCCGTCGGCCAGGAACGCCACGTCGCTCCCGGACTGGTCACGCAAGGCCAGCCAGGCAGGGCCAGGCGCGCCGAACGCCAGCGTGATGGTGGCCATTCCGGACCTGGGCCAGGAGAGGGTGTTGAACACGGCCACAGCGCGCAGCGGCTTATCGGAGGGCTGGGCCGGCCGGGTGTCCGCCAGCCGGGCCAGGTGCGCGGCGGCGTCTATGCGCGCACGGTCGCCACGCTCGTAGGCCTCCCGCCACCCGCCGAGCAGGTCAAGGTAGACCTGATCGGACTCGGTACCGGTAATCGCGTCGTGGTGCGCGCCGAAGATCAGTTGCCGCCAGGCCTTGTCGAGCGACTCAGCCGGGTAGGGCGCGCCCGCCAGCCACGCCAGCGTGGCCAGCCGCTCGCCGTCGAGCACCGCCGTCTCGGCGGCGCGCTGCGCCTGCTTGGTGTCGATGTAGGAGACGTCCTTGCCCGGGTAGACCGGGTTCATGTCCCTGGTCTGCGGGGTCAGCCAGATGTCCCGCCGCGCGGCGTCGGCGCGCACGGCGGAGAAGAACTCACGCGGCAGCGCGGTCACGAACCTCGGCCAGACGTAACGGGCGTTCCAGTCCCGGTGGATCGCCGTCGCCCAGCGGCACGGGATAACGTGGTCGGCGCCGACCGGGAGCAGGACGTTGCGGGTGGCCGCCACCGGCGCAAGCAACTCGAACTGGGCCAGCGCCTCCGCCTCCGCCCCGGCCAGGTCGGCCGCATGGTGCATCGCCCAGCCCGCCCCGTAGTGGTTCGGCATATAGCTGGTGAGCAGCCCGCCGCCGTCCGGGGAGACCCACTCGAACTCGCTGGGAAACTGCATGCGCTGGTTGTCACCGACGGTCCGCAGCGGGCCCCACTGATGGAAAGGGCCCCGGGCCCAGGCGGACTCGGTCAGCCCAGCCGCCGCCATCAGCCCGGGATAGCCGGGGTCATGCCCGAACGCGTCGAGCATCCAGGTGGCCCGAATGTCACCCCCGATCACGTCGCGCTGGTAGCCCAGGCCGTGGACCGCGTTCCTGATGGTCGATTCCGCGGCGGTCAGGTTGGTGTTCGGCTCGTTGTAGCTGCCGCCGACGATCTCGATGCGGCCCTCGGCGACCAGCCGAAACAGGTCCGCCCGGTCCTCCGGGTGCGCGTCGAGGTACGGCTTCAGGTAGTCGATCTCGGCGAGCACGAACTTGTAGTCCGGGTCACGCCGCGCCGCGTCCAGATGCAGCCGCACCAACTCGAACGCCGTGCGCACCTCGGGCAACTCGCCGTCTTCGCCCGGCAGGAGCAGCCGAGCCTCGGTGAACTGCCCCTGGGTGTTCCACCACACCGGGTCGTAGTGGAAATGGCTGACCATCCACATCGTCCAGCCCGGCTCGGCGACCGTGATCTCAGCCTCAGCCTCGCACCGCCGCGTCGCCGTCTCGGCGATCACTGTCACCGGCAGCCGGCTCCCCGGGACATGGGGCGCCGCGATCGAGACCGGCACCTCCGCCTCGGCTTGCGCTCCAGGAACAACACCAGAGATACCGAACGGAATGGGCGTGGCAACTCCCGCCCCTTCGACGCGGACAATGATCGGCCCCGACACGCCAGGCGGGTCATTGACCAGCGTGACGCGGACGATCTGGAGGGGGCGCCGGGGCGTGCCAACGAAGAGGTTGGTCGGTATCGTGCTGCCGATCCGCATGCCTCCATGGTCACACGGGGCAAGAGCCCCAATGAAGTACCGCGCGCGACCGGACCGCCGCTGCTGTATCCCCCGCTCGCCTCCGGGGCGCTCTGCTTGCTTGCGCCGCCGGGGCGCTCTAGGGCGCTGCCTTCCCTCGTCGCTCGTTCCTCGCTCCTCAGTCCAGGCAACACCGCTCCCCTTCGGCTCGCGGGGCTGATCGCCCGAGATGCGATACGGCGATAGCATGCATGATGAATCCGCTGGCGCGAGTCCGCTGGGGCGAGGTTGCCGGACGGTTGCAGAGCGGAGCGTGACTGCCAATGCCCGAGACGCCGGTGACGCTCAGGGATGTCGCGGCCCGGGCCGGCGTGCATCCCGCCACGGCGTCACGCGCCCTCAACCCGGAGACGCGGCTCCTCGTCCGCGAGGACACCGCCCGCCGGGTGCTGCAGGCCGCGGAGTTCCTCGGCTACCGCCCGAACCCGGTAGCGCGGAGCCTGCGGACGCGGCGCTCGAATACCATCGGGGTGCTCATTCCCGACCTGAACAACCCCCTGTTCCCGCCGATCGTGCGCGGCATCGAGGACCGGCTTGCCGCCGCCGGCTACGTCGCGCTGCTCGGCAACACCGACGGTGACACCGAGCGGGAGCGGATGATCTTCGAGCAGATGCGGGCACGGCATGTGGACGGGCTCGTGCTCGCCACCGCCCACCTCAATGACCCCCTGCTGGCCGAGTCGGCCCGGGCGGAACTGCCCGTGGTATTGATGAACCGGCTCGCGCATGACTACAGCCTGCCGTCGGTCTCGGTCGACAACGAGCGGGGCGTCCATCTGGCCGTCGCCCACCTGGCCGGGCTGGGCCACCAGCGCATCGCGCACATCGCCGGGCCGCAGGAGGTGTCGACCGGGCTGGCCCGCTACCGCGGGTTCGTCGCCGCGATGGAGGCCAACGGCTTGCAGCCCGATGCGGAGCTCGTCATAGCCGCCCGGGCGTTCTCGGTCGAGGAGGGCCTCCGCTGCGCCCGTGTCCTGCTCGAACGCGGCCACGCGCTGGCGGGCGGCGGCTGCACCGCGGTGGTGGCCGCCAACGACATGCTGGCGCTGGGCTGCTACGCCGCGCTGGACGAGGCCGGGTTGAGCTGCCCCGAGGACCTGTCTGTGGTCGGCTTCAACGACATGCCGTTCATCGACCGGCTGCGGCCGCCGCTGACCACCATCCGGTTCCCGCACTACCAGGTAGGCAAGGAAGCAGCGCAGTTGCTGCTGGAACGCATCGCCGGGCACACAGGGCCCGTCAAGATCCTCTTCCTGGCCCCGGAACTCGTGGTACGCGGCTCGACCGCAGCGTATGGCCCGCCGGCGCGGCCCACAGCGAAGCTCGGGGCGCTGCGCCAGCCACCGCTGCCCTGACGGCGCAGGAGATCGCCTGGTGATTTGCGCAATTCCGCGATGCCGTTGACAAGGGCGGGCTGGTGCGCGAGGCTGCTCCTGCAAACGATTGTTACGAGCAATTCTCGTGCTCGCCCGGCCAGCACAGCCGGGTGGGCGAAACCGGGGGTGGCGATGGCATCGCAGGGCTACCAGCACAGGCTGGGGTGGCTCGGGACCGGCCGGATGGGCTTCGCGCTCGCCAGCCGGCTCCTCGCGGCCGGCTGCGATGTCACGGTCTACAACCGCACCAGGGCCAAGGCGGAGCCCCTCGCTGCCCTCGGCGCAAAGGTCGTCAGTTCCGCGGCCGACCTGGCCGACCTGGACATCGTATTCGTCACGGTCGGTACTCCTGAGGACCTGATTGCCGCGGTGCTCGGCCCCGAAGGGCTGACGTCACGCAACGTGGCGCCGGCCATCCTCGTCGACTGCTCGACCATCTCTACCGAGGTGTCACAGCAGGTACGCGAGGCGCTCAGTCCGCACGGCACGGCGCTGCTGGCCGCGCCGGTCATGGGCAACCCCAAGGTCGCCAGCGTCGGCCGGCTGACCCTGGCGATCTCGGGCCCGCGGGCCGCGTTCGACACCGCCGACCCCTACCTGGATCTGCTCGGTGCGGGCGCCACCTATGTGGGCGAAGGCGAGCTGGCCCGGACGGTAAAGCTTTGCCATAACCTCTTTCTCGGCGTGGTCACGCAATCCCTGGCCGAAGTGACCGTCCTCGCGCAGCGAAGTGGCATCAGCAGGGAGGCACTTCTCGCCTGCCTTAATAAAAGCGTGCTGGGTTCGACATTCACCCGTTACAAGACACCCGCCTTCGTGAACCTCGATTTCCACCCCACCTTCACCGCGGCGCTGCTGCGCAAGGACTTCGATCTCGGGCTGGCCGCCGGGCGCGAGCGAGGAGTGCCGCTCCCGGTGGCCGCGCTGGTCCACCAGATCGTGCAGAGCCTTGTCGGCCGGGGGTACGGCGAGCAGGACTTCGCCGCCCTTCTCGAACTCGAAGCGCAGTCCGCCGGGTTGCAGCTGGAAAGTGAAAACGCCGATATCTCCGACGGACTCGACACGGCGGACATGAACGAGGCAAATGCAGTACCGTGAGCGCGCAGCATCCCTATCCGTGGCCAGTCCGTGGCCGAGTGACCCGAAGATCGTTGCCGGGCGCCGCTAGCGGCTGGCTATTCACCAGGCCATTCATGAACTGGAAGGAGGAACCGGATGAGACCTCACCGCACCCGGTTCTTGTCTCTCACGGCCGTCACCGCCTTGGCGGCGATGGTCGTCGCCGCCTGCAGCAGCAGCGGCAGCAGTAGCACCGGCACTACCGGCAGCAGCAACAAGTCACCCATCATGATCGGAGCCTCGCTCTCGCTGACGGGCGACAACTCCGTTGACGGCCAGGCATTCCAGCGCGGCTACCTGCTCTGGCAGAACTACGTCAACAGCCACGGCGGCCTGGATGGCGGCCGCAAGGTGCAGATGGTGTTCCTCAACGACGCCAGCGACCCGACCACGGTCACGACCAACTACACCAAGCTGATCGCCCAGCAGAAGGTGAACCTGGTGGTCGGGCCGTTCTCCACCCTGCTGACGGTCCCGTCCGCGAAGGTCGCGGCCCGTTACGGCTACGCGTTCATCGAGGGTGCCGGCGGCGGCCCGTCGGTCTTCGCGCTCGGTTTGCCCAACATCTTCGCCGTGAGCCCGGCCGTGCAGAACCAGCTGGTGCCGTTCGCCAACTGGGTCGCCTCGCTGCCGGCCAGCCAGCGGCCGAAGACGGCCGCCTACCCGATGGTGAACGACCCGTTCGCTGACCCGATGACCATGACCGCGCAGGGCATCCTGCAGAAGGCCGGGGTCAAGACCGTCTACTCCAAGATCTACCCGGCGGAGAATCCCGACTACAAGGCGGGCGCGGACTCAGTGGCCGCGACCGGCGCGCAGATGGTGGTGCTCGGCTCCGTGGACGTGCCGACAGTGTCAGCGTTCATGCAGGCGTTCGAGCAGCAGCACTACAACCCGAAGATCTTCGCCGCGTCGTCCGGGCCTGACCAGGGTGCGGCGTTCCTCAAGGTGGTCGGAACCAACAACGCCACCGGGACATTCGTCCCCAACGGCTGGTACGGCTCCCTCCAGAACCCGCTGAACCAGGCGATGGTCGCCGCCTACATCGCCAAGTACGGCGGCACCCCGTCCGACATCAACGCCGACGTGGCCGAGGCGTACTCGGTCGGCGAGGTCGCGGCCGCCGCGATCACCGCCACCAAGAGCGTCGACAACGCCAAGATCATCTCGTACCTGCACAGCGGCGTCACGCTGCAGACCGTGCAGGGGCCGGCGAAGTTCAACAGCGTGGGCGTGAACACCGTGGCTCAGGAGTTCATCTTCCAGTGGCAGAGTGGCGGCAAGTTCGTGCAGGTGCTGCCGACCACGGCCGCCGGCTCGGTGTCGCTCGTCAACCCGAAGCCCAATTGGGGCAGCTGACCAGTGCGGTGCGCGGGGCGGACGGAGCCCGGCGGGCACGTCGTGCCCACAGCGGCCCGTCCGCTCCGCGCACTCCTATGACGGGAAAAGGAGAAACAAGATGAGGCGCCCCCCCCGCGCCAGGTTCTTGGCGCTCATGGTTTTCACCGCGGCATCCGCGCTTGTCATCGCCGCGTGCGGCGGCGGTGCCACGGGCACGTCGGCCGGCAGCCCGGTCACGGTCGGGATCTCGGTCCCGCTGACCGGCCAGTTCTCCGCGGACGGCCTCGCCTGCGAGAAGGGCGCCGAGCTGTGGGCCAGCGACGTCAACGCCGCTGGCGGCCTGCTCGGCCACCCAGTCCAGCTGAAGTTCCTCAATGACAACAGCGACCCGAATAGGGCCGCCAAGGACTACGCGCAGCTCATCGGCACTGACCACGTCAACTTCGTCCTCGGCCCGTTCTCATCGCTGCTGACGCACGCCGCGGGGCCTGCTGTGGCTCGCTTCGGCTACGCGTTCGTAGAAGGCTCCGGCGGCGCGCCTTCGGTCTTCGCGCTCAAGGAGAACAACCTGTTCGGCGTGAGCCCGCCGGTCGTGAACCAGATGGTGCCGTTCGCCGACTGGGTGAAGTCCCTGCCGCTCAGCCAGCGGCCGAAGACAGCCGCCTATCCCATGGTCGACGACCCGTTCGCCGACCCGCCCGTGAAGACCGCCCAGGCGATCCTGGAGGGTGCTGGCATCAAGACGGTGTACCAGCACGCCCCCATCAACCCGGCGACCAACCTCACGCCGTTCGCGAAC
>DASWFT010000088.1:0-15920 GCA_036394075.1 Streptosporangiaceae bacterium
CCTCGCTAGCACAGAGGCCCCTTCCATGATCGGAATGGGCCTCTGGCCTGGGAGCCGCCTCCCGGAATCGAACCGGGGGCCTACGCATTACGAGTGCGTCGCTCTGACCGACTGAGCTAAGGCGGCGCGCTGCCGCCGACGGCAGCGCCAAGAGTCTACCGGCCCCTTACTCGCCTCGGACCCGGCATTGTTTCCTTGATCGCGGTTGATCGCTGGTCATAGATGGCCAGTGATCCACTGCGGTCATGGCGGCGCGTCGTGGGGCCTGGCTCGGGCTAGGGGCAGAGGGTGCCGCTGCGCGGCGTCACCAGGCTGAGCAGGTACTGGTTGACGATCCCGTCCACGCACGAGCTGCCCATCATGTACGCGGTGTGGCCGTCGCCGTTCCAGCCTAGGAGCACTCCGGACGCCATGTCGCCCGCGAGGGCCACGGCCCAGCGGTATGGCGTGGCGGGATCCCGCTTGTTGCCGATGACGAGGATCGGCGGGGCGCCCGCGGCCCGGATGGCCGGCAGCGCCGGTGATGGCACCGGCCAGTAGGCGCACGGCAGGCTGCCCCACATGATGGCCTGGCCGAACTGGGGCGCCACTTTCGCGGCGGTGGCAGCGGCCGAACCCCAGGCCGCAAGCCCCCGTGGCCACGGACGATCCAGGCAGTCCACGGCCATGTTCGCGTCCGCCAGGTTGGTGTACGTGCCGCCGGGGCCTCGCTGGTAGAGCAGGTCGCCGAGCTCGACCAGGATGGTCCCGTCGCCGGTAAACGCGGCCTGGAGCGCAGAACGCAGCGTCGGCCAGTCTGACCTGTTGTACAGCGCGGAAACGACGCCATTCAGCAACAGGGCCCCGTCTGCGGGCCGCCCATCCCCGAGGTTGCTGAGCAGCGGGTGGCTGGTGGCCCTGGTGATGAGGGCCTGAAGGCGCGCGAGGCCGGCGCTCACGTTGCCGCCATGCCCCAGCGGGCAGTCCGTGCGCGTCATGCAGTTGGCGGTGAACGAGCGCAGCGCGACCTCGAACCCCTGACCCTGGACGACGTTCATGCCCAAGGAGGAGGCGGCCGGGTCGATGGCCCCGTCGAGCACGAGCGCGCGGACGTGGGCCGGGAACAGCTGCGCGTACCAGGTGCCCAGGTAGGTGCCGTACGACTTGCCGAGGTAGCTGAGCTTGCTGTCACCGAGCGCGGCGCGCAGCACATCCATGTCCCGGGCGGCGTTCGGCGTGCCCACGTAGGGCAGCAGCGCCCCGGAGTCGCGCTCGCATCCGCTGGCGAAGAGCCTGCTCTCCGAGACGACCGAAGCCAGCTGCCCGAGGTTGGCTGGGGTGTCGTCGGTCTCGTAGTACCTGTCCAGCTGCGGCCCGGTCATGCAGTGCACGGCCGGCACACTGCCGCCCACCCCGCGCGGGTCGAATCCGACGACGTCGAACTGGGCCCGCACAGCGGCGGAGATCATGCTGCGGGCCTGCAGCGCGTAGCCGACCCCGGAGTCGCCCGGCCCGCCCGGGTTGATCACCAGTGACCCGATCCGCTGACCCGGATCTGTGACGGGGAGCCGGATCACCGGCAGCGAGAACCGGCGCTCCGAGGGCCGGCCGTAGTCGAAGGGGACCAGCAGCCGCGCGCACTGGAACCCCTTGGCGCAGGCCTGCCAGCGCAGCTTCTGCGCGTAGTAGCCGGCCAGCGTCACAGGTGGTGGAGCCAGCGGCAGGACCGGCGCCGGAGTGGCGGACGCGGGCGGCCGGTGCGGGCCGGTTCCGGCTGCCACCGGGTGCCCGGCCGCTGGAGCGGCGGCGCACCCAGCCAGCAGCCCAGCCGTCACCACCACGCGGGCAGCGATATTGAGCGCTCCCCGGACCGGGTTCGTCACCCAGCCGCCCCGCCGGCGACCCCACCCGAGGCAGCCGGACCAGGAGCCGCCCCACCAGAAGCCGTCCCACCAGCCCCGCCGACCCCGGCAGCCCCACCAGCAGGCCCGCCGCAGCCGCCACCGGACGCCCCTGGCTGCGGGCCGTCGCCGTACGTGGACTCATAGGCCTTACGGGAACCGCAGACGCTGGCCCGCGAGCAGGCAGTCTTCCTGCCGTCCCTGGTCAGTTTCACGACGACCTTGTCGCCCGGCACGTTGTGCCCGGTCACGACGCCAGGGCCGTCCGGGGTCTCCACCGACTCCCCCAGCGCGGGGGCCTTCTCGCGGAACTCCTGGTACAGCGGATGCTCATATTTGAGGCAGCACATCAACCGCCCGCAGGCGCCCGCAATCCGCAGCGGGTTGACCGGCAGGTCCTGGTCCTTGGCCATCCGCACGGAGACCGGCTCGAAATCCTTGAGGAATGTGGAGCAGCACAGGTCACGGCCGCACGGCCCGATGCCGCCCTGCAGCCTCGCCTCGTCCCGGGGGCCGATCTGCCGCAGCTCGACCCGGCCGCGCAGCCTGCCGGCCAGGTCGCGGACGAGGGCACGGAAATCGACCCGCCCGGGCGCGCTGAAGTACACCGTGAAAACGTTCGAAGCATCCACGTAGTCCACGCCGATGACCTTCATGGGCAGACCGTGCTCGCGGACCAGGCGCCTGGCCGCCACCCTGGCCTCGGCGCGCCGGCCCCGGTTGGCCTCGTCCCGGGCCAGGTGCTCGTCGGCGGCCAGCCCGGCACAGACCGGCAAGCCGGTGATCTCTTCGTCCACCCACTGGGGCGCCCACACGCACTGAGCCACCTCGGGACCCGCGTCGGTGGGCACGAGCACCTGCTCCCCCACGGCAGGTATGTAAGGCCCGGGGTCCACGTAGTAGAGCCGGCCATACCGCTCGAAACTGACGGCCATCATCATGCCCACCGCCACAGACTACGGGCATACCTCCCAGAGCGCCTCCTCCGGCCAGAACCGCCACCTTCCTACCGAACGAAAACCGCCCCTTACTCACCACCGCCCGCCGGCGCCGGCCGCCCAGACTCAGGCGCCAGCTCACCCGTCGCGGCGCCTGTGGCGGTGCCGGGTGTGGGGGGTGACGGTCACTGCCGTGCTCGGCGCCGATGTGCCGGCCGTCGTCCAGGCCACGACGGTAACGCTGTACGTGGTGCCATTTCTGAGGCCCTCGATCGTGCAGCTGTGGACGTTCCTGGTGGCACAGAAGCGGCCCCCGGGTCTCGCGATGGCCGCGTAGCCGGTGAGAGTGCCCGTACCGAGGCTGACCGGGGCGGTCCAGGACACGAGCGCGGAGGCGTTGCCGGCCCTGGCGGCGACACCCCCCGGCGGCTGGGGCGCGAGGGAGTCGACGGCCACCGGCACGCTGGATTGGACGATGGTGAGGCCATCGCCGAGCTCGCCGGACAGGTTGCTGCCCCAGCAATGGTCGGCGCCGGCACTGTCCTGCGCGCATGTGTTGTCGTCGCCCGCGCTGATCTGGGTCATGGTCTTTCCGGCTAGCACGCCGCTGGTGTCCACGGCCACTGGGACGTTGGAGTCGGTGGTGGTGCCGTCGCCGAGCTCGCCGTCCGGGTTGCCGCCCCAGCAGTAGGCGGCGCCGGCTCTGCTCACCGCGCACGTCTGGAAGAAGTTGGTGCTGATCTGGGCGAGGGCCTGGCCGGCCAGCGCGCCGCTGGTGGCCACGGCCACCGGCACGGCGGAGCTGGTGTTCGTGCCGTTGCCAAGCTGGCCGAAGAAATCGTTTCCCCAGCAGTAGGCAGCGCCAGCCGTGTCGAGCGCGCACGTTTGGTGGTACCCGGCGCTGATCTGGGTGAGGGTCTTGCCGGCCAGCACGCCCCTGGTGGCCACGGCCACCGGCACGGCGGAGTCGCCAGCGGCGGGGTTGCCGAGCTGGCCGCTGGCGTTGCCGCCCCAGCAGTAGGCGGCGCCCGCGCGGTCCACAGCGCACGCGTGGATGGTGCCGGTGCTGATCTGGATGAGGGTCTTTCTGGCCAGCACGCCCCTGGTGTCCACCGCTACTGGCCCGGCGGAGCTGTTCGTCGTGCCGTCGCCGAGTTCGCCGTAGCCGTCGTCGCCCCAGCAGTAGGCCTGGCCGTTCTGGAGGCTGCACGAGTGTGCGCCACTGGCCGAGATCGCGGGCCTCGCCCGTGCCCGTGACCCGGCGAGCACCACCTGCGGCACGGCCATCAGCAAGCTCAGTCCCGCGGCCAGCACCGCCGGCGCGCCGCGTATGGCCCATCGCCGCCTGTCCCCCTGCTGAAGCCCTGTTCCCCCGCCCGGCATGATGCGTCCCCCGTCGCCGCTGCGCATGGGCATCCGCCCGGCCGCCATGCACGCCTGCCCCCCCCGCGAGCCGCGAGGAGGTCTAACTACTCAATGTATCTGAATAGCTACTTTGCGAAGTGACCGCTACCAGTGGTGCCTGTAGTCCCACGAGCACCATGCCCCCGGGGTCAGCCGGCGGCCAGGGCGAGGGTCATCTCCTCGACGGCGAGCAGCGGCGCAACGCTCAACTCAAGCCGCTCACGGCACGCCATGATCGCCTCGATCCGGCGGACCGTGGACTCCGGCGGCGAGGCCGCCGCGAGCCGCCGCAACTCCGCCTCGTGACCGGCGCTCGCCAGTTCCACCTCGGCTCGCAGTTGCACAGCGAGCACATCGCGGTAGAAGGCGGCGAGGTCGAGCAAGGCGCGGTCGAGCGCGTCCCGCTTCAGCCGGGTGGCGCGGGACTTCTGCCGGTCCTCCAGGTCCTTCAGCGCGCCGGCCCCGCCGCGGACGGCCTTGGCCACGCCCTTGCCGGTGGAGCCCTCACCGAAAGCCTGGCGCATCGCCTGGCGTTCCGGTTCGTCCAGTTCCTCGGTAACCGCCGCGGCCTCCCGCTCTGCGGCCTTGACCAGGGCGGCCGCCGCGGCCAGCGCCGGCCCGAGGCCAGTGACCCGCGACGGCACCGTGAGCACGTCCTCGCGCCGCTGCGCGGCCTCCGCATCGGTGGCCAGCCGGCGTGCCCGGCCAATGTGGCCCTGCGCCGCGCGGGCGGCGGCCAGCGCGCGCTCCGGAGCCACCCCGTCCCGGCTGACCAGCAACTCCGCCACCGCCGCCGACGGCGGGGTACGCAACACGATCAGTCGGCATCGCGACCTGATCGTCGTCACCAGTTCCTCCGCGGAGGGCGCGCAGAGCAGCCAGACCGTGCGCGGCGCCGGCTCCTCAATCGCCTTGAGCAGGGCGTTGGCCGCTTGTTCGGTGGCCCGGTCCGCGTCCTCGAACAGCACCACCTGCCACCGCCCACCCGATGGTGTCCCGGCTGCCCGCAGCACCAGGTTCCTGGTCTGCTTGACCCCGTAGGAGAGCCCGTCTGGCCGGACCAGCATCAGGTCGGCATGGGTGCCCGCGCGCACCTGGCGGCACGAGGCGCAGTGCCCGCAGCCCTGGTCCGGGCAGAGCAGGGCGGCCGCGAAGGCCCGCGCGGCCACGGACCGGCCGGACCCGGGCGGCCCCGTGAACAGCCAGGCGTGGGTCATCCCCAGGGCCGCCTCGCCGCGCAGTACCCGGGCCGCCGCCGAGGCCGCCTGCCGCAACTGGGCGACCACGCTGTCCTGGCCGACCAGGTCCCCGAAGACCCCGGCGTCAGTCATTCGCGGATGGCCGGGAAGCTCCCGGTGTTGGCTTCCGCCACGGCAGGCACCGGGTCGGGGAGCAGGTCACGGATCCGGTCCTGGATCTCGTGGCTCAGTTCGTCAGCCGGGCGGGACGCGTCCAGCACCAGGTAGCGCTGCGGCTCGGTCCTGGCCAGGGCGAGGAAGCCGTCCCGCACCCGCTCGTGGAAGTCGGTGGGCTCGGCTTCCAGCCGGTCGGCGGACCGGGCCCGCCGCCCGAGCCCGGCCGTGGGCGGCAGGTCCAGCAGGATGGTGAGGTCCGGCACGAGGCCGCCGGTGGCCCACTTGTTCAGCCGGGCCACCTCCCCGTTCAGTTGGCTCCGGCCCGCTCCCTGATACGCGAGGGACGAATCGACGAAACGATCCGTCACCACGACTGCCCCACGCTTCAGTGCGGGAAGAATGACGGTCTCAACATGCTCAGCCCGGTCGGCCGCGTACATGAGCGTCTCCGCCTTCGCCGACAGGCCGGTATGGGTCGTGTCGAGCAGCACGGCCCGCAGCCGCATGCCCACCTTGGTGGCACCGGGCTCCCGGGTCGCGATGACGTCGAAGCCCTGATCGCGCAGCCAGATGGCGAGCAGCCTCGCCTGCGTGGTCTTGCCCACGCCCTCGCCGCCCTCCAGGGCGATGAGCATGCCCTGCCTGGCCGCCGACTCCTGGCCGTTGAGGTGGCCGGGGACCGAGGCGAACGCATCGCCGCGCACGACGGAGGCCAGATCCTCGCGCAGTGGCACGCCCTTCCGGTCGTCCATGTGCCGGTAGGAGACCACGCCGAGCCAGACCGCGATCACCGCGGCGAGCAGCAGGACCAGGTTGTAGCCGATCGCCGCGTAGCTGACATGGCCGAACCGCAGCGGGGAGTCTGTCACCTGGTGGACAAGCGCGGTGAAGCCGGCTGCGAGGAACGGGGCGATCGCGATCACGGCGAAGAGGATCACCCGGATGGCCGACTGCAGGAAGGCGAAGGTCCGGCCACGGGTGGCGTCGTCCACCTCAAGGCCGACGATGGTGTAGCCGGTGACATAGGCGATCCCCGCGGACGCGCCCAGCAGGACCACGAGCACGACCACCACGACCAGGTTCGGGATCAGGCCGATGAGGGCGAGCGGAACCCCCGCCCCGACGATGCTGAGGCCGAACAGGCGGCGCCGGCTGAAGCCCTTCAGGATGCGGAGGCCGAGGAACATGCCAAGGGCCAGGCCGATGAACACCATGGAGAAGACCGTGCTCCAGCCCGCGCTGCCGCCGTGCAGGGTGTTCTTGATGTAGGAGGGGCCGAGCCCGACGACCACGCCGCCGGCCGAGAACGCGCCGACCATCCCGATGACGAGGCCCCGGACCACTTGGTCCTGGCCGAGGAATCGCCAGCCCTCCCAGATGGCCTTGGCGACGGATGGCGCGGAGATGTGCGCACTGACATTGCGCTTGGGGATCTCCCGCAGCCGGTAGATGGTCAGCGCCGACACGGCGAAGGTGAGCGCGTTGAAGTACAGCGCCAGGTCCACCTGGTTGGTGTTGAAGTAGTGCGAGATCAGGCCGAGCGCCGCGCT
The DNA here is from genome assembly GCA_036394075.1 of Streptosporangiaceae bacterium. GTDB lineage: Bacteria > Actinomycetota > Actinomycetes > Streptosporangiales > Streptosporangiaceae > JAWWPY01. The sequence continues at coordinate 7,128 of DASWFT010000088.1, forward strand.
CACCTTGGCGAGCAGGCCGAAGATGAGTCCTGCCACCGGGGCCGTGCCGAACGTGGTCAGCAGGCTGTACTGGTTGGCCTGCTCCAGCTTGTCCGGCGGCACCAGGTTCGGCACCGAGGCGTCCTTGGCCGGTGTCCAGAACAGCGAGGCGCAGGCGGCCAGGAACTGCACCGCGTACATCCAGGTCAGCCTGTTGGCGAAGCCGAACGACAGGTTGAGCGGGATGGAGAGGTAGAGCGCCCCTCGGACGACGTCGCCGATGATCATGTTCAGGCGCCGGTCCATCCGATCCGCGACGGCGCCGGCCAGCGGGCCCAGGATGAGCGCAGGCAGCAGGGAGGAGAGCCAGACGCCGCCCACCGCCGCTCCCTGCGCGGCGAGCCCTCCCCCGGCCAGGGTCAGCGCGAGCGTTGACAGCGCGACCAGGCTGAGCCAATCCCCCAGGCTGGACAGCGACGTCGCGATCCACAACCGCCGGAACGGCTTGATGGACAGCACACCGTTGCGCCCATTTCGAGGGGATCGGAAGTTCACTGCGTCAGAGTACCGAGAGAGGGCCACCGCGTGTGGCCTGCCTGCTCGCGAATGTCCGGACTTGCCGGAACACACCCAGGGTGTGTCTCGCAGATCTTCAGCCTGCTGCGCGTCCGCCGGAGGGCGCCTCGCGGCGTTGTCGTCGTCGCCAATAGCTCCGCTATTGGCTCCTCCTCCGCCTTGCGATCCATCCCTCCGGACGGCCGCTCGCGACGGCCAAGATCCACGAAACACACCCTAGCGGGGACTCCGCGATCGAGCGCCCGCGGATGAGCGGGTGCTGGCGGCCGCCCGGCCCGACTTGGCTCCTGACGTCTTGGCTCCTGTCGCCTTCGCCTTGGTCCCTGACGTCTTCGCCCGTGCGGTCCTGGCCCCGGACGCCTGGGCCCCGGACGCACGGCGGCGGGGGGCGGGCGGCCCGGCGGCCCGGCGCTCGGCGAGCAGTTCGGCCGCGCGCTGCGAAGTGATCGATTCCACCGCGTCGCCCTGGCGCAGCGAGGCGTTGGTCTCGCCGTCGGTCACGTAGGGCCCCCACCGGCCTTCCTTGGCCACGATGGGCCGGCCGCTGGTGGGGTCGGCACCGAATTCGCGCAGCGGCGGCGCGGCCGCGGCGCGGCCCCGGCCCCGGGCCTTGGGCTGCGCGAACAGCTCCTTGGCCCCGGCGAGGGTGATGGTGAACAGCTGCTCCTCATCCTCCAGCGAACGGCTGTCGGTGCCCTTCTTCACGTAGGGCCCGTAACGGCCGTTCTGCGCGGTCACCGGCTCGCCGTCCAGTTCGCCGAGGGTCCGCGGCAGGGTGAGCAGCCGCAGCGCGTCCTCCAGCGTCACCGTGTCCAGGGCCATGGACTTCAGCAGCGACGCGGTGCGCGGTTTCTCCGTCGAGCCTTCTTCCAGCACCTCGGTCACGTATGGCCCGAACCGGCCGCCCTTGGCGATGATCGCCCGCCCGGTGGCCGGGTCGGCGCCGAGCGGCACGTCCCCGTTTGGCTGGTCGAACAGCTCGGTGGCCCGCTCCGGGGTGAGCTCATCGGGGGCCGTGCCCTCGGGCACGTTCACCCGCTGCCCGTCCCGCTCCAGGTACGGCCCGTACCGGCCGACCCGGATGGTCATGTCGGTGCCGGCCAGCGGGAACGAGCTGACGTCGCGGGCGTCGATGTCGCTGATGTCGCTGACCAGTTCCTTCAGGCCTTCCTCGCCGTCCGCGCCGAAATAGAACCTGCGCAGCCAGGGCACCCGGGCCGCCTCGCCGCGCGCGATCTCGTCGAGCGCGCCCTCCATCCGCGCGGTGAAGTCGTAGTCGACCAGGTGGCCGAAGTGCCGCTCCAGCAGGGTGACCACGGCGAAGGCGAGGAACGACGGGACCAGCGCCGTGCCTTTCTTGAAGACGTAACCGCGGTCCAGGATCGTGCCGAGGATCGATGCGTACGTGGACGGCCGGCCGATCTCCCGGTCTTCCAGCTCCTTGACCAGGGTGGCCTCGGTGTACCGGGCAGGTGGCCTGGTCGCGTGCTCGGCCGCGGCCAGTTCCAGCGCGGTCAGCGCGTCGCCCTCGGCCAGGGCGGGCAGGCGGCGCTCCCGGTCGTCCCGCTCGGCGTCATCGTCGGCGTCCTCGACGTAGGCCTTGAGGAAGCCGTGGAAGGTGATGATCTTGCCGGAGGCGGCGAACTCGGCGTCCTCGCCGGCCGAGGACCGGCCCGCGACCCGGACCGATACCGATTCGCCGGTGGCGTCCTTCATCTGCGAGGCGACGGTGCGCTTCCAGACCAGCTCGTACAGGCGCAGCTCATCCCCGGACAGCCCGGCCCGGGACGGGGTGCGGAAGCTGTCTCCGGCGGGCCGGATCGCCTCGTGCGCCTCCTGGGCGTTCTTCACCTTGCTGGTGTAAACGCGGGGCGCGTCTGGCACGTACTCGGCCCCGTACAGCTCACGTGCCTGGCGGCGGGCCGCTGTTATCGCGGTCTGCGACAGCTGGATCGAGTCGGTCCGCATATAGGTGATGTGGCCGTTCTCGTACAGCCGCTGCGCCACGGACATCGTGTACTTCGCCGAGAAGCCGAGCTTGCGCGAGGCCTCCTGCTGCAGCGTGGTGGTGCGGAACGGCGCGTACGGTGACCGCCGGTAGGGTTTGCGCTCGACGGACTTGACCGAGAAGTCAGCGCCTGCAAGCCGGTCGGCCAGCCCGGCGGCGGAAAGCTGGTGGACGACCCCGGCCGGGACCGGGTGGCTGTCATCAGGCACTTCGGATCCGGTGGCGGGCGCGCCGTGCAGGTACAGGACGTCAGCGTTGCGCAACTCCCCCGTCGGGGCGAAATCACGGCCTTGGGCTATCCGGCGGCCATTGACCGAAATCAGGCCGGCCGGGAACGAAATATTCACGTCAGCCGGAGCGGTCCCGCTGTCGGCCGGGGCGAAGACGGCCTCAAGATCCCAGTACCTGGCCGTGCGGAACGCCATCCGCTCGCGTTCCCTGACGACAACGAGCCGGGTGGCGACCGACTGGACCCGGCCAGCGGACAGCCGTGGCATGACCTTCTTCCAGAGGACCGGCGAGACCTCGTACCCGTACAGCCGGTCCAGCACCCGCCGGGTCTGGTAGGCGTCGACGAGTCCCTGGTCGAGTTCCCTGGGGTTGGCGACGGCCTGGGCGATCGCCTCGGGGGTGATCTCATGGAAGACCATGCGCCGGGTCGGGACCTTCGGTTTCAGCTCCTCGAGCAGGTGCCAGGCGATTGCCTCGCCTTCGCGGTCCTCATCAGTGGCCAGCAGGAGTTCGTCCGCGCCCGCGAGCAACTGCTTCAGCTTGGAGACCTGCTGCTTCTTGTCCGCGTGGACGACGTAGAGCGCCTCGAAGCCCGCGTCGACGTTGACACCCAGCCGTGCCCACGGCTCCTTGCGGTACTTGGCCGGGATCTCTGCGGCCTTGTCCGGCATGTCACGGATGTGGCCGATGCTCGACTCGACCACGTACCCCTGGCCGAGGTATCCCGCGATGGTCCGTGCCTTGGCTGGCGACTCGACGATGACGAGCCGCCGACCGGCGCCGGAACGCGCGGCGGCGCCCTTCTTGCCGGTCGCGCCATTTTTGCCCGTCGCGCCTTTCGCGACGGCACCCGCGGTTACTGGCACGCTCTTCACCCTCTAGCCCGGTACCTTTCCCAGCCCTGGTCATCTTCGCCCATTCGTTACCCCCAACAACTCCACCGCGGGTAGCGGGTGTTCCCCGCAGCCTCCCGCGAGCGTTCCCGCAACCTCCCGCGGGGGGTCCCCGCAGCCTCCCGCAGGTGTTCCCCGCGGCCATGGTCCGCTCCCCGGCATCCTCCGGAACGTCTGTCCGCCCGGCTCTGGTGAGCTCCCCGGCAGGCTCTGGCCAGCGTCGGCCAGCCAGTTCCCGGCGAGCGCGCCCGCCGTGTTCGCCGGGACCGCCCAGTTTTTTTCCTGCCGCCGATTGAATCACCACGCTTGCCACGCACAATGAGTAGTGATGGCCGACTATTCCTACCTCGTGCTTTACCTGCCGCGCGGAACGTCACGGGACGCCGCGCGGCGAATCCTCACCGATCACGCGGAATACGGGGACTGGGAACTGGCCAGACTCCGGCTGAACGCAGACGGCAGCAGGAAGGCAACCCTGCGGCGGCCGATCATACGCCCCGTCCGGACGTTTTGACCACCGCAGCTCGCCTCCGCCGCACACATACCCCGTGAACTGGGCTTTGCCCACCCCGGGCCGTGCGGCACAGGGTCCGACGAGCACGCTGCGCGCCGCCGACCCGCCCGCCCTCCTGCGCCGGAAAGGCCTGGCCGCGTCGCTGCACACCCGCGCCTCGCCCAACCCTGGCGCACGGCCCGGCGTCGTGATCCGGCTCCGTCCTCGGCGACTTCATCGTTGGGGACGTTCGCGCGGGCAACTCCGTCCGGGCCCTAGCCCGGCAGGGCCAACCTCATACAATGCGTAACGATAACATCACCTAAGGTGCTCATCCGCTGATTTCAAGAAACGCCGCACCTGGCAGCGTTCGCCGACCTGGGCGGCGGGCTGGCTGGCAGGCGGACGGGCTAGCAGCGATCGAGGAAGGAATCCAGAACCCGCACGCCGAACCGCAGCGCATCGACGGGGACGCGCTCATCCACGCCGTGGAACATCCCGGAGAAGTCGAGGTCGGGCGGAAGCTGCAGCGGCGCGAAGCCGAAGCACCTGATGCCGAGCCGGCTGAACGACTTCGCGTCCGTCCCGCCCGACAGGCAGTACTGGACGACCTTTCCCGCCGGGTCCTCGGACACCAAGGCGGAGATCATCGCATCAACCAGGTCGCCGTCGAACGTCGTCTCCAGCGCCACGTCATGGTGGATGAACTCACGGTGTACGCCCGGGCCGAGCAGGTTGTCCACCTCAGCCAGGAACTCCTCCTCGTGGCCCGGGAGGAATCGGCCATCCACGTCGGCTGATGCCACCTGCGGGACGACATTGACCTTGTAACCTGCGTTAAGGACGGTTGGATTGGTGGTGTTGCGAAGGGTCGCCCCGGTAAGGCGGGCCAGCGATCCGATCTTGCCGAGGACCTGGGGCCAGCCATCCGGCATGAACTCGACTCCGAGTGCGTCGCAGGCTTCCTTGAGGAACGCCTCGACGGCCGGGGTGAGCCGCACCGGCCATTCGTAACGGCCGAGCCGGGTCACCGCCTCGGCCAGTTCGGTCACCGCGTTATCGGGCTGCAGCATGGAGCCGTGGCCGGCGGTGCCGTGCGCCGTCAGCCGGAGCCAGGCCATGCCCTTCTCGGCGGTCTGCAGGAGATAGAGCCGCCGCCCCCCGATGGTGACGCTGAATCCGCCGACCTCGCCGATGGCCTCGGTGACCCCTTCGAAGAGATCCGGGTGGTTGTCCACCAGCCACCGGGCGCCCCAGGTCCCGCCGGCTTCCTCGTCGGCCAGGAAGGCGAGCACGATGTCGCGGGGCGGGCGGCGTCCCTCCCGCAGCCGCTGCCGGATCACGGCCAGGATCATCGCGTCCATGTCCTTCATGTCCACCGCCCCGCGGCCCCAGACGCACCCGTCTGAGATCTCGCCGGAGAACGGCGCCACGCGCCAGTCCGCCGCGTCCGCGGGGACCACATCGAGGTGGCCGTGGATGAGCAGGGCCGGCCGCTGGGCGTCCTCCCCCGCGATGCGGGCCACCACGCTCGCGCGCCCCGGATGAGACTCCAGCAGGGTCGACTCGAGGCCGACCTCGGCCAGCAGCCCGGCGACATGCTCGGCGGCCAGGCGCTCTCCCGGCCCGGAATGATCTCCACGATTCGACGTGTCGATCCTGATCAGGTCGCTGCACAGGCCCGCGACTTCGTCTTGCGCGGTCGGGGGCGCGGTGGCTGGGTTCTGCGTCACCCGCCCATCGTCGCATTCGCGCTGCCTCCGGGAGGCGTTGCCCTGTTCTGTAGCATGGGCTCGGTTTTAATGAGCGGGTGTGCCCGGCTGTTCTGCGCGGGCTTCCGGCCGCCGGCCGTGGCGGGCAGACCCGGTCCTTCGCTATGACCGGGCTCTTCGCCGTGACTGGCTGGGATTTGCTATCGTGAGGCGGCCGACACGGGAGACCGTGGTCCGGCGCACGTCCGGGTGGCGGAATAGGCAGACGCGCTAGCTTGAGGTGCTAGTGCCTCGAAAGGGGCATGGGGGTTCAAGTCCCCCCTCGGACACCAAAACGGGTGATTTCTCCCCAAAACAGGCACTACTTGAACACCGCTGCGGACCGGTTGCCCGTCATGGGCGCCCGGCCGCCCGTCGGCTGGTCCTGCCGTCCCCCAAAGGGGAGGCGGCCATGACTGACCAGCTCATCGCGCCCGTCATCCCGCCCGCCACCGGCCCGGCTCACCGTCGGCCTGGCAGGCCGGGAGCCTCCCCGCTGCCGCTGGCCAGCCCGCCCCCTGCCACGCAGGCGCCGGGAGGCGTGATCTACGGGATGGGCCGGATCGACGCCTCCGGCCGCGTCGCCGACCGGGCCATCACCCGCGTCCTGGGCTGGCACGGCGGCGACCGGCTGACCGTCACCGCCGCCGCTGGCGTGGTGATCGCGCGCCGTGACCCCTCCGGCATGGTCACCCTGCCGGCCCGGCCGTGCATCGCGATTCCCGCCGTGCTGCGCCGCCGCTGCGGGCTGTATCCCGGTGACCGGGTACTGCTCGCCGCGGCACCCCAGGCGGGCATGCTCGCTGCCTACTCCTTCGCCGTGGTGGACCAGGCCATCCGGGCACACGGCGCACTCCCGTCCGACGAAGGGAGCCAGCTGTGACAGCCACCAGCCCCGCCGCGCACCCGGGCACGTCCCGCCGGGCCGACGTCGACACGGCGCTGCTGCTGCTGGAGCGGCTGGGCCTGTCCCCGGCGGACCTCATGACCGTCCCCCAGAACCGGCCGGCGGTACCGACATTCGCCGAGTACGTGCCGGTCGTGTCGGAGGCCGTCACCGCCGGCTGCCGCCGGGCGTACGGCTCGTACTGGAACCGGGTCGTCGACCACTGGGGCGACCGCCGGCTGGATGAGCCCACCCCATCAGAAATCCGGCAGCTGATGACCTACGTGAAGACCCATGTGGTGGCCCGCCGCAACGCCCGCGGCGGGCGCAGCGCCGCCGAGCATCTGGTCGCCGCGCTGCGCTGCTTGTACCGGCACGCCCAGGACGACGGGCTGATCGCCGAGGCCGACAACCCGGCCCGGAAGGTGGCCAAGCCTCGCCGCCTGCCCTCCACCCGCCGCGCCGTACCCGATACCCGGCTGGCGGAGATCAACCAGGCCGCCGCCACCACCGGCAACGGCCCGGACCTGGACACGCTGCTGCTGCGGCTGCACACCGAGACCGCCTGCCGCCGCGGCGGCGCCCTGGCCCTGCGCCCGGCCGATCTCGACCCGGATCAGTGCCTGATCCGCCTGCGGGAAAAGGGCGAGACTGTCCGCTGGCAGCCGGTCTCCCCCACTCTGATGGCCCATCTCCAGCAGCACGGCCAGGCCCGCCACGCCCCGCCCGGCGGGCAGTTGCTGCGCTACGCCAGCGGGCAGCCGATCACCAGCCGGCGCTACGACCACCTGTGGACCCGCATCGGCAAGCACCTGCCCTGGGTGGCCACCCAGCAGATCAGCACCCACTGGATACGGCACACCACCCTGACGTGGGTCGAGCGCAACTTCGGCTACGCCGTCGCCCGCGCCTACGCCGGGCATACCGACTCAGGTAGTGACGGCGGCGCCACGTCGACCTACGTCCGCGCCAGCCTCCATGAAGTCGCCGCCGCGCTGGCCGCGCTTACTGGCGAACCCCACCCCCTCGCCACGCCGGAAGGATGATCAGGATGTCTGCTCTCGCTCCCTCCGCCGGCGCGGTCCGCGCCAGCGTCACCCATACCCCCGGCCTCAGTGGTCGGTCCCCAGCGCGGACCGCAGATATGGCGGCCACCGCGGACCGGTCCCCGGCCATGCCCCGGCCGGGAAGGACCATGCGGTCCTGGCCGCTACTGGTCCTGGCCGCCCCGGCCGCAGCCGAGGTGTGGTCCGGCTGGGTCGGCATCGCGCAGAAGACCGGTTTCGGGCTGGTCTCCCCGCTGCCGGGCATCTGGCCCTCCCTGCACCTGGACACCACCATCACCCTGCCGGTCGGTGTCGAGGCCTACGCGGCGTACGCACTGCGCGCCTGGCTGGCCAGCGGGCACGCGGTCAGCGGCCGGACGCGCCGGTTCGCGAAGTGGTCGGCGATCTGCTCCTTCGCACTCGGCATGGCCGGGCAGGTCTCCTACCACCTGCTCGCCCAAGCCGGGGTGGCACGGGCGCCGTGGGTTATCACCACCATCGTGTCCTGCCTGCCGGTCCTGGTCCTGGGCATGGGGACCGCACTGGCCCACATGCTGCGCGCCGACGCCGCCACCGCGGGTGCGCCAGACAACGGGACCGAAGGACCAGCCATCCTCCGTTCCCCGGCCTGGTCCCCCAGGGACCATGCTGGACCGGACCAGGACCATGCTGGACCGGGACCAGGACCAGGACCAGGCCGGACCGGACCAGAACCAGGCCGCGAGCGGCGGGACGCTGGCCAGGTCCGGTCCTCCGGCCGGGACCAGAATGTCCCCGCGCCAGGATCACAGCGCGGCCGGCGGGACCATGGGACCTGCGCCACGGACCGGGCAGCGGGAGATGGACCGGGCTCGCCTTATCGCCCGCAGGCTTGCCGCAGCCGGAAAGCCGGTGTCACGGCGAGCTTTGCGCAGCGGCGGAGTAAGGGGC
>DASWFT010000089.1:0-2402 GCA_036394075.1 Streptosporangiaceae bacterium
CCCCAGTGGCATGACCGGCAGCCCAGTCACCCAAGTCACATAGTTTATCGCTTTCGGTATGCGCGATCCCTATCTCGGCAGTGCTACTTCTGTAGCAGGAAGATCCCCAGGGAGCCTCTCGCTGCGCCCCGGGCCAACACCGCGGACTTAAGGCTTATCGGGGTCACAATGATGCCTTGACCTGCGGCTTTTCCGTGTAGCGTACGGCGGTTTGCCCGCAGCGGGGGCTCCTGGTAGGCGTTTGGGTGTCTAGTCCACGCCATCCCAGGAGCCCTTGTGCTTTCTTATCTGCCTGACGTTGCCGATGCAAGCCGGACATCGGTGTCCCTGGATGCGGGGACTCCTGCGGGAACGGTCGTGGTGCGGGCCGCTGGCCTGCGGGTTCGCGGCGGGGAGACGGTCACGGCTGGGGATGCGGTGCCGTCGGCAGGCGAGCTGGCGGTGTTCTGCCGTCCGGTGGTGACGGCCCCGGCCGTGGTCCGCCGCGACGGGCGCGTGCTGGCGGGCGGGTGGCTGCCGGATTTCGTGCGGCTGGGCGAGCTGGAGCGGCATCTCGGCGACGGGGTGATCGAGGCGATCGCGGACGCCGCGATCGCGAAGGGGCGGCTGAGAAGGCGAGAGCGGCGGCGGATCATGTCGTATCCGCTGGTCATCCGGCTGATGGTCGCGATGACCCTGATGCCGGACGGGTCGTACTGCGAGTCGCTGGCCCGTCTGGCGGGGCTGCTGGCAGACGTGCCGTTCGCCCTGGAATGGCACGTGCCCACGGAGAAGGTCATCACGAACTGGCGGGTGCTGGTGCCGGCGGATGTGATGGAGTCCGTGTTCTGGGAGGCGGCCGGGCCGCTCATCGGCGATGACGAGCCGTCGGCGGTGCTGCTGGCCGGGATGACGGTGTGCGCGGCCGACGGGATGCTGGTGAACCTCGCGGACACGCCGGAGAACCGGGCGATGTTCGGCTGCACGGGCACCGCGGAGCAGGACGGCGAGGGCGCGGCGCCGTTCCCGCAGCTGCGGATCGTGGCGCTGACCGCCCGGGCCGGCCGGGCCATGCTGGGCGCCATCCCGGGAAGCTCCCGGGCCGGGGAGCAGACCCTGCTCAGGCGGCTGGCCCGCCGCCGCCCGGAGCTGTTCGCCGGCCGCGTGACCTGCTTCGATCGCAACTTTCCCGGTCATGAGCTGATCAGCGCGATCCTGGATGCGGGCGGGCACGTCGTCGCCCGGGTGAGCGCCACGGTCGCGCTGCCGCTGGAGCCCGGCGGCGGCTGGCTGCCCGATGGATCCCGCCTGACCTGGCTGAACGCCCCATCCGGGAAGAAGCAGGACCGGCTGCCGGTCCGCGCCGCCGAGCACAACGTGGTCCTGCCCGGCGGCGACGGGCAGGAAGTATCCGGGACGTGCACCGTGATCACCACCCTCCTGGACCACGAGTCCGCGCCCGCGGATGCGGTGCGGGAGACGTACCTGACCAGGTGGAGCGCGTCGGAGACCACGTTCGGCGAGGACAAGGCGACCATCACCGGGGCCGGGAACCGCACCTCCGGCCCGGTGCTGCGGTCCGGATCCCCGCGGCTGGTCATCTCCGAAGCCTGGGCCTGGCTGACCGGCACCCAGCTCGTGCGTGCCAGCGCCGCCGCCGCGCTGCGCAGCGAGGCGGCCGCGGCCCGCGCCCTGCGCCGCAGGGACCAGGAACCGGTCACCGCCGACGAGGAATCCTTCACCGCCGCCTGGCGGCACGCGGTCCGCTCCATGACATCCTCCCAGGTCACGGCCTCATCCTCGCTGGAGGCGATCGCCGCAGCAGCCGGCGCCGCCGCCCGCGCCGCCCTGCACACCCTGAACAGCCCAGGGCGGCAGCGTCACTCAAAGCGCGCCCAGAAAGCCAGCCCGAAATTCCGGCACGCCACCGCGACCAAACAAACCATCACCGGGAAACCGCAGGTCACCGTATTCGCGCCCGGCTTCCCGTAACCCGCGGCCGCAGCCGGAACCCGTCAGGAAGGAAAAACCGCCCCGCCCGCCGGGGCCGCGGACCGTGGAACCGCGCGCCATCCCCGCTGCGACACGCGGGCCGAAACCAGGCGCGCACTCCAGCGGCGGCACCACGAAACCAGACTCAAAGACCGACACGGAGCACCAGAGCGGTAACACCCCGGAACGCCACAAACACCTAAAGTCCCTGGTGTTGGGGCGTGGACTGGCGGCCAGGCCGGGTCTACTTCCTGACGCTTCTCGAACCCTCGCGGGACGACCGGACTCTGGCCCTTACCGCCAGGTCGGCCAGCCGTCTGCACCGTAGGCGCAGCGGGACCAGAGATCGACTCATTTATCGCTCATAGCCGCGGGCAGGGTCGGTCTGTGCTTAAAGGCGCTGGGCCTTACCGGGTGAGCGTTTCCTTCGG
>DASWFT010000090.1:0-4681 GCA_036394075.1 Streptosporangiaceae bacterium
TCCCAGCTGAAGCGCGCCTGGTCGTGGTGCGCGTCCACGGGTCCGGCGAGCGCGAACGTCAGCCCCGGGAACTGGGCCTGCACGGCGGCCAGTGTCGCGTCGATCGCAGCGTGGCCCTGCACATCCGCGAGCGGGTCCACATAACGTCCGTCGACCGCCCATGTCGTCTCGATCAGGCGGCGCCGGTTGGCCGGGTCGGTTTCGTTCCAGGCGTCGATGTAGCGCTGCGCGAGCTGGCCGAAGTCATTCATCTGTGCTCCATTCATCTGTGCTCCTCGGTGGGTACGGGCGGCGCAGGATGCGCTCGCCGTGCCCCCGAGCCTGTGCGCCAGCCGGCCGGGTGTCGATTACCTGGGAGGTAATGGAGCGTGCTTCGCCCGGCCCTTATCGTGGTCGCCATGACGATGGTGCAGGTGCCCGCCGAGCCCGTCGGTGCCCTGCTGCGCCGGTGGCGCGAGCGGCGCCGGCTGACCCAGCTCGACCTGTCGTTGCGGGCAGAGGTGTCGGCGCGTCACCTCAGTTTCGTCGAGACCGGCCGGGCGAAGCCCACGAGCTCGATGATCCTGCTGCTGTCCGAGCACCTCGACGTCCCGCTGCGCGAGCGCAACATGCTGCTGCTGGCCGGGGGTTACGCGCCTGCCTACCCGCAGCACGGGCTCGGTGACGCGCCGATGGCCGCGATCAGTGAGGCGATCACCGCGATCCTCGCCGCACACCAGCCATACCCGGCGGTGGTGATCGACCGGCAATGGGAACTCGTCGATGCCAACCAGGCCGTCGGCCTGCTGACCGCTGGCGCCGCGGCGCACCTGCTGGAACCGCCGGTGAACGTACTACGCCTCTCGCTGCACCCGGACGGAATGGCCCCCCGCATCGCCAACCTGGCCCAGTGGCGCGCCCACCTGCTCGAACGGCTGCGCCAGCAAGTGGAGGCGACCGGCGATGCGCAGCTGGCCGAGATGCTGGAGGAACTGCGGGGCTACCCGGGCGGCGACCCCTCGGCGCCGGCCGCTTTCAGTGGCACCGGCGCGCTGATCGTGCCCCTGCAGTACCACACGCCGGCCGGTGTCCTGTCGCTGTTCAGCACCACGACCGTGTTCGGCACCCCGCGGGACGTCACCATCTCCGAACTGGCCATCGAGACCTTTTATCCCGCCGACACCGCGACCGGGACCGTCCTGCGCTCGTTGATGCCGGATCGGCCAGCCGGGTGAGTGTCCGTCATACCCGGGGCGCAGGACTCAGCCGGCAGACGAGGCAGAGATCACCCTTCGGCATGACGACCGGCGTGGGCCGCAAGTCGTAGCGTGTCGTGATATGACGCTACAGCTGACCCGCTCGCAGCCTGGCGGCGGCGACCCGGGCCGGGGGCCCGCCGCAGCGCCGCTCGCCGCCATCCGGTGGGAGTGGGTTGCCGCGATCCTCGCAGCCTGCGCCCTTTTCGCCGGCGGGGTGGCCGTGATCAGTGCGAATCCGCCGCAGCGGCTCTGGGGGATGTTCGCCGCCGGCGCCTACGGCGCGGCCGCTGTCGCCGTGGCCGCCGGGCGGCGGCACGGTATGGGCCTCGCCGCCGCGATCAGCATCGGCGGCGCGCTCATCGCGCCGCTGGCCTGGATGGCCGCGACCGGGGTGGCACAGCCGGAAGTCGCCGTGATCGTCCGTTCGGCTGCCCTCTTCCTCCATCACGGCACGCCCTACGAGGGCACAGCCGCGATCGCCGCCGCGCACGGGCCCTATGCCTACAGTCCGTACCAGCCTGCCCTGGCCGTGTTCGGCGTGCCGCAGGCGCTGTTCGGCGGCGGGCTGCTCACCGACCCCCGATTGTGGTTCGGCGCCGTGTTCGTGGCCGCGTTCGGCGCCGCCCTTTCCGTGAACTCGGTGCCGCACGCGTGGCGCTGGACCGCCCTGGTCGCCGCGTCCCCGGTGATCGCGTTCCCGCTCTCCACCGGCGGTGACGACCTGCCCGTGCTGGCCCTCATGTGCCTCGGCCTCGCGCTGCTGGGAAACAGGTCACGGCCGGTCAGCGCCGGACTGGTCCTTGGCCTGGCCGCGGCCATGAAGGCGACCGCGTGGCCCGCCCTGGCCGTGGCCTTCGCCCTGATCGCCGCCCGGGACGGCCGGCGCCCCGCGGCCTGGTTCGCGGCGACCGCGCTCGGCGTGGCCAGCCTCGCCGACGGGCCGGTGCTGGCCCGGCAGCCAGGATCGATGGTGGCGAACACGGTCCTGTTCCCGCTGGGGCTGACCAAGATCAAGAGTCCGGCGGCCAGCGTGCTGCCCGGGCACCTGATTGCCCAGGCCTGGAGGGGCGGGCACTGGGTCGCTATCGCCCTGGTCATGATCGCCGGACTCGGTGTGGCGGCATCCCTGATCGTCTGGCCGCCCCGGGACGAGCGCGCGGCGGGCTGGCGGCTGGTGGCCGGGCTGACCCTGATGATCACGTTCGCGCCCGCCAGCCGGTTCGGCTACTTCACCTACCCGCTCGGCCTGGCCGCCTGGCTCCTGCTGGCTCGCGCCGTCGTGACCAAGGTCAGCGGTGGACCCAGCGCTCGGTCTGCTCTTCCCAGGTGGGGGGCGCGCCGGGTAGAGGAGTGGGCTGCTCGCAGCGCAAGCCGTCGATGATGATGCTGAGATGACGCTGGCGCAGTTCAGCGGTCCGCTCCGCCCCTCCGAGCTTGACGTCGGCCAGGAACTCCAGCATGTAGTCAATGTCGAGGAACGTGATGTCGGGGCGCAGGGTGCCAGTGCCGCGGACGCGGTCGAATAGTTCGGCACTGAGCGCTCGCATACGTTCAGCCATGGTCATCATTTCGGCGGTGGGGGTGAAGGTGCCAGCCAACCGGACGGTCAGTCCGTGGGTGCTGGCGGCGACGATGCGGCGCAGGTACTCGACGTACGCGTCCCACGGCTCGTGGTCGGAGGCGAGGGCCCGCTCGACCTCGGCGATGTAGATCTCCTGGCCCTGCCGGCACAGGGTGCGCAGCAGTTCTTCCTTGCTGTCGTACCGGTGGTACAGCGCCCCGATGCCGACCCCCGCCCGCTCGGCCACCGCCGAGATGGGGGCGGTGGGGTCGGCCAGGAAGACCTCGCGCGCCGCCTTGAGGATCGCTTCGTCGTTCTGCGCTGCCTGGGCCTTCCGCCCGCTGAGCGGGGCCGCCTTTGCTTCCATGACGCCATCCTAGTACTTGAACGGATCGTTCCGATCTGATAGAGTTTTCATTGAACAGAACGATTCGTTCAGCTGATCCATTCCGAGAGGATTCTGCCATGAACACAGCAACGCCCGCCAGCACGGAGACGCTCATCGAGGAGTTCCGGGTCGACGTCCCCCAGGCGGACGTGGACGACCTGGCCGAGCGCCTCGGCCAGACCCGGTGGCCGGCCCAGCTGCCGGGGGCGGCGTGGGAGCGCGGTGTGCCGGTCGACTACCTGCGCGAACTCGCCGCGTACTGGCGGGACGGCTTCGACTGGCGGGCCCAGGAGGCGCGCCTGAACGCTTACCCGCAGTACACGACGCACATCGACGGCCAGCGGATCCACTTCCTGCACGTGAAGTCACCGGAGCCGGATGCCACGCCGTTGCTGCTCATCCACGGCTGGCCGGGATCGGTCGTGGAATTCCTGAACCTCATCGGGCCGCTGAGTGATCCGCGATCGCATGGCGGCGACCCCACCCAGGCGTTCGACCTGGTCATCCCGTCTCTGCCCGGGTTCGGGTTCTCCGCGCCGTTGACCGAACCGGGCTGGGGGAGCAGGCGCATCGCGGCCGCCTTCGCGACGCTGATGCACCGGCTCGGTTATGAGCGCTACGGTGCCCAGGGCGGGGACTACGGGGCCTTTGTCGCTCCCGACCTCGGACGGGTGGATCCCGAGCACGTCATCGGGATTCATGTGAACGCGGCCACCATGGGCTTCATCCCGTTCGGCGACATCCCCGAGGAAGAACTGGCCACGTTCACGCCGGCCGAGCAGCGACGGGCGCAGTTGCTAGGGCAGTTCATGGCCGAGGGCAATGGCTACTTCCAGATCCAGGCCACCCGCCCGCAGACGCTGTCTTACGGGCTGACCGACTCGCCGGCCGGCCAGCTCGCCTGGATCGTGGAGAAGTTCAAGGAATGGACCAACTCCGCGCATGAGCTACCCGAGGACGCGATCCCGCGCGACGAGATCCTCGCCGACGTCAGCCTGTACTGGTTCACCCAGACCGCCGGATCGGCGGCCAACCTGTATTACGAGAGCATGCACGGCAGCGACTGGCCGACCCGATCTCCGGTGCCAACCGGGGTAGCCGTCTTCGCACAGGACATCGCCATCCGCCGGTACGCCGAGCAGGCCAACAACATTGTGCACTGGAGCGACTTCGACACCGGCGGCCACTTCGCCGCGCTTGAGACGCCGGACCTGCTCGTCGGCGACGTCCGCGTCTTCTTCTAATCCCTGCCGGGAGCCCCGCCGGCCCGAGGGTCCGAGCAGGCCTGAGATTTTCTACCGGCCCGAGCCGGTGCCTGGCCTGAGAGCCGGTGCCGGCCTGAGCCGGTGCCGCCTAAGTGGTCGGCCCCGGAGGTAACTGGGGGGTTGTCAGGCCGCTAGTAGCGTGGTAGCTGGCTCGGCTGCCGGGGCGGGCATCTCAACCTCGATCCGCCTCAGCACCCGGGTGAGGTCGGTGCTGGTGAATTTCCAGTTG
>DASWFT010000091.1:0-41341 GCA_036394075.1 Streptosporangiaceae bacterium
GCCGGCCAGCTTGAGCTCACGGCGGATGACATAGGCACCGCTCATGGCGTGGACCGTCCCCGCACCGTCCGCGCCGACCTGGCCGAGCTCGCCCAGGTCCGCAAGCTGGCCCGCGATGTGCAGGACGCTACCGACCGGCTCGACGTGTTCGTCAGCAACGCGGGGATCGGCGGCGGGATGCCCGACGGGCGGGACCGCCGCACCAGTGCCGATGGGTACGAGCTGCGTTTCGCCGTGAACTACCTGGCCGGGTTCCTGCTCACTGTGGAACTGCTCCCGCTGCTGCGCCGATCCGCGCCGGCCCGCATCGTCAACGTGGCTTCCCTGGGGCAGAACGCTATCGACTTCGATGACATCATGATCACTCATGGCTACAGCGGCACCCGGGCCTACGGCCAGAGCAAACTGGCCCAGATCATGTCCGGGTTCGAGCTAGCCGGCCGGGTGCCTGCCGCCGAGATCACGGTGAACAGCCTGCACCCGGCCACCTACATGCCCACCAAGATGGTGCTGGAAGAGATCGGCCAGCACGTCGACAGCATCGATACCGGGGTCAATGCCACCCGCAGGCTGGTCAGCGATCCTGCCCTCGCCGGGGTGACCGGCCGGTTCTTCGACCGGACCCGCGAGGCCAGGGCCGAGGCGCAGGCCTATGACGCCGGTGCCCGCGCCGAACTGTGGCGGCGCAGCCTGGAACTCGTCGGCCGTCACGACCTCCCGCCTCAAGGAGAGTGAGCGCATCGCCGCTCACTGATCATCAGAGGAGATATGCCTCTGGCCCGCATCCCGCTGACCAGGCAATCTGGAGACCTCGCACGACGGTCGGCGACGATCGCCGGCGAGTAGCCCACCTGGCCACCAAGAGGAGCACAGATTCATGCGTGAGCCGATCATGACAGACAAGATCGCCGATCCGGTCGCCCCGTTCTCCGTGGGCATCCGCCGTGACGGGTTCATCTTCCTCAGCGGGCAGGTGGGCCAGGACCCGGCGACGGGCGCGCTGATCGATGGTGACGCCGCGGCCCAGACCGAGCAGATCTTCAAGAATCTGGCGTCAGTTCTCGAAGCCGCCGGCAAGACGCTCGACGATGTCGTACGGGTCGGCGTCTACCTGACCGACATGAACGACTTCGCGGTCATGAACAGCGTGTACGGGAAGTCCTTCGCCCAGCCCTACCCGGCGCGTACTGCGATCGGCGTCGCGGCGCTTCCGCTCGGCGCGGCCGTCGAGATCGACGCGATTGTCGGCTGACCATGACACGATGCCGGTCAGACGGCCTTCGGGGTGCTGGCGAGTTCACCAACCCGGGGTGGGCCGGAGCACCGGCGGTTACCGCGTCGCCAGCCGCGAAGGTCGTGCTGCCGGTCGGCCCGGATCATTCGCACGACGCGGTGATGGAGCAACTCGCCCTCACGGCCGCCGGAGGGCCGACGAATCAGGGCTTCGTGAGCAGCTACGAACGCAAGGCGCGCGGGCTCAATCCGCCGGCCTTCGGCGGGTTACTAGGGTCCCTGATGAACTGGGTGCACGGGCCGTCTTCGCGCGGTGGGCCTCCGGTGACCGGCTGCGGTCCGTTGGTGATGGCCTGTCAGCCACCGGAGCACATTCCGGTGCTGAGCCGGCTGGCATCGGAGTTCGCGGTGTGTACTCGCTGGTTCTGCTCGATGCCCGGTGAGACCTGGCCGAACCGGAATTTCGCCCACGCGGCGACCTCGGACGGGGAGACTGCGATCGAAATCCGCCCCTACACCAACCGGACGATCTTCGAACTGCTGGAGGAGCACGGTGCTGACTGGCGGATCTATCACGATGACACCCCGCAGGTGTGGGCGTTCCCGGCGCTGTGGGACACCGCTGGGCGCCACGCAAAGTGGTTTCCGCTGGACCAGTTCGCGGCGCACGTCGCCGCGCGAGAGTTGCCTGCGTACACCTTCATCGAGCCCAACCACCGGCCGCCGCTGCACACCCTCGATCATGCCCCGGTCATCGGCGCCCCCGACGTGAGCAATAGCCAGCACCCGGAAACAACCTCGTCAGTGACGCCGCCTATGACACGTTCACGCCGCACGGTGAGTCGGACTTCACCCGGGCCGAACGGCTGATCGCAACCATCTACGAGGCGCTGCGAGCGCAGCCGGAGATGTTCAAGCGGACCGTGCTGCTGGTCACCCACGACGAGCACGGCGGCCTCTACGACCACGTCCCGCCACCGACCGGTGTGCCCAGCCCGGGGGGAGCGCCCAGTTCGGTTGGCCGACTGATGCGCCTGTTGCTATACCGCAAGGCCCGCGCGTTCGACTTCACCATGCTCGGCCCGCGCGTTCCCGCGGTCGTCATCTCGCCGCTTGTACCGGCCGGCATCGTTGACCCCCAGACCCATGACCACGCCAGCATCCCGGCGACGCTACGCAGGCTGTTCGCCCCGGGCGCGTCGCCGCTGACCCGCCGGGATGCCTGGTCGGCGCCGTTCCACGGCCTGCTCACGCTACCGGTCGCCCGCACCGACCTCCCCGACCTGTCCGACCTGTCCGCCTACGCCACCGGCCTCACCGCCGCCGTCAGCACCGCCGCCGTCAGCACCCCATCCGCCGCGGCGGCGCCCGCGGCCGTCGAACCTACGGCTCCGCCGGCGGTGCCCGCGTCCTACCAGGCGTTCACCGCTCTCGCCGAGCAGGTCCAGCAGCATCTGGTCGCCGTCGGTGAACCGGAGGCGACCGGCGCACCACCCACCGGCGGACCGGTCGAGCGGAGTGCGCAGATCAGCCGGACCTTCGCTGCGGCCGCCCACCGGCACCGCCACGAAGCCGGGCGGCCCGCACGTCCGGCCGCTCCCGAGAACCAGTGAGAGAGCCGGAGGGGCGCGTCTCAAGGCGCCTCGGAGGCGAGCGGGAGACTATGTGTGACCGCCGCCGACCAGGGAGATTGCCATGGCCATTACTCCACCGACCGCAACCGAACTCGCGACCATTGCGGAACGGTACGGGTTCCACCTCACCCCGCGGGACGTCGAGTCGTTTCTTGCTCTCATGACCGGTGCGCTGGCGTCCTACGACGCCGTCGAGCGACTGTATGAGGCGCGCCGCCCAGATCCTCCCAGCCGGCCCTGCCAGCGTCCTGCCGACGCCGACAACCAACTCGGTGCCTGGTACGTGACCACCGAGATCACCACACGAGCCGACGGCCCGCTGGCCGGCCGCCGGGTGGCGGTCAAGGACAACATCGAGGTAGCCGGCGTGCCGATGATGAACGGATCGGCCGCGGTCGAGGGATACACCCCGCGCCGCGACGCGACGGTGGTCACCCGCCTGCTTGACGCGGGAGCGATCATCACGGGCAAGGCTGTCTGCGAGGACCTGTGCTTCTCCGGGGGCAGCCACACGTCAAGGACCGGGCCGGTGCGCAATCCGTGGGACCGGTCGAGATCGGCTGGCGGGTCATCCAGTGGCAGCGCCGCGCTGGTCGCGGCCGGCCATGCGGACCTGGCCCTCGGCGGCGACCAGGGCGGGTCGGTCCGCATCCCGAGCGCGTTCTGCGGCACCGTGGGACACAAGCCGACCCACGGCCTGGTCCCTTATACCGGTGCGTTCCCCATCGAGAACACCCTCGATCACCTCGGCCCGATCACCCGTACCGTGCGTGACGCGGCGGTGCTGCTTGGCGTGTTGGCCGGCCCGGACGGGCTGGACCCGCGCCAGCAGAGCATGCTTACCCCCCGCGATTACCTCACGGAACTAGATGCTGGTGTCGACGGCATCCGGATCGGCGTAGTGGAGGAGGGATTCGCCATCCCCGGCCTGTCTCAGCCGGGAGTGGACGCGGCTGTTCGCGCGGCGATCACCACGCTGAAGAGCGCGGGGGCGGTGGTCGACAGCGTGAGCGTTCCGTGGCATCGGGACGGCATGCACGTCTGGACGGTCATCGCCACCGACGGCGTGGTCGGGCAGATGATCGACGGGAACGGCTACGGGATGAACTGGCCCGGCCTCTACGATCCGGAACTCATGGTCCACTACGCCAAGGGCCGCCGGGCGCATGCCGACGCTCTGTCAGAAACGGTCAAGATGACCACCCTGTGCGGTCGGTATGTCATCGACCGTTATCACGGGCAGTACTACGCGATGGCCCGGAACCTCGCCTTCGAACTGACCGCCGCGTACGACGCGGCCCTGGCCCACATCGACGTTCTGGTCCTGCCGACGCTGCCGATCGTCGCGTCGGTCCTGCCCGGGGCCGGTGCTTCCCGCGAGGAACGCGTCGCCCGGTCGCTGGAGATGATCGCCAACACCGCCCCCTTCGATGTCAGCGGCCACCCCGCCATCTCGGTTCCGGCCGGCCTCGCCGGTGACCTGCCGGTCGGCATGATGATCGTCGGCCGGCGTTTCGCGGACGGCACCTGCCTGCGGGTAGCGCAGGCCTATGAGACCGCTGTCGGCGGGTTCCCGACCCCGCCCGGTTACTAAGCGATGGCCGGGCCGGACTGAGTAGTTGTGCTCAGGCGCACAAGTTGCTGGCCGAGCAGGACCTGCTGCGGGTGGACAGCACCTGACCGCGCCTCGCGGCGCACGGGCGCCCCGCGTCCGGGAATGAGCAGGTCAGCCTGGATTCTATGCCCGCGCCCTCCCAGTGCGGTGGCCGCGCTGCTGGCCATGATGGGGCCGGCCCGGAGGGGATGTCCCTGATCATCTGCGGCTCACGGCCGCGGCCGCGCCGCCGCGCCGCTGCTGGCCATTCCTTGGCGGTATCTGGTTGTGTGTCTCTGTACGCGCGTGGTAGTGCGCTATACAGGGAAGGCACGAAGGAGCGAGATGCGGCCAAACGACGGGTCCCCGCCAGGCAGGCAAATGGCGCAGGAACGGCTTGCCGCCGTGCGCCGCATGCTGGCCATGGCTCCGTTGCCGGTCAAGATTCTGCTGGTCGCGGCCCTGCTGCTGCTCGGCGTCGGCACGCTCCCGTTCCTCATCGTGGCCGCGTTCATCTACGCGCCGATCGCGGTCTTCGCTGGGCACCGCTCGCCGGCGGCCTCGTTGGCGGTCGCCGTCTGGGGCCTGGCGGTGGTCTCCGGATTCTCCGGCAGTAACCGTACCGCCATAGCGCCGCTGATGCTGCTCCCGTTCGCGATGGTGGCTGGCGCGCACGCCCGCCCCCTTTCCCGCCAGTTCGTGCCATGCCGCACGGTCGTCCTCGCGCTCCTCTGGGCGCTACCGCCGGCCATGGTGGCCTGGCACCTCTTGCCCAGGCAGCCGCTGGCCAGCATCATCATCGGCTGGGTGCTCGGCGGCCTGGTGCTGGCCTGGCGGTGGGCCAAGGCGTCGCAGGCCGCCCGTGGTTTCGACCGCCAGCAGGCCAGGGGTGGCGCCCTCGCGGCGCCGCGCGACTGGTCGGGCCGGGCAGGCACCGGCCAGGCCCGCCGTCCGCCGGGCGGCGCCGGGCGAGGTGGGCGGGGCGGACAGAACGCCGAGCCGGCCAGGGTGCACCAGGCCGCCGACGGCACGCTGAGCCAGGCACCGCAGGAAACGCCCGCCGACCGCGGCGCGGGGGCCCGGCAGTTCCCGGAGATCACGGTGGAGCAGGCCATGGCCGAACTGGACGCCATGATTGGCCTGGCCGCGGTGAAGGAGCAGATCCGCCAGATCACCGCGTCGGTCGAGGCCGCGCGGCGCAGAGCGCTCGCCGGGTACGGCACCGACAAGCCGATGCAGCATTTTGTGTTCCTCGGGCCGCCCGGCACCGGGAAGACCTCGGTCGCCCGGATCGTCGCCAAGATCTTCTACGCGTTCGGGCTGCTCGACAGGCCGGCTGTGGTGGAGGCGGGGCGCGCCGACCTGGTCGGCGAGTACCTCGGCGCGACCGCGATCAAGACCAATGAGCTTGTCGACTCCGCGCTCGGCGGGGTCCTGTTCATCGACGAGGCGTACAGCCTGGTCAATGACGGCGAGGGACAGGGCGACCGGTTCGGCAACGAGGCCGTCCAGGCGCTGCTGAAGCGCGCCGAGGACAACCGCCAGGAACTCGTCATCATCCTCGCCGGCTACGAGCGGCAGATGGAAAGCTTCCTGGCCAGCAACCCCGGACTGAACTCCCGGTTCGGGCTCAGGGTGAAGTTCCCCGGCTACTCACCCGCCGAACTGATGGCGCTGGCTGAGCTGTCGCTGGAGCAGCGCGGCGAGGTGCTCGATCCCGACGCCCGCCCGGCGCTCTGGCGGATGATGGAGGACGTGGGGCGCCGCAGACTCGCCGACGAGCTCGGGAACGGGCGGTTCGTCCGCAGCCTGCTGGAAAAGGCGGGCCAGGCACGTGACGTCCGGGTGATGGCGATCGCGGCCGAGCCGACATCCGCGGACCTGGTGACGCTGGAGGCGGCGGACCTGGAGCGGGCCGGCGCCGAGCTCACCGCCCGGTTCCGCGGCTACACCGAGGCGCCCACCCTGGAGAGCGCGCTCGCCGAACTCGACGAGCTGATCGGCCTGGAGCCGGTCAAGCGCCAGGTGCACGAGATCACCGCGCAGCTGCGGGTCGCCCGGCTGCGGGACCGGCAGGGGCTGGCCAGCCAGCCGCCGGCCCGGCATTTCGTGTTCACCGGGCCACCCGGGACTGGGAAGACGACCGTCGCCCGGATCCTCGGCCGGATCTTCGCGGCGCTCGGATTGCTGGTCCGCCCGGAGGTGGTGGAGGCGCACCGGGCCGATCTGGTCGGCGAGCATCTCGGCTCGACCGCGATCAAGACCGGCAAGCTGATCGATTCCGCCCTGGGCGGGGTGCTCTTCATCGATGAGGCGTACTCGCTGTACAACGCGGGGTACTCGGGTGGCGACGCCTACGGATCGGAGGCCGTGGCGACGCTGCTCAAGCGCGCGGAGGACGACCGCGACCGGCTGGTGATCGTGCTGGCGGGTTACCCGGCGGATATGGACAGGTTCCTGCGCAGCAATCCGGGCCTCGCCTCCCGGTTCAGCGTGCGGATCGGCTTCCCCAGTTACACGCCTGGCGAGCTGGCCAGGATCGCCGGTGTCATCGCGGAGCAGGCCGGGGACACCTTCGAGCCGGACGCGCTGCCCGTGCTGGAGGAGATCTTCGGCATCGCCGCCGTGGCCGGGCGCATCGACGAACTCGGCAACGGCCGGTTCGTGCGCTCGCTGTTCGAGCGTGCCTGCGCGGCGAGGGACCTGCGGGTGGCGGACCTCGGCGAGAACGCGAGCGCGGCCGACCTCACCACCGTGTCGGCCGCCGACCTGCGCGGCGCCTTCCTCGAACTGGGCGGGCAGGCGGACACCGTATCCTCCTGACCCGGCTCCTTCGTGATCACCGCAGCCTCGCGGTCGGCACTTCAGCGAGCCGGAAGGGCGCGGTGCTGCCTGGACTGAGGAGCAAGGGTGAGCGAGCTGCCGGGGCGCGGTGCTGCCTGGACTGAGGAGTGAGGAACGAGCGACGAGGGAAGGCGGCGCCCCAAAGCACCCTGGAGGCGAGCGGGGGACAGCACCGATCGGGAAGCTGGTCAGGGCAGGTTAGCCGGGGGCAGTTCCTGCAGCGCCGCGACCAGGGCGCCGGAGTCCGTGCCCGCGTCCCTGATCACATACATGAGTGTGTGCAGCACCGCGTGCCTGTCCTCGCCCTGGTCGAGCAGGCGCTGCGCCGCCTCCCACAGCTCGGGCGGGTCACCCCGCCAGAGCCGGTCGGCGAGGACCATGTGCCGGTCGATGTGCAGTTCGCTGGTGTGCCGCCCATGTGCCTCGTGGTGATCGGCGGCCAGCAGCGTGTGCCGGTCCGCCTGCTGGGCGGGGTCCAGCGTGCTCAGGTCAACCCCGTCGTACCGGCCCCTGAGCACCGGGAAGGCGAACGCGCGCCGGGGCAGAGCCTCCAGGTCATCATCGGGCAACAGCCTGGCCACCAGCTGCGGATCCAGGCCGAACGCCGTCGGGTCCCGGTAGACCTGCGCGAACGTGCCCATCGAGTCGAACACGGTGTCCAGCGTCTCGGCGACCGCGTCCGCCGCGGCCATGTGCCGCCCGCCCGCCCAGCGCACCCAGCAGGCGAGCACGTGCGGCATGGCATGCTGCTCGGCGGGGGAGAGCATGACCTTGCGCGGCAGCCAGTCCAGGAGAAAGACCTCCACCTTCGCCGGGCTCATCCGCAGCGGGCGGCCGAAGTCCTGGTCACAGCCATAGTCGACGATGTGGTCGGCGCACCGGCTGGCCGCCTTGGTGTCGGAGAGGTCCTCTGCCTCATCGGAGGCGAGGAACTCGGCCACCAGCGTGGCCCGGCGGTCCCTGGTCCACGCGTGCCGCCTGGCGGTCGCGCCGACCCAGCCGGAGCCGGTGCCCGGCGAAGAGAGCTCGCCGGATGCTGAACCGTCGGCCGTGGTCGCCCCGGGTGCGCCCGGCCGGCCGGGCCCGGACGGCGGGAGCGTGCGGATCCTGGCCCTGAGGAACGCGTGATATGACGGGAAGGAGTCGCTGACTGGGGGGCCCGCGCCGGTTTCGGTCACAGCGAGGGCCGTCTCAAGCAGTCGCCTGGCCTGCGGTGCCTCCACCGGCCGGAACGAGGGGCTGGAGATCATCGCTCCATCCGGGCCGCCAGCGTCACGGCAGCGTTCGAGGAGCTTGTCCACCTGCGAGGTCACCCATCCGTCGCGCAGCATCCCGCCCGCGTTGTAGTCGACCACCATGACCAGGGCGTGCGGCTCTTCTCCCGCATAGCTGAACACGCACACGACCTCGTCACGGTCGCCGAAGACGTCGGAGTTCACGTAGCACTCTGCTGCGGCGACCGCGCCGACCGACTCCGCCCAGCCCGGCCTGGCCACCCCGTGCTCCATCAGCGCCAGGGCGGCCGCCTCGGCCCGGGCGGCCTGGCGCGGCGTGCCCAGGCAGGCGATGCCGGACAGCAGCGCGAGCGCGGCCGGGCTCTTCTGCTGCGCGGCGTAGCCGACGAGGCCCTCGCCCACCAGTTCCTCGACGTCCGCGTGACCTCGCCGGCCTCCCCGCGGGGCGCGCTGCCCCCACCAGGTGCCGAGCAGTTCGCTGACCATGAGCTCGGCATCGAGCGGGCTGCGGACCGCGAGCAGTTCCCGCGCGGCGCGCAGCATCTCGGCGAACAGCGCATTCGGCGGGGGCGAGGCGGCCCCCGCAGGCCCGGGTCCCTTGCCGTGGCCGGAACGGCCCGCCCCGCCAGGGGGCTCTCGGCGTCGGCTCTTCGGGCTCACATGCACACCCTCCCAGATTCACGCCGCGTCGTGCCACGTCCACGCGGGGATGGGGGAACTTTCCCGGGTTCGTCAGATTTTCCCGGTACCGGTGTACGCGTTCTCGCGACCCCAACGTAAGCGTGCTGTCTCCGGTGCCGCACGTATTCGCCTAAGATGTGGGAAGCTTGCCTGCGTGGCCGCCCGCGATGTCTGCGGTTGTCGAGCGTGGCACGCGCGGCGGCGCGGTGCTGCGCCGGTGGCTCCCCGTGACCGCGTTGTAGCCGCTAGCCTGCTTGTGTCCGCGGTGAGCAGGAAGGAGCCGATGCATGGCTCACGCACGGGACCGGAGTGCGGACCATGAGCACTGACACCTCAGTACCCCAGCCCCAGGTATCCGGGCTGGACATCTCCGATTCGGCGCTGCTCGCCACGCTGCTGCGCGAGGCTCCGATCGGCTTTGCTTTCTTCGGTCCCGACCTGCGCTTCCGGAGGATCAACCGGGCGCTGGCCGGCCTACCCGGGGCCGGCCTCGGCGAGCACCTCGGCCGGCTGCCCTCGCAGGTCTGGCCGGAGACGCTGGCGGCCAGGGTGGAGTCGGCGGTCCGCCGGGTTCTCGCGGAGGATCAGCCCCTGTTCGAGTCTGACCAGACCGTCAGCATGCTCCCGGCCACGCTGGCGCCTGCGGCCACCGACGGCACCGCCGCGGACGTTACCGGCCCGGACGGCCAGGCCGCGGACGCCACGAGCACGGACGGCCGGGGCGCGGACGGCCAGGGCGCGGGTCGCGGCACGTCGGCCAACGCGGGCACGCCCGGCGCTGAACTCCGCCAGTGGGCCTTCTCCTGGTTCCCCTCGCACGACGAGGACGGCAACATCACCGGTGTTGCCCTGATCGCGGTGGATGTCACTGACCGCCAGAATTCGGCGGAGGCGGTTCGCCGGAGCGAGGAGCGTTACCGCTCGCTCGTGCAGGCCGGCGCGCAGGTGGTCTGGGTCACGACGCCGACCGGGGCCATCGCGGAGGATTCCCCCGAGTGGCGCTCGATCACCGGCCAGACCCTGGAGGAATACCTGGGCAACGGCTGGCTGGATGCGATCCACCCGGAAGACCGCGAGCGTGTGGAGCGTGACTGGCGGGAGTGCGTTCAGGCCGGAAAGGTTTTTGATAGTCGCTACCGGGTCCGCACCAAAACCGGCTCGTACCGGCATTACGACGTCCGGGCGGTCCCGATCGAGCGAGATGGGAAGATCATCGAGTGGGTGGGGGCGAGCAGCGACGTCACGGGGCAGCGTGAGGCCGAGGAGATGCGCGGCCGGCTGACCGAGCAGTTGTCCGCCGCGGCGCTGCGTACCGCCCGGCTGCAGCAGGCGACCTCGATGCTCGCCGAGGCGCTCACCGTCTTGCAGGTGGTCGAGGTGATCACCGAGGTCGGCCGGTCGGCAATCGGCGCGGAGCGATCCGCGGTGGCGCTGCTGGACCAGGACCGGCTCCGGCTGCACACCATCAACCCGGGCGGGCTCCCCGACAGCCCGGGGGCGCACGGCGGCGATATCCCGCTGGATCTGCCCAGCGTGATGACCGCGGCGATCACGACGCGGCGGCCGGTGCTGGTGGAGAACCCCGACGCGCTGCGCCGGCAGTTCGACGGTGTGGCCAGCGTTGATCTGTTCCTGACCCACAGTGACGAGCGCGCCTGGGTGGGATTGCCGCTTCTCGCGGCGGGCGCGCCGCTCGGGGCGCTGCGGTTCTCCTTCACCCGGCCCCGGCAGATCACCGAGGAGGAGCGGGTCTTCCTGGAAGCGCTCGCGGGCCAGTGCGCGCTGGCGCTGGAGCGGGCGACGCTGTTCGAGCGTGAGCACACCACGGCTGAGACCCTCCAGCGCAGCCTGCTGCCGGACCGGCTGCCCAGCGTGCCGGGGATCATCCTGGAAGCGATGTACCTTCCGGTCACCAGGAATATGGAGATCGGCGGGGACTGGTACGACGCGTTCCGGCTGCCGGATGGCAGGCTCGCCGTCGCCGCAGGAGACGTGATGGGCAAGGGGCTGACCGCCGCGGCGGGCATGGGGCGGGTGCGCAACGCATTGCGTGCCCTCGCGCTCACCGACCCGCGGCCGGCCGCCGTGCTCGCCGGCCTCGACCGGCTGTTCACCGCCACCGAACTCGACGAGCAGGTGACAACCGTGGCCTACCTGGTCGTCGACCCGGTCACCGGGGAGGGCCTGGCCGGCAACGCGGGTCACCTGCCACCGCTGCTGCTGTCCAGCGACTCGCCGCCCCGGCTCGACCCGACCGAAGCCGGCACCCCGCTGGGCTGGGCGAGCCCGCGTCAGCAATATGTGTTCCGCCTGCCGCCCGGGAACACGGCGGTGCTCTACTCCGATGGGCTGGTCGAGAACCGCAGGCGCGGCCTCGACACCGGCTTGGACGAACTGGTGGCCGTGGCGGCACAGGCGCGGCCCGGGGTCGTGGAAGATCCCGCCAGATTGCTGGAGTACCTGGTAGACCGGATGCTCACGGGTTATGAGCAAGACGACGATGTGACCGTGCTCGTTCTGCACGTCCCGCGGCGCGACGGGACGCCGCCGCCCCGCGCGGCTGGTGGCGTGATCCCCGTAGCTCGGAGGGGTAAGGCATGAGTAGAGACAGCAACGATGCCATGGGGTGCCAGGTGATGAGGCGCCAGATGGCACAGCGGGGCCCGTCAGCGGTACGAGCTACCCGTCGACTCCGCCTAAGGTGGTGGTCGGGAGTAACGCCACTCGCGCCCGCGGCGTACCAACAGCGGGGTATGCGCAGTAGGGTCCATTTCCCGCTCACGTACGCAGGGAGAGGTGTCTGTGTCGCCTGCCAGTTCGGCTAGTCAACGGTCGTTTGCGGCTCGGCAGGCCGCCGTCCAGCGAAGGAAGGGGTGACCGCGGTGGCAAGCGCTGCAGGCTCCGCAGCGCGGAGGCAGCCAGGGCCGGAAGGCCGGGGCGGGCAGGTGCCAGCGCAGCAGGCCTCCGGGCGCGCCGGATCAGGGGAAACAGCCGGGTCTCGGCCGGACAGAGCGGTCACGCTCGTGGACCGGGACGCTGCACCGGGTGGGCGTGATGCGCCGCAGTCCACTGGGCGCCGCAAGCGCGGCAGGTCGGGCGGCCGCAAGGGCGCGCAGGCGGGCCAGCCCGGCGGGCCGAAGAAGGGCGCCGGCGAAGCCAAGCCCCAGCAGGATGCCCAGCCCGGCGGGGACCTCGGTGAGGCTGTGGCGCCCGCGGAAGCGGCGGATCTGGTCGGCGTGCCGGACCTGGACGTAGAGGCGGGCCTGGACGCTGAGGTCGGCCCGATCGATGCCGACCTGGCCGATGAGGGCCTGGACGCGGCCGAACTCGAAGACCTTGTCGACATCGTTACCGTGGACTTGGACGTCGAGGTCGATGTCGTTGTCGTAGCCGACGATGACCTCTCTGAGGACGACGTGGCCGAGGACGATGTGGCCGACGTCGGGATCGACGAAGGCCGTTCCGGGCCCGGAACGGCCGGAGGAGCCGGACCGGCCGCGGGTCGGCGGGCCGGCGCGGCGGAGCCGGGCTCGCCGGCGGCGGCTGATCCAGCGGCCGCGGCGGGCCAGGGCGTGCGCGCGGTCAAGGCAGGCGCCAGCGATAGCGAGGAAGAGGCGTTCGTCTACGGAGATGACGACGACGACCTGCCCGCTGCGCAGGTCGCGTCGGCGGGCGCGACAGCCGACCCGGTCAAGGACTATCTCAAGCAGATCGGCAAGGTGCCGCTGCTCAACGCCGAGCAGGAAGTCGAGCTCGCGAAGCGGATCGAGGCTGGGCTGTTCGCCGAGGAGAAGCTCGCCGACGGTCCCGGCGGCCTGCGGTCCGACGCCCGCGATGACATGGCGTGGATCGCCGAAGATGGCCGGCGGGCCAAGAACCACCTGCTGGAGGCGAACCTGCGGCTCGTGGTCTCGCTGGCCAAGCGGTACACCGGGCGCGGGATGCTCTTCCTCGACTTGATCCAGGAGGGCAACCTCGGCCTGATCCGCGCGGTCGAGAAGTTCGACTACACCAAGGGCTACAAGTTCTCCACCTACGCCACCTGGTGGATCAGGCAGGCGATCACCCGGGCCATGGCGGATCAGGCCCGGACGATCCGCATCCCGGTGCACATGGTCGAGGTCATCAACAAGCTGGCTCGCGTGCAGCGGCAGATGCTGCAGGATCTCGGCCGGGAGCCGACCCCGGAGGAACTGGCCGCTGAGCTGGACATGACCCCGGAGAAGGTCATCGAGGTGCAGAAGTACGGCCGCGAGCCGATCTCCCTGCACACCCCGCTCGGCGAGGACGGCGACAGCGAGTTCGGTGACCTGATCGAGGATTCCGAGGCGATCCAGCCCGGTGAGGCGGTCAGCTTCACCCTGCTGCAGGAGCAGTTGCACTCGGTGCTGGACACGCTCTCTGAACGCGAGGCCGGGGTCGTCTCCATGCGGTTCGGCCTGACCGACGGTCAGCCCAAGACGCTGGACGAGATCGGCAAGGTCTACGGGGTTACCAGGGAGCGGATCCGCCAGATCGAGTCGAAAACCATGTCCAAGCTGCGCCACCCGTCGCGTTCCCAGGTGCTGCGGGACTATCTCGACTGAGCCGCTGACAGGTAAGACCACCGCAAGGCACAGCCAGCCGGCCGCCGATGGATAAGGCCCGGGCTGTCTCCCGCCGCCGATGGATAAGGCCCGGGCGTCTGCCCGGGCCACGTCTCAGGTGGTGCCAAATCGCTTCAGGCGGTGCCGAGCTGCTTCAGGTGGGCCACATCGCTTTCGGGTGGGCCATATCGCTTCAGGAGGGCCGAAACTGCTTCCGGACGTGGTGGAGTATCAGGTTGCCTTTCGCTGCCACGTCGCAGCCCTTGGCTACCGTCCGCCGGGGTCATCCCGGCGGACGGGTCAGCCTTCGCGCCCCGCACCTCCGGTTGGCGAAAGCCGCTCTGTCTCGTCCTGGATCTCCACAGCGACCTTGGCCAGCGCCTCAGCGTGCTGCCGGCTGTGGTGAGCACAGAAAAGCAGCTCCCCGGAACCGGGGAGCACAACGCGTACGTACGCCTGGGCGCCACACCGGTCGCAAACATCTCTGGCGGTCAGCGGCTTGCTTGGCGCTAGAGCTCCGGCCATCTCGCCTCCCTCGCGTCGTGCCACCGGCCCATGATGTCCGGCTGGCTTACCCTCTCCTGCTACACAACACTGTGCCAGGCCCATCCGTTCCCGTGTCGACGCCACCTACGCCGAGAGCGAACGCCGCTCTGGCCCGGAGGCATGTTCTCGTCTATCTACTGTAGCGTGCGCGTTGTCCCAGGTAGCCGGGTATGTCCGCGGCGTGGCTCCGCGGAGCACCCACCGCGGCCGGTTAGTCTGCGGTCAGGGTCGACCGTGTGCGGCCTCCCGCACCGCTGCAAGCCACCGCTGCAAGGAGAATCCGTGACTGCCGTCCGTGCTGAATCTGCCGGGCAAGGAGTGCCCGCGGCGTCGGCCGCTCGGGCTGCGGCGCCCAAAGCCGGGCCGCTCGCCGTGGACGGCTACACCGCGCGCCACCTGTCCGTGCTGGAGGGCCTAGAGGCGGTACGCAAGCGCCCGGGCATGTACATCGGGTCAACCGACGGCCGCGGGCTGATGCACTGCCTGTGGGAGATCTTCGACAACGCGGTGGATGAAGCGCTGGCGGGCCACTGCACTGATATCGAGGTCGTGCTGCATGCCGACTCCTCGGCCGAGGTGCGCGACAACGGCCGCGGCATCCCGGTGGACGTGGAGCCGAAGACCGGCCTGACCGGCATTGAACTCGTGATGACGAGGCTGCACGCCGGGGGCAAGTTCGGTGGCGGGTCCTATACCGCATCCGGTGGCCTGCACGGTGTGGGGGCCTCCGTGGTGAACGCGCTGTCCGCCCGCCTCGACGTGGAGGTCGATCGCGAAGGGCACGAATGGTCGGCCGCCTTCCGGCGAGGCGTGCCGGGGGAGTTCGGCGGGCCGGGGCCCGGCGCCGCCTTCACCGCCAAGCCCGGGCTGCGCCAGACGCGCAAGGTGGCCAGGAAGCTGACCGGCACCAGGATCCGGTTCTGGCCTGACCGCCAGGTGTTCGTCCGGGACGCTGGCTGGAGCTTCGATGCACTTCTGCAGCGGGCGCGGCAGACCGCCTACCTCGTCCCCGGGCTCACGATCCGGGTCCGGGACGACCGCCCGGCAGCAGCCCGCCCGGGTCCAGTCGACGGCTTGCCCGGAGATCCTGAGGCACGCGAGGCGGAGTTCAGGTTCGACGGCGGCATCAGTGAGTTCTGCGCCCACCTGGCTCCCGGGGAGCCGGTGACCGAAGTGGTGCGGCTGACCGGGTCAGGCCATTTCACCGAGACGGTGCCGGTGCTCGATGATCAGGGGCACATGACCCCGGCGGACGTGGAGCGGGAGCTCTCGGTCGACGTGGCACTGCGCTGGGGGACCGGATACGACACCGTGACCAGGTCGTTCGTTAATGTGATCGCCACGCCGAAAGGCGGCACGCACGTCACCGGCTTTGAGCGGGCGCTGGTCAGAACGCTGAACGAGCAGTTGCGCGCGGCCCGGCTGCTGAAGAACGGCGACGAGCCGGTGACCAAGGAAGACGTGCTGGAGGGGCTCACCGCAGTCATCGGCGTGCGGTTGCCGGAACCACAGTTCGAAGGGCAGACCAAAGAGATCCTTGGCACGCCCGCCGCCTCCCGGATCGTGGCGCAGGTGGTGGGCACGGAACTGCGGGCCCTGTTCGAGGCACCGAGGCGCGGAGCCAAGCAGCAGGCGCGAGCGCTGCTTGAGAAGGTGGCCTCGGCGGCGAAAGCGCGGATCGCGGCCCGCGAGCACCGGGACAACCAGCGCCGTAAGTCTGCCCTGGCCAGCTCGGCGCTACCGGCCAAGCTGGTGGACTGCCGCAGCGCCGACGACCGCAGCGAGCTGTTCATCGTCGAGGGCGACTCCGCGCTCGGCACGGCCAAGCTGGCCAGGGATTCCGAGTTCCAGGCATTGCTGCCGATCCGCGGCAAGATCCTTAACGTGCAGAAGGCGTCGCTGGCGGACATGCTGAAGAACGTCGAGTGCGCGGCCATCATTCAGGTGATCGGAGCCGGGTCCGGCGGGTCGTTCGATCTGGACTCCGCCAGATACCAGCGGATCATCTTCATGTCCGACGCCGACGTGGACGGCGCGCACATCAGGACCCTGCTGCTGACGCTGTTCCACCGCTACCTGCGCCCGCTGCTGGACGCTGGACGCGTGTTCGCCGCCGTGCCGCCCCTGCACCGTATCGAGCTGTCCAATCCCCGCAAGGGGCAGCAGAAGTACAGGTACACCTACTCCGACGGCGAACTTCGCCGCACACTGCTGGAACTGGAGCGCAGGGGCCAGCGGTGGAAAGAGCCCTTGCAGCGGTACAAGGGCCTGGGCGAGATGGACGCGTCCCAACTGGCGGAGACCACCATGGACCCGCGGCACCGCACGCTGCGCCGGATCCGCATCGAAGACGCCGCCCCGGCCGCGGCCATGTTCGAGCTGCTGATGGGAAGCGAAGTCGCCCCCCGCCGCGACTTCATCATTGGTGGGGCGGCAGAACTGGATCTTTCCCGCATCGACGCCTGAGCGGGGTTTGGCCCGGGGGGTCCGGGGGTTGCCCCCGGGCTGGCAGAGCATCGTCGGTGGCGCGGCAGAACTCTTCTCCCCTCGATCGGCTTGCGGTCAGGACAGCAGACCCCCGCGACGGCGGCAACCGCCTACCGGCTCAGTGAGTGGCCCACCTCACACGGATCCACGCCCGAATTAGTGGTACATTAGTACCGAAAGTTAGCGGTACATCTGTACAGGATAGTTGGGCGGGAGTGACGATGCACAAGGTGACCGATGGACGCCTCGCGCGCGGCGACGCCCGCAAGACGCTGCTGCTCGACGCGGCCGTACGCATCGTCGGCGAACAGGGCTTGGGTGCGCTCACGCACCGCGCGGTCGCCGCCGGCGCCGCCGTTTCGCTCGCCTCCGTCACCTATCACTACCCATCGATCGACGACCTCCGCCGCGCGACCTTCGAGCACGCCGGCTCACGGATCGGGTTGGAGTTCGTCGGTCTCATCGCCCACACCGCCACGGAACCCGACGCTCTCCCGGACATCTGCGGCGACTTCACCACGCATCTCGTCACCGAGCGGCGGACCGACACGATCGCCGTTTTCGAGATGATCCTCGCGGCCGGCCACGATCCGGAACTCGGTCCGGTCAAAGGGCTTCTCGACCAGCGACTGGCCCAACTTCTGGCGCCCTATGTCGGCTCAGAAGGGGCTGCGTTCACCGTTACCGCCGCAATGCAGGGACTCGTACTCACCGCTCTCGCGCTCGACCGAGCGCGTGATCCGGGCTGGCTGCGCGGCGCGGTGAGCGATCTCATCCGCCGCTACCGCGCCATCCCCTGACCTCGGGTGCCCGGCACCCGCGCGTCGTCCCATCCACCGCAGGAGAATCCTCATGGAAGCGTTCCTCACCGCCATCAGCGGCCTGGCCTGGACGATCGTCTACATAGACGCGATCCGGATCGGGTTCCGCCAGAAGACCTACGCGATACCGATGGCCGCACTGGGCCTCAACTTCGCGTGGGAGTCAACCTACGCGGTGCACGACCTGGCGGCCACGGCGTCGCTACAGGGCTTGGTCGATCTCGTCTGGGCACTGGCCGACCTCGCCATCGTGTACACCTTCTTCGCCTTCGGCCGCGCCGAGTTCCCGCGCTTTGTGACACGGCCGATGTTCACCATCTGGGGCATTCTGGTGTTCGGCGCCTCCTACGCGGTGCAGTGGCTGTTCATGGCGCAGTTCGGCATTGACCACGCCGCCCGCTACTCGGCCTTCCTGCAGAACCTGCTGATGTCGGGCCTGTTCATCGCGATGCTCGTCGCGCGGCGGGGCCTTCGCGGGCAGACCCTCACGATCGCCATCGCGAAATGGCTCGGCACCCTGGCCCCCACCATCCTGATCGGCGTGCTCGGCAACTCACCGTTCATTCTCGGCATCGGCATCATGTGCAGCGTGTTCGACCTGGTCTACATCGGCCTCGCGGTTTGGGTGAAGACGCACCCCGACGCACTTGCCGCGGCCGACACGCCCACCCTGGCACCCGCGGCCGAGACGGCGGCGCAGCGGGGCGTCCCGGCCTGACGACCCAGGATTCGGGACGCGGCAACCGGTCACGTCAGTTCGTGGCCGGTGGTGCTGTCCACGTGGTCCGGGATGTCTCCCTGATGGCGATCGCCGGTTGTTGAGGTCCCCGATGGCTCGAACATGAGAATCGCGCCGCCGGGCGACGACGGTTTGTGCTCCGTGCCCTTGGGCACGACGAACGTGTCTCCCTTCAAGAGCACGACCGTGGTCTCGCTGCGATCGGCGCCGCGCACGGTTACGTCGAAGCGGCCGTCGAGGACGAGGAAGAACTCGTCGGTGTCGTCGTGGACATGCCAGACGTGCTCTCCCCGGGTATGGGCGACCCTGACGTCGTAGTCGTTCATGTGGGCGACGATCCGGGGACTGTAGATGTCATCGAAGGACGCCAGTGCTTGGGTCAGGTTGACGGGTTTCGCGGTCATGTCGTTGATTATCTGCGTGCTCGCTCAGGGGCGTCTTGTACGTTCGTGCATCGACAGGAGGTGGTGGAGATGGACGCGACAGAAAACGGACGGATTCGCCCGTATGCGCTGAGCGCGGGCCAGGGCTGGACGTACAACTACGGCATCGACTTCACCGTCAAGGCCGGAGAACTCGGGAAAGGGCGGCGCCTGGCGTTCGTCGAGTACACCACTCGTGCTGGTGAGGAACCGCCGGACCATACTCACGCGACGGAAGATGAGATCTTCTACGTGTTGCAGGGCGACCTCACGTTCCGCTGCGGAGATGACACGTTTGAGCTTGAAGATGGTGGGTTCATCTTCCTGCCTCGCGGCATCGAGCACGGCTACCGGATCCTCGGCGACCGCGACGTCCGCCTGCTGACCGTGACGGCGCCCGCGCAGGAGGACGCGGTAGGCGGCTGGGGCGGTTTCGTCGCGGACTTCGAGGCACAAGGAGAGCTGCGCGCTTCGCCGCCCGGACTGAGGAGCAGGTGAGCGAGCGGGGAGCAGAGCATCAGCCGTCGTTGGATGCGGGCCGGGCGGCGGCGTCGGCGAGGACCTCACCGAGCGCCGTCACCGCTCCGGGCACCGTCATCATCCGGGACAGGTCCTCCTCGCTGAGGTCGAGGGTGATGTCGTATCGCTGCTCGATCTGGGTAACGAGCCAGGTCAGCTCAAGCGAGCCGATCTGGTCGCCGACCTCCTCGATGGGGCGGTCGCCGAGCGTGGCCAGTATGGCGATGACCTCGTCGCGGCTCGGCACCCCCTGATCGCTCATTCGGCGCTCGCCTGGGCGCGCAGGACCGCCCGGTCACGCACGATTTTCCCGGTGGCTGTCCGGGGCAGCTGGCCGAGGGCCCGCATGATCCGCGGCCGCTTGTAGGAGCCGAGCTGCTCGGTGAGAGCCGCTTCCACCCCGGCGATGGAGCCACCCTCGTCCAGGACCAGGTACGCCTCGATCGCGTCGCCGAACACCACGACGGCGCTGGCCACGCCGGGCACCGCGCACAGGGTCTGCTCGACCTCGGTCAGGTCAACCTTGAGGCCCCCGATGGACACCTGCGAGTCGAGCCGCCCGAGAATCGTGACGAGCCCGGTCGCCGGATCGATGGTGGCCGCATCCCTGGTGTGCAGCCAGCCGCCGTCCCAGCGGGTCGGATCGATCAGCCCGACATAGGGCGACGCGTCCATCTTCACCTGCAGCTCACCGTCGCGCACCCGCACGGTTATCCCAGGCGCGGGCGCGACCGCCGGGCGGTGCAGGCCAGACAGGTCGGTGGCGATCACCCCTAGCTCCGTCATCCCGTACATGGAGCCGAGCGGCACTCCGTAGGCCCGGGTGAACGCCTCCGGCACGCCAGGCCTGGTCAGTTCGCCCGCAACTACCATCCGGGTCAGCTGGGGGAGCGGGCGCCCGCTGGCCGTGGCGGTCAGTAGCTCAGCGTGGAACGGCACCCCGAGGATCATGGTTGGCTCGCTGCCGCCGGTGACGGCCTCGCGGATTCCGTCCGCGGTGAGCCGGCTTGCGAAGGCGAGCTGCACGCCCGCATGCAGGCTGTGCAGCAGCCCCCCGACCAGGCCGAGCACATGGACGATGGAGGCGAGCAGGACGATCCGCTCGCCACGGCCCGGATACTCGCTGAGCTGTGCGTACCGGTCAAGCTCCCACAGCAGGTCAGCGGCGGTCCGCGCGATCACCTTGGATGGCCCCGTCGACCCCGAGCTGAGCTGGATGAGCGCGTGGGGTGTGCCGGCGGGCTGTCCTGCGGGCTGGCGGGCGGCTGTGGGAAGCACCTCTGCGTATCCGCTCATCGGCGTGCCGTTCACCTGTGTGGGCGTTACGGCGACCTGTGGCGCCAGGCGGCTCATGGCCCGCTCGATCTCACCCCGGGCCAGCCGGTGATCCAGCAGGCTGGCCTGCGCCCCGAGGCGCCACGCGGCGAGCAAGGTGGCGACGTAGGTGAGCGACGGGGGCAGAACTAATACAGCTGTCCCGCCGGCCGCCAGCCCGGCGCCAGCCAGCATGTCCTGCTGCTGCCCGACCAGCGCCCGCAGTTCCTGCCGGGTGACGGGGCGACCCATGTGCAGGCACACCTCGGCGTCGTCGCCCGCGAGAAGCGCGGCGTCGACCCATTCCGCCGGCGGCGCGGATACGGGTGCGGAGGCCATACCGGAAAGGCGATCAGTCATGCATCATCATTGGCTGAGACCGGCTTTTCTTCCGTCCTGGGTGCTTTCGCCGAGAGGGTCGCACACGCTGGGATCGACGGTCAAGCAGATGCCGCTCACCGGGCCGCCACGGGGAGGTGGCTGAAGCCGCGGTGGACGAGGCCCCGGCGGCGCGGTAGGCCGGCCAGCCGGAGCGTCGGGAACCGCTCCAGCAGCGCGGGGAAGAACGTGCCCGCCTCAAGCCGGGCGAGCAGCGCGCCGAGGCAGTAGTGGATGCCACCGCCGAACGACAGCACGGTGGTGCCCGTTCTGCTGATGTCGAACGAGTCGGCCGAGGGGAAGCGCGCGGGATCGCGGTTGGCCGCGCCAAGCATCGCGATGATCAGGCCGTCTTTGGGGACAGGCACGCCGCCGATGGTGGTGTCGGCACTAGCGACGCGCCCGACGAACTGGACCGGCGCGTCGTAGCGCAGCACTTCGTCGACCGCGCCGGACTGTAGGCGGGGGTCGTCACGTAGCGCGTTGGCCTGCTCCGGGTGGGCCAGCAGGGCCGCGGTGCCGTTGGTCAGTAGGTTGATCATGGTGTCCCCGCCGGCCATGAAAACGAACACCAGCGTTTGCAGCAGTTCATCCTCGGTGAGCCCAGGATGCCCGTTCGACCCGGCGCCGGTCAGGCCGGCCGGGCCGGCCAGGCTGACCGCGTCGGCCGCGTCCGCGTTCCCCTTCCTGGCTGCGAGCAGCGCGGTGGCGAGGTCGTCGCGCGGCGCGCGCCTGCGCTCGGCGACCAGGCCGGCGAAGTACTCGCGCAGGCCGGCCGCGGCCCGGTCGGCCGCCGCGAGCTCGGCCGGGCCTGCTGACAACTCGCTCACCTCCAGCAGGGCCGACATGGACTCCTGCAGCGGGATCCAGTCGGCCGGGGGAACGCCGACCAGGGTCCCGATCACCGACACGGGAAGCGAGGAGGCCAGGACTTCACGCAGGTTGACCGCGCTTCCCGCGGAGCCGCCATCCGCAATCAGGTTCAGCACCCGGCCGGTCAGCCGCTCGACGTCCTCGCGCATGTTGCTCACCTGGCGGGGCGTGAACGAGGCGCTGACCAGGCGCCGCAGCCTGGTGTGATCGGGTGGGTCACGGAACTCCATGGCCTGGGAGGTGGCGACCCTGGCCGGCCGGTCGCGCCACCCGGGCATGACCCGGTCGCGCCACCCGGGGCTCTGGGAGCGGAAGGCGGGGTCACGGGTGACGGCGGCGCAGTCCTCGTACCGGGTCACGAAAACGGCACCGGATGGAGCCCGGTGCGCGGGCGCAAGCGCCCGCAGTCGTGCGTACAGCGGGTAGGGATCGGTGATGGCCTCCGCCGAAGTGAGGGTCGCCAGCAAGGTATCCGCCTCGTCCTGACGCCCTTTCCCCACCCTTTCCTGACCGCCCATTTAGTTGCCCTCCCGCCCCAGAGCGCGCACCTATCGTAGGCGTGGGGCGCCATTGCCACCAGCCCCGAAACGGCTATACCTTCCGCCCGGGCACCGCGGAACCGGCCTTCTGCGTCGGCCTCCCCACTCGCCGCCGCGAGACGTGAGATGCGTTCAGATCTTGGCTGCCGGGCCGCCGCAATGTGACTCGGCAAGCTGGGCCATTGACCGGCCGATTCGGATTTGCTTCAGTCGTAGCGGGCCGGGGAGTGCCGTCGTCCCGCAGTGGCAGCCAGGAGGACAGAATGCCGTTCGACCCTCAGGTGCAGGCGATCCACGACCGGCTTGAGCGGGATCAGCCCGCGCGGCTGTACACGATGTCGATCGAGGACGCGCGGGCTGCCGATGTGGCATCGGCGGTGGCATCGGCCGGGCTGACGGAGCCCGTGGCCGACGTGACCGACCGGAGCTTCCCTGGGCCGGCCGGGCAGTTGCCGGTCCGCGTCTACCGGCCGGATGGCGAGGGGCCCTGGCCGGTCCTGGTCTACTTCTACGGCGGCGGCTGGAGCCTTGGCACCCTCGACACCTGTGACGGGGTGTGCCGCAGCCTGACCAACGCGGCGCGGTGCGTGACGGTCGCGGTCTCCTACCGGCTGGCTCCCGAGCACAAGTTCCCGGCCGCCGTCGAGGACTGTTACGCGGGGGCCGCCTGGGTCGCGGCGCAGGCCGCCGACCTGGACATAGACGCGGGGCGGATGGCCGTCGGCGGGGACAGTTCGGGAGGCAACCTGACCGCGGCGGTGACCCTGCTCGCCCGGGACCGGGGCGGCCCGGCGCTCGTGCACCAGTTGCTGGTCTACCCGAACACCGACCACCAGGCCGGCACCGACTCCATGCGCGACATGACCGACCAGCACTTCTTCAATCCAGCGGCGGTGGAATGGTACTGGGGGCTCTACCTCGCCTCGCCGGAGGATGGCGCCAACCCGCTGGCCTCGCCGCTGCGAGCCGCCGACCTCACCGGGCTGCCTCCGGCGACCGTGATCACTGCGGAATACGACCCGCTGCGGGACGAGGGCGAGCGCTATGCGGCCCGCCTCGCCGAGGCCGGGGTCCCCGTCGAACTGACCCGCTACGACGGCATGCCGCACGCTTTCTTCACCATGATCGGCGAACTGGACACGGCGAGGAGCGCGGTCGCCGCCGCCGCGGCCCGCCTCCGCGAGGCGTTCGGATGATTCAGCCCGGACATGAAATTTCAGGCCGGGAAGACATGGTGGCTAGTCAGGTGCACACCCGTGCCGGCCATCAGGTGGGATGGAGCGGACGGGCTGCACCGTCAGCATGGCGCCGCAGGCACTGATCCATGAAGGAGCGGGATCCGATGCAGGACGAGACCGTAGCTGCCCCCTTGCACACCGGAGACCTGCATGGCTCACTGGAAGATCCCGCCCTCGAATCGATGAATTTCCTGAACGAAATTGGCCTGCATTACCCGGATGCCATCTCCTTCGCGTCGGGGCGGCCGTTCGAGGAGTTCTTTGACGTCGATCTGATCCACCGGTACTTAGACTCGTTCTGCGGGTACCTGAAGGACCAGCTTGGATACGACGACGAGCAGGTCCGCCGGGTCCTGTTCCAGTACGGGCGGACCAAGGGGATCGTGCACGAGTTGATCGCCCGCCAACTCGCGGTCGATGAGGGCATCGAGGCCGACCCCGAGTCGATTGTGGTGACCGTGGGCTGCCAGGAAGCGATGTTCCTGGTCGCGCGGGCACTGCGGCGTGACGACCGGGATGTGCTGTTCGCCGTCGCGCCCACCTATGTCGGGCTGACCGGAGCCGCCCGCCTGGCCGACCTGCCGGTCTGGCCGGTGCGCAGCGGCGGCGCCGGGATCGACCTCGATGACCTGGCCGCGCAGACGGACCGGGCGCGGGCGGCGGGACTGTGGCCCCGGGCGTGCTACGTGATGCCGGACTTCTCCAATCCCACCGGGGTGAGCCTGACCGTTCCGCTCCGGCAGCGCCTGCTTGAGGCGGCCGCCCGGCTGGGGCTGCTGCTCCTGGAGGACAACCCGTACGGCATGTTCCACGACGGGCCGCCGGTGCCCACGCTCAAGGCCCTTGATACCCGCCGCCAGGTCGTCTACCTGGGCTCCTACGCCAAGACCGGCTTCCCGGGGGCCCGGGTCGGCTATGTGGTGGCCGACCAGCGGGTGATCAGCCGCCGGGGGGAGACGGGCCTGCTCGCCGATGAACTGTCGAAGATCAAGAGCATGCTCACCGTGAACACGTCGCCGCTGGCCCAGGCCGTGGTGGGCGGGAAGCTCCTCGATCACGGTTGCTGCCTGGCCCGGGCCAATGCCCGGGAGACCGCGGTCTACGTGGGCAATCTCCGGCACGTCCTCGACGGCTTAGCCCGCCGGTTCCCCGTAGTCGGGGACGGGGCGACCCGCGTCAGCTGGAATGCGCCGCGCGGGGGGTTCTTCGTGGTGCTCACCCTGCCCCGGGCCGCTGACGACGACCTGCTGGAGTACTCGGCCCGCAAGCACGGGGTGCTGTGGACGCCGATGAGCCACTTCTACGCCGATGGCGGCGGCGAGTTCCAGCTGAGGCTGGCGTGCAGCCAGCTCAGCGCGCAGCAGATCGAGACCGGCCTGGACCGGTTCGCGGCGTTTATCGCGGACGTCTGCCCGGCCCGGTGACCGTGCTAGCCCGCCTCGCTGACGGTGTCCGCGCGGCCTGCCGGCCGGTGTCCGCGCGGCCGGCCGGCCGGTGTCCGCGCCGCCCGCTAACCGGGACACGCCACGCCTCACGTCATCGTTCCATTACGGAGAGTAATGAGTATGATACTTGACGTGACGAAACAGATCCTCGTGGCAGAGTTCCTACGCGCCCAGGCGGCCTGGCGGCTGGCCCGTGCCGATGGCGCCCCCGTACGGGCCGCGCGATGCGCCGCGGCGCTTCTCGACGCCGCCGCCTATGCCGCTGCCTTAGCCGAGGACGACGAGGATCTGGCCACCCTGGCCCGGGGCGGCTGTTTCCGAGGCAGCGTCTTCGACCCTGGGGCCAGGGGCATCACCATCGCCCGGTCATGGCAGTTCGGTGAACCACCCTACGCGGGCCCGCGCGACCTGCTCACCGCGCTCGCCGCGATAGCCGGCCGGGGCCGGGTTGGCGTCTGAGCGGCGGCTCACAGCCGTGGGGACAGGCCGCCGAGGGCAGCGAGCGGCTGGCGCACCCGGTCCCCGGACCCGTCCCTGCGGCCTTCAGCGGATGGCAGGTCCACCGGCACCCCGGCGTCGGTAGCGCCACGCGCGGGCGCCGGGCCTGCCCAGGCCAGCACCAGCGTGTCCTCCCCCTTGAGGAACCGGTGGCAGCGGACGCCGCCGGTCGCCCGCCCCTTGGCCGGGTACTCGGCGTACGGGGTGACCTTCACCGTGGCGGCCGCCGTCCCCGGCAGGGCTCCCGAGCTGCCCGCGGCCGTCACCACGACGGCCCCCGGCTGCACTAGCCCGCCCGGTTCGGGCCCGCCTGGCCCGGCCCCGTTCGGTCCGGCCCCGTCCGGGCCGACGGTGCCGCCGCCCGGCGGCACCGCGCCGAACCAGATCACCGATGCGCCGGCCGCCAGCCGGATCCCGGCCATGCCGCCTGCCGCCCGGCCCTGCGGGCGTACCGCCGCCGCGCCGAACCGGAGCAGCTGGGCGTCGCTGGTGATGAACACCAGGTCCTGTTCCTCGCTGGTCAGCTGGACCGCGCCAACTACCCGGTCGCCATCCTTGAGCGAGATCACTTCGAAGTCGGCCGCGTTCTGCGGGTAGTCAGGCGCGACCCGCTTGACGACCCCGGCGGCAGTGCCCAGCGCGAGGCCCGCCGCCGCCGCGTCCGGCGCGGCCAGCCCGACCACGGTCTCACCGGCCTCCAGGCCGACGAACTCGCTGACCGGCGCGCCGCCCGCGAGCGCGGGGGAGTGGGCGCTGGGTGGCAGGGCCGGTATCTCCAGCACGCCGAGCCTGATCAGCCGGCCGAGCGAAGTCACCATGGCGATGCTGCCCCGCGCGGTGGTCGGCACGGCCGAGACGATCACGTCGTGCGCCGTGCGCGGGCCTGCCGGTGCCGCACCGGAGCTGGCCAGTTCCTGGGCGTACGGCAGAGCGCCGGGCGGGGTCCGTTCGGTCGCGGTGGTCGCCGCTCGCGCGACCAGCCCAGTCGATGAGAGCAGCACCAGGCACGGGTCGTCCGCCACCTCCAGCGGGACCGCGGCGGTCCGGGTCGCGCCGCTGCCTTCCAGCAGGACCGTCCGGCGCGGGGTGGCGAACCGCTCGGCGACGCTGGCCAGTTCCGCTGAGACCACGTCGCGGAGCCTGGCCTCAGACTCCAGGATGGCGGTCAGCTCGGCGATCTCGCGCTGCAGCGTCTCCCGCTCGCGCTCCAGCTCAAGCCGGTCGTAGCGGGTCAGCCTGCGCAGCGGCGTGTCCAGGATGTACTGAGCCTGGATCTCCGACAGGTCGAAGACCGACATCAGGCGTTCCTTGGCCTGGGCGGCGTCCTCGCTGGCTCGGATGACCTGGATGACCTCATCGATGTTGAGCAGCGCGATGACCAGGCCGTCGACCAGGTGCAGCCGTTCCGCCCGCTTGCGCCGCCGGAATTCGGTGCGCCGCCGGACGACCTCCAGGCGATGATCGACATAGATCCGCAGCAGCTCACGCAGGCCAAGCACCTTGGGCTGCCCGTCGACCAGGGCGACGTTGTTGATGCCGAACGTCTCCTCCATCGGCGTCAGCCGGTACAGCTCATCGAGCACCGCGTCGGGATGGAACCCGTTGCGGACCTCGATGACCAGATGCAGGCCGCGCTGCCGGTCGGTGAGGTCCTTCAGGTCGGCGATCCCGGCCAGTTTCTTGGCCTGAACCAGGTCCTTGATCCTGGCGATCACCTTTTCCGGGCCGACGCCGTAGGGAAGCTCGGTGACCACAATCCCGGTCCGCCGTGGGGTGATCTTCTCGATCCGGGCGGCCGCACGGGTCCGGAAGACGCCGCGCCCGGTCTCGTACGCCTCCCTGATCCCATCGAGGCCAACGATCTTCCCGCCGGTCGGCAGGTCCGGGCCGGGCACGAAGCGCATCAGCTCGTCCAGGCCGGCCTCGGGATGGGCGATCAGGTGGCGGGCCGCAGCGATCACCTCGCCCAGGTTGTGCGGGGCCATGTTGGTGGCCATCCCCACCGCGATCCCGGCGGCGCCGTTGACCAGCAGGTTCGGCAGCCCGGCGGGGAGCACCTCGGGCTGGACCTCCGTGCCGTCGTAGTTCGGCTGGAAATCGACCGTTTCCTCGCCGATCGAGGCAACCATCTCCATGGCGGCCGCGGTCAGCCGCGCCTCGGTGTACCGCATCGCCGCGGGCGCGTCGTCGCCGCCCAGTGAGCCGAAGTTGCCGTGCCCGTCGATCAGCGGCAGCCGCATGGCCCACCACTGCGCCATCCGGGCCAGCGCATCGTAGATCGCGCTGTCGCCGTGCGGGTGCAGCCGCCCCATGACATCGCCGACCACGCGGGCGCACTTGACGTACCCCCGGTCAGGCCGCAGGCCCATCTCGTTCATCTGGTAGAGGATCCGGCGCTGCACCGGCTTCAAGCCGTCCCGGGCGTCCGGCAGCGCGCGCTGGTAGATAACCGAGTAGGCGTACTCGAGGAAGCTGCCCCGCATCTCCTCGGCGACATCGATGTCGACGATGTTCTCCTCGAAATCGTCGGGGGGCGGGGTTGTCGTGGTGCGTCTGGCCATGACCGACATTGTGCCGCCTGCAACCACCGAGCACGCCGAAGGCAACCCGCGTGGCGCTGCCCTGCCCGGAAGATTCGCTGATTCACCCGATACCGACCAGCTGTTCCAGCGAACCTGTGGATAACTCTTATCAGTTAGGTTTTTCGCCCCTCCAGGGGCCAAAAACCTAACTGATAACCGGGTGAGTGGCCCCAGGGGGCGGGTCAGGCGGCGGAGAAGCCGCCGTCCACGAAGATGACCTGGCCGGTCACATAATCGCTGGCGCGGCTGGCGAGGAACACGGCCGCGCCCGCGAAGTCCTGCGGTTCGCCGTTGCGGCCGACCATCGTCCGCGCGGCCAGCGCGGCGGACCGCACCGGGTCGCTGGCCACCTCGGCGGTGAGCGGCGTGGCCACGAACCCCGGTCCCAGGGCGTTGCAGCAGACACCATCCGGCGCCCAGGCCTCCGACTGGGACCTGGTCAGCGCGGCGAGACCGCCCTTCGCCGCGCCGTACCCGCCGCTGTTGCCGAACGCCCTGATCGCCTGCTGCGAGACGACGTTGATGATCCGTCCCCAGCCACGTCGCGCCATCGCGGGCCCGAACCGCTGCCCGAGGAGGAACGGGGCGGTCAGGTTCACCGCCATGACCTGATCCCACTGGCTGATGGTCAGATCGCCCAGCGGCGGGCGCAGATTGAGCCCGGCCGCGTTCAGCACGATGTCGGGTTCGCCGAACGCGGCCACGGCCTGTTCCGCGCCCCGCTGCAGCGCGGCCCGGTCGGCGAGGTCCGCGCACACCCGTGCCGCCTCGCCGCCAGCCGCTTGCACCTCACCGACGGTGTCGTCCAGCGCCTGC
This sequence comes from Streptosporangiaceae bacterium, assembly GCA_036394075.1. Lineage (GTDB taxonomy): Bacteria > Actinomycetota > Actinomycetes > Streptosporangiales > Streptosporangiaceae > JAWWPY01. The sequence continues at coordinate 29,025 of DASWFT010000091.1, forward strand.
GCACCGCGGGCCATGATCACGACACGCGCTCCGGCCAGCGCCAGCGCCCGTGCGATCCCGCGGCCGATGCCCGAACTGCCCCCGGTGACAAGAGCGACCCGGCAGTCGAGTGAGAAAAGCTCGCCGAGGAAGGCCGCCTGGCGGGGACGGTCAGAGGATAGGCCGGGCACCGACCAGGCCCAGGGCACGCGAGGCCAGCCTGCAGCCGCTGGTGAGCGCCTCGTGCGGCGGCTTCTTATCCAGCCAGGGCGGAAGAAAACCGGCACAGAACGCATCCCCGCCGCCTGTGCCGTCGAGGAAACGTTCCACCGGCTGCGCCGGTACCCGCACCGGATCCGGGCGCCCGTTCGCGTGCAGCGCGCCGTCCGGGCCGAGCTTCACCACGACCTGGGGATACCAGGCGGTCAGCACCCTGGCGGCCGCCTCGGGATCGTCACGGCCGGTGAGCACGGCGGCCTGATCCGCGTTGACCACCAGCAGCGTCACGCCGTTGGTCAGTTCCAGGAAGGGCTCGGCCCCGACCCGCTCCAGCGGGGCGGCCGAGGCGCCATCGACGGAGACGGTCATGCCTGCCCGGCCGGCCAGCTGGAACGCTGCGAGCGCGGCAGGGCGCGAGCCCTCATTCAGCAGCGTGTACCCGGACATGTGCAGGTGAGTTCCGGGCGAGAACAGGTCCTTGGGCAGGTCATCGGGTGACAGCGCGGCGTTCGCACCCGGATCGGACAGCATGGTGTGGTCACCGCGGTGGGTGACCATCACGACACAGGTCCCTGTGGGCCGCTCCGGGTCCATCACGAGCCTGGCGTCGACGCCGTAACCCATGAGTTCCATGTCCCGGTTCCGGCCCGCGATGTCGGCACCGCGCCGCCCGACGAATGCCACCTCGGAGCCGTCCACGGCCAGCCAGGCGGCGATGTTCGCGCCGGAGCCGCCACCGTGCATGCTTACCGTGGCCGGCGTGTCGCTGCCCTTCGCGAGGGGAAGAGCGGCGTGCGCGACCGTGTCGGTCATGAGATCACCTACGACGACAACGCGTGCCATGTCGTCACCACCTTGGTCCCGCTTGATCCCGGGGCTGAGCCGCGCCGCTCCCGCCGCGCCAGACTCAGGGCTAGCGCAATAGAACTTAACAGTTTCCTGGCCGCTGCTGCCGCTGTTCCGCGTGGTGAATGCAAATGACCACAAGATCATAATGTCGGGAATGCGGAACTTTAGGGCATATTCCGGGCATTACGATCCTTACCGCGTGCCGCCCGGCCGGACGCGCCGCCGGTAGCCGTGGTGGGCTACTGTCACTTACCGCGGACCAAGGAGGTGCTAGGGCATGACCTGGAGCTGGCAGTTCGAGAAGGAGGACGGCACCGTGGCGGCGTCGCGGGGGCTGCCCAAGGAGACGTTCAGCAGCCAGGGTGACGCGGAGAGCTGGCTCGGTGAGAACTGGCGGGAGCTGCTGGACGGCGGGGTGGACCAGGTGACGCTGGTCGAGGAGGGCAGGGTCGAGTACGGCCCGATGAGCCTGCGCCCGGCCAGCTGAGCGCCTGGCTCAGCGCTCAGCGCTCAGCGCTCGGCGGGCGGGCTCTTCGTCAGGGCCGGATCCCGCCGGATCTCGGGCCCGAGCACGTCGTCGATCTTCTGCATCAGCTCCGGGTCGAGCCGCACGCCGGAGGCTTTCGCGTTTTCCCGCACCTGCTCCGGCCGGGTGGCGCCGACGATCGCGGCGGCCACATTCGGGTTCTGCAGCACCCAGGCGACCGCGAGCTGGGCGAGCGTGAGGCTCGCCTGATCCGCGAGCGGGCGCAGTTCCTGTACCCGGTGCAGCAGCCCGTCGGTCAGGTAGTTCTGGATGAACCCGGACCCGCTCGGGTCGGTCGCCCGTGATCCTGCTGGCGGTGTGCTGCCCGGCTGGTACTTACCGGTGAGCACGCCCTGGGCGATCGGCGAGAAGACGATCTGGCCGATCCCCTCCTGCTCGCAGAGCGGGATGATCTCGGACTCGATCACCCGCCAGATCATGCTGTACTGCGGCTGGTTCGAGATGATCCGGTCGAAGCCCATCTCATCGGCGATCTTCAGCGCCGACGCGATCTCCTCCGCCCGCCACTCCGAGACCCCGACGTACAGCACCTTCCCTTGCCGGACCAGGTCCTCGAAGGCGCGGATGGTCTCCAGGAGCGGGGTGCCGTAGTCGTAGCGGTGTGCCTGGTAGAGATCCACGTAGTCGGTTTGCAGCCGGCGCAGCGAGGCGTGCGCCGATTCCATGATGTGCTTGCGGGACAGCCCGCGGTCGTTGCTGCCCGGCCCGGTCGGCCAGAAGACCTTGGTGCAGATCTCCACAGATTCGCGGCGCACGCCGTGCAGCGCCCGCCCGAGCACGGCCTCCGCGCGGGTTCCCGCGTAGACGTCAGCCGTGTCGAACGTGCTGATGCCCTCGTCAAGCGCGGCCGCCACACACTGCTTGGCCGCGTCTTCCTCTACCTGTGATCCGTGGGTGATCCAGTTGCCGTAGGCGATCTCGCTGACCTTCAGGCCGCTGAGGCCGAGATGACGGTGCTCCATGCGGTTGACCCTAACGGCTGGTCGGCCGGCGGCCACGGGCAGGCTGGCGGGCCACACCACGGCTCGTGAGCGAGGTCAGATCTTGTCGCCGAGCTTGACCGTGGGCTTGGGGACCCGGATCTTGCGGAGCTGCATCGCGCGCATCGCGGCGTACACGGTTATACCGCGCGTGCTCTGGCCGGGATAGCGCTCGGCAGCGAGCGCCTTCAGCCGCCTGCCGATGAGGAAGCCGTCGAGCAATATGACGACGACCATCAGGATCAAGACCGGGAGCATGAAGGTCTGCACCGCCGTGTTGCGGAAGAAGAGCAGGAGCAGCAGCACGATCAGGCTGTACATGTAGAACTCGCTGACCCGCCGACGGGAGTCCACGTAGTTCCGGGCCAGCGCCTTGACCGGGCCCTGGTCCTTGGCCGGGAATGCCCACTCCTCGCCGCGGCGCATGGCCTCGGTCCTCCGGGCCCGCGTGGTGCGATCCCTGGTCCGGGACTGGCGCACGGCCGTCTTCCGGTCGGCTGGGGCGCTGCTGTAGCGCCGCCGCCGCTCGGCTTCACTGCGCTTCGGGGTCGGCTTGCCCTTGCCGACGGTCACGCCGGGATGGTCAGCCGCGCCGTTAACCGGCCCGGCCGGGCCGGGCGCGCTGCTGGTACCCCCGTCGGGGCCCTCCGCGGTGGTGGCGCTGCGTCGTCGGAACACCTGCCCAGCTTACCGGGACGAAGGGCACGGATTGCCAGGATGACCCCCGCGTGGCCAGAATGAGCCGTGCGCCCGGCGGCCGGGCCTTCGTAATGACTGGCGCACGGATCTCCGCGTAGGCTTGGGTCGTCCAGTCCGCGGCAAGGTCGCCGTTGCATTATGGGGGGACCGGCGCGGCGCTGTGGGCGGAGAGCGGCAGCGGTGTAAACGATGAGGGGATGGTCGCGCCCATGAGCGTGATGAAGCGGGTATCGCTGATCTTCAAGTCCAAGGCCAACAAGGCCCTGGACAGGATGGAAGATCCACGCGAGACCCTGGATTATTCCTACCAGCGGCAGCTGGAGATGTTGACCCAGGTCCGCCGCGGAGTAGCGGACGTGGCTACCTCGCGGAAGCGGCTCGAGCTCCAGATGAACACGCTCCAGCAGCAGCAGACCAAGCTTGAGGGCCAGGCGAAGAAGGCGCTGGGCGCCGGGCGTGAGGACCTCGCGCGCGAGGCCCTCACCCGCAAGTCGTCGCTGCAGACCCAGCTGATCGACTTGCAGACGCAGTATCAGTCGCTGCAGGCGGACGAGGAGAAGCTGACCGCCGCGTCCCAACGGCTCCAGTCCAAGGTGGAGGCCTTCCGCACGCAGAAGGAGACCATCAAGGCGACGTACACCGCCGCCGAGGCGCAGAGCAGGATCGGCGAGGCCGTGTCCGGCATCTCCGAGGAGATGGGTGACGTCGGCATGGCCGTCCAGCGGGCCCAGGACAAGACCGCGCAGATGCAGGCGCGGGCGGGTGCCATCGACGAGCTGATGGCCTCGGGTGCCCTGCAGGATGCGATCGGCCCGCCGCGCGACGACATCCAGGCCGAACTCGACCAGATGGGCGGCGGCCACGACGTCGACATGGAACTGGCGCGGCTCAAGGGCGAACTGTCCCCGGGTGAGGCGCCCCGCGAGATCGGTTCGGGCGGGGGCGCGGAGGGTCGTACGGAGAGCCAGTCGGCGGCTCGGCCAGGCCGGTCCGCGGATCAGCCGCAGGCCGGTGACGGATCATGATCGTCCGGATTCTTGGCGAGGGCCAGTTCGAGGTCGACGACGCGGCCACCGATGAGCTGAACGTCCTCGACGCCAAGCTTGAGGCGGCCGTGAACGCCGGCGATGAGAAGGCGTTCCGGTCCGCGCTGGAGGGGCTGGTGTCCCGGATCCGGGCGCTGGGAACCCCGCTGCCGGCCGACGCGCTTGAGCCGTCGGCGCTGATCCTCCCGTACGCCGAGGCGAGCATGGACGACGTCCGCGCGATGCTTAACGACGACGGGCTGATCCCGGGCTGACCCCGGCCTTGCCCGCCTCCATGGGGACGTTGCCCCGGCTCAGCGGAAACCCTCAGCAAACTCCCAGGTTGCCGCAGCACAATTGCGGCTGAACCTCCTCTGCGAGGCGGGTGGCCGGCTGCTCGGGCCGTGCTCTGGGGTGGCGCCGAGGCGGCGTCGCTACGGATGGTCCGCTCCGGCGCTGCCTGATAATGGGTGGGACGGCTCCGACAGAGAAGCCGGAAGAGTTCGGCTGGACCGAGTTCAGCTGGAACAGAAACGGAGGCGGCGCGATGGCGAGGACCCGCTATGCGCCTGACAGGGGACTCATCGCTCGGATGGGCCTGACGATATTCCTGCTCGGCGTTGTCTTCGTGGCGTTCATCCTGGCCTTGGTCTTGATACTGGGAGCCAGCCACCGTGCTTCTGGCGCGGGGATCGTGATCTTCCCGGTCCTGCTGGCCCTCGGGCTGGGGTTCGGGTCGTACTACTGGTCCGATAAGATCGCGCTCCGCAGCGCGGGTGCCCAGCTTGTCACCCCACAGGACGGGCCGCAGGCGGCCCAGTTGCACGGTGTGGTGGACCGGATCTGCGCGCTCGCCGACATGCCCAAGCCGAGGGTGGCCATCGCCCCGTCCCCGATGCCGAACGCGTTCGCCACCGGGCGCAACAGCAAGACCGCCGTGATCTGCGCGACCAGCGCCCTGCTGGACGGGCGGCTGAACGAGCAGGAGCTTGAGGGCGTGCTGGCGCACGAGATGTCGCACGTGGCCCACAAGGACGTGGCGGTGATGACGATCGCCTCGTTTATCGGCATCGCCGCGGCTCTGCTGGTCAGGTTCGCGTTCTACGGGGAACTCTTCGGCGGTGGCGGCGGCCGGGGCCGGGGCGGGAACAACAACGACAACAGCGGCCTGATCATGCTGGCCATCATTGCGGTGGGCGTCGTGGTCTACGCGGTCAGCTTCCTGCTGATCCGGGTGCTCTCCCGGTACCGGGAACTCTCCGCCGACCGGTCCGCCGCACTGCTCACCGGCCAGCCGTCGGCGCTGGCCAGCGCGCTGCAGAAGGTGACCGGGGAGATGGCCAGGATCCCGACCAAGGACCTGCGGGCCGCCGAGCCGCTGAACGCCTTCTACTTCGCCCCGGCCCTCGCCAGCCGCGGTGCGGGGGTCAGCCTCTCCGCGCTGTTCTCCACGCACCCGTCACTGGAGCGCAGGCTCAACGAACTGGCGAAGATCTCCGAGCAGCTGGCGAGGTAGCTCGTGGGATTCCTGGACACGCTGCTGGGCCGGACCAAGCCGGTCCAGCCCAAGCTGGACGCGCTGTTCGCGCTGCCGTCCGCCGCTATCACGCTGGAGGCGGCCGCGGGGTTCCGGCCGACCGGCACCGGCTCGGTCTGCTTCCGGGCCGCCGAGGGCCGGGCGTTCAGCGACATCGAGAAGGATGTCCGCGAGTTGCTCGGCATGGGCTCGGCAACGGCGCCCGTCGAGGTGACGACGGACTCCTATTCCTACACGTGGCTGGTCTCCCACCACTCCTCCGATGACATCGAGGCGCTTGTCACCGACTTGCACGCGGTGAACTCGTCGCTGGTGGACGGTGGTTTCGGCCCGCAGTTGCTGTGCACGCTGGTCGGCTTCCGTGACGACTCCGGCCGCCGGCTCGCCATCGTCTACCTCTTCAAGCGCGGCACGTTCTACCCGTTCGCGCCGCTGGACGGGGAGCACCGGGACAACGCACTCGAACTCCAGGTTCGTGGCCAGATCGGCTCGGACCTGAAGATCGAGCCGGACCTGAGCCGCTGGTTCCCGGTGTGGGGCGCGCCGGGCCTGTGATCGGGCTGCCGACGCGGGCCCATAAGGGGGCCACAGCCCGGAATGACCTGAGACGGCATATGGTTGTCTCTGGAGAGGTTGCCACCGTAGATGTCAGCCAGCACCGCGGATGCGGCGCTAATCGACGCGGGAGTTAGCACACTATGACGGTTCAGGACCAGACGACAGCGCAGGGCGTCATCCTCACCGACGCCGCGGCGGTAAAGGTGTCTAACCTGCTTGAGGCGGAGGGCCGGGACGACCTGCGGCTGCGTATCGCCGTCCAGCCCGGCGGCTGCTCGGGACTCCGTTACCAGCTGTACTTCGACGAGCGCGAGATGGACGGCGACGTCGACACCGACTTCAGCGGCGTGCACGTGGTGACCGACCGGATGAGCGCCCCATACCTGTCCGGCGCGACGATTGACTTCGTGGACACGATCGAAAAGCAGGGCTTCACGATCGACAACCCGAACGCAACGGGTTCCTGCGCCTGCGGCGACTCCTTCCACTGAACGGGAGCGCGGAGCCCGCCGGCCGGGGCTAGGACAGTCCTGCTGCCGTGACACGCGGCTCGCAGCTGCCATGGCCTAGGGTGCCCATGTGCGCATAGCTATCACAGGGTCCATCGCGACCGACCACCTCATGACGTTCCCTGGCCGGTTCGTCGAGCAGTTCGTCCCGGAGAAAATGGACCGGGTGTCGCTGTCCTTCCTGGTCGACAGGTTGGACATCCGGCGTGGCGGGGTCGCCGCGAACATCGCGTTCGGCTTGGGCGTGCTGGGGCTCAGCCCCTTGCTCATCGGTGCCGTGGGCGCTGACTTCGCTCCCTACCGGGCGTGGCTGATGGCGCACGGGGTCGACTGCAGCGGCGTGCGTGAGTCCACGCTGCAGCACACGGCCCGCTTCGTCTGCACCACGGACTTGGACGGGAACCAGATCGCCTCGTTCTATCCGGGCGCGATGTCCGAGGACGCCGACATCGAACTCGGCCCGCTCGCCGGGCGGGCAGGCGGACTCGACCTGGTCCTGATCGGGGCGAGTGACCCGGGCGCGATGCTCTCGCACACGGCGGAATGCAAGGCCCTTGGCATCCCGTTCGCCGCCGATCTGTCCCAGCAGTTGCCACGGCTCGGCGAGCAGGAGGTGTGCGCGCTGGTGGACGGGGCGGCCTACCTGTTCTGCAACGAGTACGAGGAAGCGCTGATCGAGCGCAAGAGCGGGTGGACCGGGAAGATGATCCTGGACCGGGTCGGTGTGCGGATAACCACGCTCGGCCCCGCCGGAGCCAGGGTGGAGCAGGCTGGCCTGGCCCCGCAGGCGATCGGCCCGGTGCCGGAGATCCGCATGGCGGACCCGACCGGCACCGGAGATGCGTTCCGGGCCGGATTTCTCGCCGCCGTGGCCTGGGGCCTGCCCCTGGAGCGTGCGGCGCAGCTGGGGAACATGCTCGCAGTGCATGTGCTTGAGACGGTCGGCACCCAGGAGTACGAGCTCAAGCCGGGACCGCTGGCCGAACGGCTGGCCGTGGTCTATGGCGAGGCCGCCGCGGCCGAAGTGGCCGCCCGCTACTGCTGATGCTGGCCATCAGGGCGTGAAGGACTGGATGTAGTCCCGGGGCGATCCGACGCCGGTGGCGTCGTCGTAGCCCTTGACGGCCCGCAGGGCGTTAGCGCCCTGGCCGTTGATGCCGAGGGTCCGCAGGTAGGTGAGGAGCGGTCCGGTCCTGGTGGACGGGTCGGTGTAGTTGCTGCGGACCTCGGCCAGGTTGTACGGCTGACCGGCCGGGCGATCGGTCACGTCATGGTAGGCCCTGGTGCCGTACCTGGCGTAGATCACCGGGTTGGCGAAGCCGAGCCGGTACCCGGCGGCCTGCTGGGCGCCGGCCTCGATGCCGGCGAATGTCGGGCAGGCCAGGCTGGTGCCGCCGATCCTGCTGAGCGAGAACGCGTACCTCGTCCCGTCTGGCTGCAGGGTTGTCTGCCCGACCAGCAAGCCGGTGCTCGGGTCGGCGAGCGCGGAGACGTCCGGGACCACCCGCATCGGCGTGTCGCTGGTGCTGCCGTCCGGCAGGTGCGTGGCCAGGCTGGCCGGCACCACATCCTCCTGGTAGGAGGGCTGCGGATAGCTCGTGCTCACCCCGCCGCCCCCGGAACCGCCGTAGAAGTCCGGGAACGTGCCTGGTGGGGTGACCTGCCAGCGTCTGCCGTTCGCGGCCAAGGGATCCAGGAGGGTGCCCCAGCTGGTCTCGAACTTGTAGTTCTTGTACTTCCCGATGGCCAGGCTGGTGCCGCCCACCGACGTGACATAGGGGCTTGAGGTCGGGTAGTCGACTTGGTTCATGGACGAGGCCGGGTTCTCAGCCGGAGCCTCGTAGCCGTTGTCTCCGGACGAGAAGTAGAAGCCGATTCCCTCGACCGCACCGGCCTGAAAGATGAGGTCGAATGCCGCGTTCATAGTGGAGTACTGGGCCGGCTCGCCGTAGGAGTTGCTCACGATGCTGGCCAGATCCCGGTTCACGATCAAGGCCAGCGCGTCGGCGAGGTCGGCGTCCTGGCAACTGCCCGCGGCGACGTAGCGCACGTTCGCGTCCGGCGCCAGCCCGTGCACGGACTCGACATCCAGCGTCTGCTCGCCGTACCAGCCCGGCGCATCGCACGCCGTCGGCCCGGCCAGGGTGAACCGGCCCGCCTGGAACTGCCGGTACTGGCCGGGGCGGAATGGCTCGTCGCCGGTGACCTTCGCGTACCGGTTGGCGTCGGCCAGCATGGTCGGCGAGCGGTAGGCGTCCACGATCGCGACGGTCTGGCCTGTGCCGGTCATGCCGGAGGCGGTGACCCCGTAGGCACCGCGGATCTGGCTGGGCGTGTAGCCGCAGGCCGTCCATGGCTGGTGCCGGCCATAAGCGGCTGGCTTGGTCGTGGCGATCTTCTGGCCGTAGTAGCTGGAGCAGGGCGGCGCGACCCAGTAGTTCGGCCCGGGCGGCGGCAGGGCCGGCTTCATCAGGTGGCTGGCGGTGTCCAGGCCGGAAACCGCGAGCACCGCGCTGGCCAGCGGCGTTGGCACGGTCGCGGCCTGGCTGGGTGCGCGGTCATCGCGGCCATCAGGACCCCGGTAGATGCCGAAGGCGACCCCGAACGCCTTACTCGCCGCGGCGACCGGCCCGCGAACGGCGACATACCCGCCCGCGAGGTTCTTGTCGCTGACCGCGGTGACAGTCAGCCCGGCGGAGGTGAGCCAGGACCGCACCGCGGCGACCTGCCCGCTGGTGGGGGCGAACCGGGTCATGACCTGGCCTGGGGTCAGATAGTGGCGGTACCGGGCGTTCCCAGGGGTGGAAACCGCGGTGACGTAAGCGGCCAGTCCCGGCTGATCGCGGCTGGCCAGGTAGACCCGTGCCGTCACGGAGCCGCTGGCCGCCGCCGGGCCGTTGACCCGCTTCGACGTGACCGCCCACGCGGGATGGCTGCCTGCAATGGCCGACCGCCGGGGCGCCGCATGCGCGACCGCGGCCGTCGCGGTGGCCGTGGCCGTGGCCAGCCCGCCGAGCGCAAGCGCTCCCGTGGTCAGCGCGGCGCTGACCACGCGCAGTCGTGCGATGTGCGGCATGGCATTCCTCTCCTGATGGGCTTATCGTGCGCCCGTGTGGCTGTGAGCTGGATGCAATCCCGCAGTCGGCGGGATTACCCCTTTCTGCACCGTCACCCATTTCTACGTTGTCCCCCCTTCCTGCAGTGGCGGAATTGCCGCGATATGGAAATTAGCCGGAATACGGTTGTGATTGAGCCATTCGTACCACGACCGGACCTGCTCGTGACCTGGGCTGACGTGTGGCAGCGCCGACCGGGCCGGGTCGTTTGCGGCCCCCGTGTCCGGCCACCGCTGCTCGCGCTATAGATTCCTGGCCTTTGCGCGCATGAGGCAAACGTCCGCCAGGGGTGAATTGGGCCGGCTGAGTAGCTCTATGCGTTTCCTTTGGTATTTCATGGGGTGCCTGCGCGCTCCGTCACGGTCACCGTCGCTGCGGGGCTGACGCCCAGGAGCAGCCGGCGCGCTATGGCGCGGCGGTAGCGTGGCCACATGGCCGCCGTCTTCTCGTCCGCCTACTACGGGGCACCCGCCTACCTCGGCCCTCCGGAACTGACTCCGGCGCGGGCGTTCACCTCGTGGACGGTGGACCTGCCGGTGCTCATCGTGGTGCTGCTGGCGGGCGGGCTCTACCTGGCCGGAATGCGGCGGGCCCGCGGGTCAGGCCAGAGGTGGCCGGCCGGCCGGGCCGTCGCCTTCTGTGGCGGGGGACTCGGCGCGGTAGCCGTCGCCACCATGTCCTTCATCGGCGTGTACCAGGGCACGCTGTTCTATGTCCGGTCGGTGCAGACCATCCTGCTGCTGCTCGTGGCGCCGCTGTTCCTCACCCTCGGGCGGCCCCTGTCGCTCGCCGTCGCCGTGCTGCCCGGCCTCGGGCCGCGGCTGGAAGCGGGCGTGCGCAGCAGCATGGCCCGCATCCTGACCTTCCCGGCCATCACCACGATGGCGGTCATCTTCGTGCCGTTCCTGCTGTACTTCTCGCCCTGGTACGCGGCGAGCTTGCACAATGACCTGCTGCGGGAGGTGACCTACCTGGCCCTGCTGGCGCCCGGGTTCGTGTTCTTCTGGACGCTGCTGCGGCTCGACCCGGTGCCCAGGGCCTATCCGTACCTCGTGGCGCTCTGGGTCAGCGGCGCGGAGGTCGTTGGCGACGCCATCCTCGGCCTCGCGGTGATCGCTGACCAGCACCTCATCGCGGGGGCCTACTACCATGCCCTGGCGCGGCCGTGGGGCCCGAGCCTCAGCACCGACCAGGTACTCGGCGGCGGGGTGCTCTGGATTCTGGGTGACATCGTCGGCCTGCCGTTCCTGGCCGTGCAGCTGATCCAGATGATCAGGGAGGACGAGGCCGGGGCGGTGGCGATCGACGCGGAGCTCGACGCCGCTGAGACAGCCCAGCCCGGGGGGACCCAGCCGGGGAGCGCCCGGCCCGGGCCGGCCGCCGGGCCTGCGGAGACGCTCGCCGAGCCGGGCGCGGCTCGGGGGGAGCACGCCGGAGGGAGCCAGCCATGGTGGGAGAGCGACCCGCGCTTCGCCGACCGGTTCCGGTCAGCCGGGGATCCTTAGCCGGTGCTCGTCAGTAGGTGCGCTTGATCACGAAGGCCCAGCCGCGGGGCAGCGCCATCTCCGTCACGAACTCCTGAGACTTCATCATGCACCAGGCCGGGATGTCAGGCCTGGCCGCGGGATCGTCGGCGAGCACCGCGATCGTCTCCCCGATGGGGATCTCCCTGATCCGCTCAGCCAGCATGATGATAGGGATCGGGCATTTCCGGCCCAGCGCGTCGATCGTCAGCGCCGGGGCCGGGCGCGTCGGGGAGGTCATGCTCCTGCCTCTCTGCGCGGGGGGACCCGAGATATTCTCCTGCATGGTGCCACGCCGAAGCGATACCCGCACGTTGCCACGGGTAAGCGCTTCATAGGCACCAGAACGTAATCGGGCCGGCCGGTCACGACGTTACTGGCAGTGCCGAAAAGGTAACTGGACGGGTCCGGTCAGAAGCGGGCCGGATTGTCCGTGTCTGCGGCGGCGGCGCTCCCTGATCAGCCCCAGCCCGGGCCCGCGTCGAGACACGCCGCAGCACTAATGGGGTCCCCCGTCGGGCCAGGATTCGTCCACGGTACTGTTTCCACGACAGCCTGTAGGACGAGCCATGACCAGCCCGTGCAGCCGGGAGTCATCCGCTGGAAGGCGATCCGTGAGTCCCACCCCGAGTGCCCCACGCCATAGGGGCGCGCACGTTCCGGGCGAGGCGCCCGGCCAGGAATCGGCAGCCGTGCCAGGCCGCCGGCATGCCCGGCGGCTGCGCCGGTGGGTGCCGCGCGCGGTCATGCTCGCTGCCGTGGCGGCCGCCACGGTC
>DASWFT010000092.1:0-8484 GCA_036394075.1 Streptosporangiaceae bacterium
GCCCGCACGCCTCGCCGGAACCAGCAGCCCCACCCGGGGAACCAGTGGCACGCGATCACGGGACGGACACCCTGCCGCCGCACCCGCTCCTTCAAGTTCACTCATGCATTCAGCCAAATACTCAACAGGCAGCAGTTGACAACCCTCGATAACTGCGCCCTCGATACGCACGAGGCACGCATACGAGGCACTGCGCCATCGCCTGGCCTAATGCTTGCCAACGGATACTCTCTTCCGTATACTCGGCTACGGATATACGGACTGGGAGACTGAGACGGGAAGCAGGTGAGGAGACGATGCCGGGTAAGCGACGCAAGGTCGCCAACCCGCTGGCGCTTGCCGTCCTCGGCACCCTGCGCCAGCAGCCGATGCATCCCTACGAGATGGCCGCCACCATGCGGAGCCAGGGCAAAGAGCGCAGCATCAAGCTGAACTATGGCTCCCTCTACACGGTCGTGGACAACCTGGCCAAGCACGGCTACATCGAGGCAATGGAGGCCAGTCGCGAGGGACGGCGGCCGGAGCGCACGGTCTACCGGCTCACCGACGCCGGGCGCGCCGAGCTTGAGAAGTGGATGGCCGAATTGCTCGGCACGCCGGTGAAGGAGTACCCGCAGTTCGAGGCCGCGCTGGCGCTGCTGGGCGTTCTGGAGCCCAGCCAGGTGCTCGAACTGCTCAGGGAACGGGTGCCGGAAGTGGAGAAGGCGATATCCGCCGAGCGGGCCGAACTCGCTGCCTTCCCGTGGCTGCCACGGCTATTCATTCTCGAGAACGAATACCACCTGGCGATGCAGGAAGCCGAGTTGGCATGGGTCCGCGGCGTCGTAGCCGACCTGGAAAACGGCTCGTTCCCCGGCATGGACGACTGGGCACGCTGGCACGAGACGGGCGAGTTGCCCGCTGGCATCGCCGCCATGGCGGCCGCCGCCCTGGACGAGGCCCGATTCCCGGCCAGCGACGCGACCACCGCCGGCAGCCGCCCCGATGGCGAAAGGAGCAGCTGAACAGACCAGGAACGCGAGCCGGCCCCCGGCAAGGTGCGGGAACACCAGACCAGGGGCCGTGACCCTCGAACCGATCCCGCGGGAACGAGATCCGATCGACCTGTAGCACTGCCAGGGTACTCGGTGACCTCCTCGCGGGGCCGGTTCACGCAACCGACCAGCACGGAGGAACACGCAGATGAGTACCCAGACACAGGGAGCGGACACAGTCAGCCCCTCGCGGACCCCGGCATTCGCGATCGAGGCGCACGACCTCGTCAAGACCTACCCCAAGGAAATCCGCGCCCTCGACCGGCTGAGCTTCGCGGTCGAGGCCGGCACGGTCTTCGGACTGCTCGGCCCCAACGGAGCTGGCAAGTCCACGACCGTCAAGATCCTCACCACCCTGGCCCAGGCCGACTCGGGCACCGCGTCCGTCGCCGGCCTGGACGTCCGGCGCCAGGCCGGGCGGGTGCGCCGCGCGATCGGCGTGGTGGGCCAGCGCTCCGGTGCCGACCCGACGGCTACCGGCCGGGAGAACCTGCTGCTCGCCGGCCGGATCCTGGGCCTGCGCGGCCGGGACCTGAGCCAGCGGGCCGACGAGCTGCTGAGCAGGTTCAGCCTGACCGATGCCGCGGGGCGGATGGTCCGCACGTACTCCGGCGGCATGCAACGCCGCCTCGATGTGGCCCTGGGCCTGGTCAACCGACCCGAGGTGCTCTTCCTCGACGAGCCCACCGCCGGGCTTGACCCGGAGGCGCGCTCCGACATGTGGGACGAGATCGCGCGGCTGTCCGCCGCGGAGGGACTCACCATCCTGCTGACCACCCACTACCTCGAAGAGGCCGACCGGCTCGCCAGCCGGCTGGCCATCGTCGACCGCGGCCGGGTCGTGGCCAGCGGCACGCCCGATGAACTCAAGGGCCAACTGCACGGCGACGCCGTCCAGGTGGAGGTCACCGGGAACCCAGCCGCTGACCGGGTGCGCGCGGCCCTGGCCGCGATTCCCGCGGTCCGCGAAGTCCATATCGACGGAAGCCGGGTGAGCGCCCGCGCCGACGATGGCGCCACCGCCGCGGTGGCCGTGCTCGCCGCTCTCGACGGCGCGGGGATCAGCGTCCGCGCGGTCACCGCCGCGCGCCCGTCACTCGACGACGTGTACCTGCGCCACGCTGGCCGTCATTTCGCCGAGGCCGACCAGTCCCCGTCCGCCGCCAGCTCAACCGGAGGATCACGATGAGCACCCTGGCCACGCACACCACCTGGATGACGCAGCGTCAGCTGCGGGCCATGGTGCGCCAGCCCGCGTACCTGGTTATCACCCTGATCCAGCCAGTCATCTGGCTGTTCCTGTTCGGCTCCCTGTTCCGTAAGGTGGTCGAGCTGCCCGGATTCGGCGCCCCCTCCTACCTCGACTACCTGGTACCCGGGGTGGTGGTGATGAGCGCGGTGTCGACCAGCATGTGGAGCGGCATGTCGGTTCTCGAGGAGATCGACCATGGAATCATGGACCGCTTCCTCGTCCTGCCGCTGCGCCGTTCGGCGATCATCAACGCCTCCGTCGTGATGCAGGCGATGACCACAGCGCTGCAGTCGATCATCATCGTGGCGCTGGGCCTGGCCGCGGGAGCACGCTACCCGGGCGGCGCGACCGGCATCATCGTGCTGATCGCCGCGTCAATTCTGGTGGCGGTCGTATTCAGCGCGCTGTCGAACAGCATCGGCATGCTGGCCCGGCAACGGGAGACCATCATCGGGCTCAGCGTCTTCCTGTTGCTGCCGCTGACCTTCCTGTCGTCCGCCTTCATGGCCACCGGCCTGATGCCGCACTGGATGCGCATTGTGGCGGCCGGCAACCCGGTCAACTGGGCACTGGAAGCGGCCCGTGGCGCGATGAGCACCAGCCCTGACTGGAGCCGCGTGCTCACCCAGGGCGGCGGGCTCGCCCTCCTCGCGGTGCTGGTCACCGCCTTGTCGGTGGGAACCTTCCGGGCTTACCAGAAATCTGTCTGACCCGTCCACCCAGCCGGAAAGCATGGTTCGGGGCCGTCGCTCCCGGCGGCCCAGAACCACGCTTCAGGGCCGATGCAGGTGGCCGCCCTGCGGCAGGCCTTCACTGAAAACCTGTGAGCAGCGGCCCTGGGTGCTCGTGCCGCCTGCTAGCGGCAGGTACACCGGCGGGGCTGCCGTCTCCTGTCCAGTGGTCTCAGCTGGCCAGGTCGCGGACCTGCTCGATCAGCCGTACCCGTTCCTCGTGCGTCGCCGCCAGCGGCGTCACGTTGAGCGTGGTGACGCCTGACTCCTTCATCGCCGCGAGCCGCTCGGCGATCAGCGCCTGGGGGCCGATCAGGGAGGTGCCGGCCAGCAACTCGGCGGGCACGAGGGCCGCTGCCTCGTCCTTGCGGCCATCCAGGTAGGCATCCTGGATGCGCCCGGCCACGTCCTCGAACCCGAACCGGACCGCCAGTTCGTAGTAGAAGTTGCGGCCCTTGGTCCGGGACGGGCCCATCCCGCCGATGTACAGGGCGAGCATAGGCCGGCCCAGCTCCAGGTACCCGGCCACGTCGTCGCCGATGGCCAGCACCGCCTGGGCGACCACATCGAGCGGCGGGAGCGAAGGATCACGCCTGGCCAGGCCCGCGGCCAGCGGCCCGCCCCAGGCCCCAGCGGCCTTCTCCGGGAAGTAGAAGATCGGCTCCCAGCCCTCGGCCAGTTCCGCGGCCAGCTCGACATTCTTCGGGCCGAGCGCCGCCACCACGATCGGGATGCGCTCGCGCACCGGGTGGTTGATCAGCTTGAGCGGCTTGCCGAGCCCGGTCCCCTGACCCGGCGGCAGCGGGATCGTGTAGTGCTTCCCGGCATATTCGAGCCGCTCGCGCCGCCACACCTTCCGGCAGATCTCGATGATCTCCCGGGTCCGGCCGACCGGCGAGTCATAGGGCACGCCGTGCCAGCCCTCGATCACCTGCGGCCCGGACGCCCCGATGCCCAGCACGAACCGCCCGCCGGACACGTAGTCCAGCCCGGCGGCGGTCATCGCGGTCAGCGTGGGCGTCCGCGAGTACAGCTGCAGAATGCCCGAGGCGATCTGCAGCCGCTCCGTCCTGGCCGCGATGAAGCCGAGTTGGCTGACCGCATCGAAGCTGTAGGCCTCGGGCACGAACACGATGTCCAGGCCCGCCTTCTCGTAATCGGCGAGTTCCTCGACGGTCTCCGCGAACCCGCCAGCGTAGTTCAGGGACATCCCGATGCGCATAGCCCGCCCCTTCGCAAAGCGACTCGCCGCCGAACCCCGTTCGGCGGCTCTGCTGTCCGAGCGTAGCGGGCGCCACGACGCACGGCGGCGGCGTGCACCCCGGTTCTCGGTGTATCCACATACTGAGACACATTTCTTGATATCTGAGACGTAGTGGTGCTAGTGTCCCGGCCTCAGGAAGGTCACGGGCAGGGAGGCGCCTTTCTCATGGCAGCCAGGGAAGCCGTCTACACACACGGCCATCACGAGTCTGTTCTGCGGTCCCACCGCTGGCGGACGGCGGAAAACTCGGCCGCGTACCTGCTGCCACATCTCGGTCCGGGGATGACCGTGCTTGATGTCGGTTGCGGGCCCGGCACGATCACGGCAGATCTAGCGGCCCTGATCTTCCCGGGGCGGCTGACCGCGTCCGAAGTCAGGGCTGACGCGCTGAGGCTGGCCCGCGAGGAGATCGCCGCGCGAGGACACGGGAACGTCGATTTCGCCGTCTCGGATGTGCACGCGCTGGACTTCCCGGACGGCGCCTTTGACGTCGTGCATGCCCACCAGGTTCTCCAGCACGTGGGCGACCCGGTCCAGGCGCTGCGCGAAATGCGCCGGGTCTGCAAGCCAGGAGGGATCCTCGCGGCGCGCGACAGCGACTATGCAGCGTTCGCCTGGTTCCCTGCGCTCCCGGAACTGGCCGAGTGGATGGCGCTGTATCAGAGAGTAGCCAGAGGCAACGGCGGGGAGCCCGATGCCGGGCGGCGGATGCTGTCATGGGCGCGCGAGGCCGGGCTCTCCGAGGTGTCTGCGACGTCCTCGACCTGGTGCTTCGCTACGCCCGAGGACCGCGCCTGGTGGAGCGGGATGTGGGCAGAGCGAATCCTGCAATCCGACATGGCCCGGCAGGCGATCACGTCGGGAGCAGCCGACGAGGCCGATCTGCGCCGCATCTCCGCAGGCTGGCTGACATGGGCTGACGCTCCGGACGGCTGGCTGTCCCTCCTGCATGGCGAGATCCTGTGCCGAGTGTGACCGGCTGGCAGTGGCACCTCGGGGCCGGGCCAGTGTCGGCGCGTCGCCTGGCCCGCCTGGCCGTCGCCTAGCCCGAACTTACGTGAGCCTGGATAGCTGATCTCCGTCCTGACGTGCGCATATGGCTGCGACACGCCTGCGGGCGTAACCACTAAAATAGTGGACTTCTGGTGGCCTGGATGGTTGAATTCCCCTGTGAGAAAGCGCAGCGGTAGCATGCATGTGGACCAGGCTGGTCGCCACTACACCACGGTGGGCGGGGAGCGGCGGGCCTACCCGACGTACCTCCTGCGCCACTCATTCCGCGACGAGGACGGCCGGCCCCGCAAGGAGACGCTGGCGAACTTGACCGGCCTGCCTGAGGAGTCGATTGCCGCGCTGCGGGCGACGCTGAAGGGCCGCACCCTGGTCGACGCCGGGGACGGGTTCGAGGTGCAGCGGTCGGTGCCGCACGGCGACGTCGCCGCGGCGCACCTGATGGCGTCCAGGCTGGGCCTGCGGGCGCTGCTCGGCCCGGCGTGCGCCGAACGCGACATCGCGTACGCGCTGATCCTGTCGCGGGCGGTGCGGCCGAGGCCCAAGCTGCCCACCGCGCGCTGGTGGCAGGACGGCGACACCACGCTGGGGACAGACCTCGGGGTGGCCGGCGCCAGCACCGACGAGGTCTACGCCGCGATGGACTGGCTGACCTCCCGGCAGCGCGGCATCGAGAAGAAGCTCGCCGCCCGGCACCTGGCGAGCGGCGGGATCGCGATGTTCGACCTGTCCTCCTCCTGGGTGGAAGGCTCGCACTGCGAGCTGGCGGCGTCCGGGCATTCCCGCGACGGCAAGCGCGGCCGCCAGCAGGTCGAGTATGGGCTGCTCACCGACCCGGCGGGCCGCCCGGTCGCCGTCGAGGTGTTCCCCGGCAACACCGCCGACCCGGAGTCGTTCAAGACCGCGATCACCCGGGTCCGTAAAGATTTCGGCATCGAGCGCCTGATCATGGTCGGCGACCGGGGGATGATCACCGGCACCCGGATCGCCGACCTGCGCAAGCTGGAGGGCATGGACTGGGTCACCGCGCTGAAGGCACCCGCGATCGCCGCCCTGGCCAAAGATGACGGGCCGCTGCAGATGAGCTTGTCCGGCACCCAGAACTTCGCGGAGATCGCTCACCCGGACTACCCGGGCGAGCGGCTGATCTGCTGCCACAACCCGGTGCTGGCGGCCGAGCGGGCCCGCAAGCGCGAGGACCTCCTGGCCGCCACCGAGACCGACCTGGCCAAGATCAAGGCGTCGGTGGCCGCGGGGCGGCTGACGGACCCCGACAAGATCGGGATACGGGTCGGGAAGGTCATCGGCAAGCACAAGGTGGGCAAGCACTTCATCCCCGGCATCGGCCCCGGCCGGCTCGCCTGGCGCCGTGACCAGGACAAGATCGCCGCCGAGGCCGCTCTCGACGGGATCTACGTGATCCGCACCAGCGTCGCCGGCGGCGTCCTCGATCCAGCCGCCGTGATCAGCGCCTACAAGGACCTCAAATACGTCGAGCGGGACTTCCGCATCACCAAGGCCGACGACCTGGACCTGCGCCCCATCCACCACTACCTCGCCGGCCGGGTCCGCGGCCACGTGCTGATCTGCATGCTCGCCTGCTACCTCACCTGGCACCTGCGCGCCGCCCTCGCCGAGCTCACCTACACCGACCAGCACATCCCCCCCGCCAGCGACCCCGTCGCACCCGCCCGCCGCTCAGCCCAGGCCAAAGCCACAGACGCCGCCAAGCACACCCCCGGCGGCCTGCCCGTCTACCGCTACCGCGACCTGCTCGGCCACCTGTCCACCCTCGACCGGCAGGTCATCATCTTCGCCGGGCAGAAAATCGAGAAGCTCACCACCCCAACCCCGGTCCAGGCCCGGGCCTTCGAACTACTCGGCGCCCGCGTCCCCCTTGCCCTCAAGTAGCCACTCAACCGGACGCCGCCAGCCCCAGGCACGCGACATCACCACCGGTCAGCAGGCGTACCACCAACTCCAAGATCAA
The DNA here is from genome assembly GCA_036394075.1 of Streptosporangiaceae bacterium. Taxonomy (GTDB): domain Bacteria; phylum Actinomycetota; class Actinomycetes; order Streptosporangiales; family Streptosporangiaceae; genus JAWWPY01. The sequence goes on from DASWFT010000092.1 coordinate 7,283, forward strand.
GTAAGTTCGGTCTAGGGTGTGGGCTCTCCCGGGTCATGGCCCGGGTCTCGCCGGACCGCCCTGCCGGGCGGTCCCGTGCGTGAAAGGGGCGATCAGCGGCATGTGCGGCATCGGCTTGAGGGTTCCGATCGTTTCGATGCTGAACCCGGCGGCCACGATGGCGGCGGCGGTGTCGCGGTCTGGGACGGCATCCCGCGGCGAGTACCCGGGTCAGCGGAGCCTCATTTCCTGGGCCAGCGAGGCTGGTCCGCGGGCCCGGACATGCTCGAGGTACACCAGGCTGCCCGCCGGTCTGAGAATCGGCGGACCCGGCGTGTCGTACGGGCGATCCAGGGGCTGCCCGTCGGGCTCCGTAGCACGCGCCACCTTCTGCTTCAAGTCCACGTCGTAGATCTCCGCCAGCAGCACTCGGGCAGTGTGCTGCTTACGGACCACATGGCGCAGCGCCCGGGGAGATCAACCCCCGGTGGCAGAATCCTCGCCGCTACCTTTTACAGCAGCGGCTGGAGCAGATGGTGATTGGTCCGATCCACGAGGGGTCACATCGACGTCCGCGTCCGCCAGTGCCTCGGTTACGTTCAGCCCTCCAAATCCTCCGCCGATCACCAGTACCCGGTGTCGTACGCTCCCCATCGCGTCACTCCTCCTCCTCGACAATCGGGCTGCGACTACCGCAGGACTTCCATCAGTGCCGCTCCAGCCAGGCCGCAAGCCATGCTGAGAGACGCCAACGGGGTTTAGGTCATGCTCAGTTCCCTGCACTCCTGCAGGAGTGCGTCGAGAATCGCGAGCACCGGCCTCGATCATGGTGCCGGGAGCGCACCGGGTCACGGCAGCATGCTCCACTGAGCAGAATCGCAGGTGTGGTCGGCTGTGCGCAGGCGACACGATTACAGGACGTGGAGGTGCGAGCTAATCAAGAAATAATGCGGATCCGGCGGGGCAGCAACGGCCCAAGGGGTCCTCATGAGTGGCGGAGGAGGAGCGGATGGATCAGGTGGGCACCACGACTGGCGCGCCACCCCACCTCGAGCACGAGGCGCTCGTTCGGGCGCAGCGCGCGACTCTACACAGTCCACGGCGGGCGTACGGGCTGGCGGCCAGTGCATTGTTCCGGTTGCTTGATCTGATTTACGGGCGAGCGCGGACCCTGTCGAAATTCAAGGTGCTGGAGTTGGTCGCACGGGTGCCCTACCAGAGCT
>DASWFT010000093.1:0-15710 GCA_036394075.1 Streptosporangiaceae bacterium
GGCGGCGGGATCTTCTCCTGGCTGCACCTCGATGACGGTGCCGCAGCGACCGTCGCCGCCCTCGAGCACTCCGGGCCGGCGATCTACAACATCGTCGACGACGAACCCGCCCCCGTGCGCGACTGGCTCCCGGTGCTCGCCAACACGCTGGGCGCCAAGCCACCGCGCCACGTGCCGGCCTGGCTGGCGCGCCTGTTCGCCGGCCCGGCAGCCGTAGTGCTGGGTACCCAGGCACGCGGCGCCTCCAACGCTAAGGCAAAGCGCGAACTCGGCTGGACTCCCCGATACCCCAGCTGGCGCCTCGGTTTCCCGATGACCTACTCGGCGATCGCAGTCGCCGACGGGCACGCGCCCGACCGGGGCGCCGGAGCAACCCGGGCGCGCGACTGAGCGCTAGCCCCGTGAACCGCGCTCTGCCGACGGCACACCGGTGCACGAGGATGACCGTAGCGGAGCGCGCGGTGGATTCAACGCCCGCGCTGGTCGCGATGCCCGCCAGGACGATCTGGGTCACGCCGAGGTCTTGCAGGTGGGCGTCGAGTAAGGTGCCGTGGAACGCGCCCCACCGCAGCTTCGTGACCCGGATGTCGTCCGGCTGCGGCTGCAGCTCATCGAGGAGATCGGCCCAGTCCGCTGGCGGGGTGACGCCGGATTGACTGGCTCTGGATGGGGCTTCGATGGGCCCGGGTGCCCGGCCCGTGACGTTCACGAGCACCACCGGCAGGTGGTGGCGGCGGAATGCCGTCGCTAGGCTCGCCGCCCGCTGCACGATCTCATCGACGGGATGCACGGCCGGGACGGCGAGGATTCCTCTCTGCAGGTCGATCACGACCAGCGCGGGCTTGCTGTCCATCGCGCTCAGTGTCTCGTGTGTATTTACCCTCACCCGCGGGGTCGCTTGCCCGGCTGGGACACGGAATCCCTGGTCAGGGTGCCGCACTGATCATCGATGTTGTTCGGATCCGAGCAGGTCTCGGACTGCGGCTCGCGAGACCGACGGTGCCGCTTGTTCCAGCCAGTCGAGCGGTGTGCGGCCGTGACTGTCGCGGGCGTCTGGGTCTGCTCCATGGTCGATGAGTACCCCGATCGTCCTCAGGAAGCCAGCCTTGGCGGCGTAGTGCAGAGCTGTGGCGTTGAGAGCCCGGACGCCGGTCGTACCTTTAGGGTCCGCCGGTACGGCGGTCGTTCGCGCGGGCACCGTGGCGTAGTAGCGCGCGGACGTACTCCGGATCGTCCTTGCGGCCCTGGTTTCCCGTGCAGCTGGCACCGATCCACGAGCCGGAGGAGTCGATCGACGCGCCGCGGCTGGCAAGCAGCGGAGCGAGCTCGGGATGTAGGACCCAGCGTCCGGCGCCGATCCGTGTCGCGTCCGCCCCGTGTGCCAGCAGCAGCTCGACCATCGCCAGGCTGCCCTGGGCGGCGGCACCGCGCAACGCCCGTACATAGCCTGGAAGCGGATGTGCGGCGTGGTCGAGGATGAGTCGCAGCGCTGCGACCTGCCCGCCCGCGACCGCGTGTTCGACGGGTGTGATGTCGAGGACGTCGACCGCTGGATCCGTCGCCTCGGCAAGGTTCGGATCGGCCGCGAGCATCCGCGCGAGCGAGGTGAAGTCGCCGAGGAATGCCGAGGTGAAGACGTCCTCGCTGGCACCTGCCGCCATGAGCAGCGACTCGACCACGGAACGACGCTTCATCCGGGCCGCGCACAGCGGCGTCACGAATACCACCCGCTCGAACGCCACCCCGGTGACGCCCACCGGAAGGTAGAAGGGATGGTCCGCTCCCACGCCGCGGTCCAGCAGCATCCGTACGATCTCGGCGCGGCCAGCCAGGGCGGCCGCCTGCATGATCGCAGCGGCGTATGTCGGACGCAGCAGATCCGGTGCCTCCGCCAGCGCCGCGCCGAGCCCGACGGCATCACCACGACGAGCGAGATCCCTCGCCTGCCCCACGCTACGGGCGCCGATCCCGCACCAGGCCACGTGCCGTGGGCCGTTCTTCGATTCGCTTCCGCCCGCGCCCTTCCCGCCGGGCCTGTTCCCGCGCCCGGGGGGCCTTGCCGAGGCCACCTGTCCGCTGACGAGAACCAGGGCCAGGGAGCGGACCTGCGCGAAGATCGCCCTGCGGTCGTTCTCCGCCGCGACTGTGGCCTCCATCGCCCGGCGGAAGTGTCCCAGCCACCGGCTGGCCAGCGCCGGCGTGATCGGAAGACCGTCGTGGCGTTGCCTCAGACCTGCGTGGGACTGCTCGCTGTAGCGACGGGGACCGCCCAGCCACTCACCGAAGAAGAGCTTCTGCATCGACCGGCCGTCAGCGAGGTCGCGCGGGAACAAGGGACGCAGCTGCTCGTCGTCCTCGAACCCCTCATACAGCAGGTCAACCAGTCTGTCGATCGCCGGCTGACCGCCGATCCGTTCGAACAGATCAGTACCACGGAAAGGCCGGAAACCCGGCGGATGATCCAGCAGGCTGCGGTGCTCAAGGCCCATAAGATGCGCGGGATTCATCCCGGACACGTACGATTCCGCGCCGGGACCCAACTGCCTGCGGAGGGCGGTGGTGTACTTCTCCCCCCCGCGAGCTGCGGCGCGTGCCTTCTTCCCGGCGGTGATCTGCTTCTTCGGCATGGTTGCGTCCATCTCCGGCGAGACCCCACGCATCCCGCCGACGAAGGGCATGCATGCCAGACAGCGGGTAATCGCGGGCCCCGAAAGACCTTGACCGGCGATGCCATCATGCGGCGTAGGCGCCGTTGACAACGGCGGCGGCGGACGGCGTACGGATCATGCCGTGACGGGCACTATAACAGTCACCGTCAATAGTCCAGACGCCTGTCTGCCGGAACCACGTGTCAACGTCGAATTTTGGAATCTGCATTGGGCCGCCGTTGACACCGACGACGTGGTCCGTCGAGGCCGTCGCGGCCTTGGTCAGGAGGGGCGGGAGCCGCTCGGTCACATGAAGCCGATGTGTCCGCGGACGGTGAGGCGACCGTGCCCTCGATCGATCCTGCTATGTGGACGAGGAGATGAAGATCCTCGCCGACCTTCAGGGCGAAGGCGTCGTCGAACATGCCTACCGGCGAAGCCAGGGACCTGGCGTCTTCCTCATCGTGGACGCCAACGACCTCGAGGACGCCCAGCGGCAGCTGGGCCGCCTTCCCTTCGTGGCGCTCGGGCTTCTGACCTTCGACCTCACACCGATCAACGAGATGTAGGTCCACTCCGAACGAGCCCACCAGGCACCCACGGCAATCCGGCGCGAGGAGGCACCGTTCGCCCATCACGCTCTGTAGTCGGTGCTGTCCACGGCATGACACGCGATATCCGTCGATCTGGTACATACCGGATTGGCTTGGCGGGGTGCGCTACCTGAACCGATCGATCGTTCTCGCGCGTCCGTCGGGCAAGATCAATATAACTATCACGCCGATGACCGATCGTTTCGACCTGTAGCAGCGACGTGCAGGTGGAGATGCCGGTCGTGTTGTTCGTTTCCGAGGGCCCCCGGACTCAGCGGCGCAGGGCGGTCTCCCGCTCCATATGCGACAGCTTCTCGGGATTGCGCATGGCGTAGAGCCCGGTGACGAGGCCGTCGTCGATGCGCACCGCCACGACGGTGTCGATCTCTCCGTTGAGCCGGAGAATCAGCGCCGGGTAGCCATTGACCTGTGCCGGCTGCAGCGACGCCGCGGCGGCGATCCTGCCCAGGCCGGTGGCCAGCAGGCGGGCCACCTTGCCGGCCCCCACGATGGGCCGCAGGACGGCCTGCTTGACTCCGCCACCGTCACCCAAGAAGACGACATCCGGCGCGAGGATGTCGAGCAGGCTCTGCAGATCGCCCGTTTCGGCCGCCCGTTGGAACGCATCGAGCGCGTCTCGGGTCTCGGCCGGGGATACGGCCCCGCGCGGCCGGCGCGCCGCGACGTGTGCTCGTGCCCGGTGCGCGATCTGGCGGACCGCGGCCGGGCTCTTGTCGACGGCTTCGGCGATCTCGTCGTACCCAAGGTCGAACACCTCGCGCAGCACGAACACCGCCCGCTCGGTCGGCGCGAGCGTCTCCAGCACCAGCAGCATCGCCATCGAGACGCTGTCGGCCAGTTCGACGTCCTCGGCCACGTCGGGCGCGGTGAGCAGCGGCTCGGGCAGCCAGGGGCCGACATAGGACTCCCTACGGCGCCCGAGCGTACGCAGCCGGGCGAGCGCCTGGCGGGTGGCGATCCGGACCAGGTACGCACGCTGATCCCGTACCGTGCCGAGATCGACGCCCGCCCACCGCAGCCAGGTCTCCTGCAGGACGTCCTCCGCATCGGCGGCCGAGCCGAGCATCTCGTAGGCGACGGTGAACAGCAGGTTGCGGTGGGCGAGGAACGCCTCGGTGGCGAGGTCCGGGCGGTCGCCATGAGCGAGCGGCGCGGCTGTGCCCATTGTTCGCTTGCTGCGCTCGCTCATAGCTGGCTCCTGCCTGTTCGTTCTCGACCGTGCCACACACAAGACGCCGGTCCCAGCCGCTTTGTGACATCCCACGATCAGCGGTGCACATCACAAACCGCGCTGTCACAAGGATCGGGTCGCCGGCATCTCCATGTTCGTAAGGACGCCGCGCGGAACGATCCGCGCGGCACGCAACTCCCCGAGTGAGGACGAGGTCATGGACGCCCGATTCAACATGTTCGACAACGAGATCGCCGCCAAGTTCGCCAAGCGGTTCGCCCACGCCGGCCTGGTGATCGCGCAGTCGCCGCTGCCGAAGTCCACGCAGGAGCTGGTGTCGCTGCGCGCCAGCCAGATCAACGGCTGCGGCTGGTGCATCGACATGCACACCAAGGAGGCCGCAGCCGCCGGTGAAACCGCGGTCCGGCTCAACCTGGTCGCCGCCTGGCGCGAGTCCACCGTGTTCACCGAGGCCGAGCGGTCCGCGCTGGCGCTCGCCGAAGAGGGCACCCGGCTCGCCGACGCCCACCACGGCGTGTCCGACGAGACCTGGGCCCAGGTACGCAAGCACTACGACGACGACCAGATCGCCGCGCTGGTCTCCTTGGTCGCCCTGATCAACGCGGCCAACCGGCTCGCCGTGATCGTGCACCAGCAGGGAGGTTCCTACGAGCCCGGCATGTTCGCCGCTACGTTCAACTGATCGGCAGACGACTCCGGCCCGGCCCAGGACCATTCGATCCGGGCCGGGCCGGCGCATGTCCGGGGCGCGGCTGCGGCATCCGCGTGGCACGCGGATTCGGCCTCGGCGCCGTCACCATTTCTGTCATGGCGGCCGCCTACGCCGGCCCCGGCCAAGCCGCCGCCCCGCCGGCAGCGATCGGGCAGAACGTAACGCTGCACGGCGGCACGAACCACGCGGTTTCACCGCCAGTTTCACCAGCACTCCGCGGTAAGATTTCGTCGATCCCGGGAACGGATCACCTCCGAGATCGCGCCCGGCCGCCTCGCCCAAGGCCGCTGGTAACAGGTTTCATCTGCCCCCTGACCGCCCAGACCGGCAAGGCCCGCAATGACCGACGACGCCGCAACATTCGGGGCGCGGCTGTGCGCCTGCCGCCAGTCGGCCGGGCTGTCTCAGGAGGAGTTGGCAGAGGTATCTGGCCTGAGCATCCGCGCGATCAGCAACCTGGAGCGCGGCCGCACCAGGTGGCCGCACCCGGACTCGGTCCGCCGCCTGGCCGACGCGCTGGGCCTGTGTGGCGAGGGACGGGGGGATTTCTTCGCCGCTGCTAGCCGGCGGCTGGTCAACAACGTGACCGCCGTCGCGGTACCCGAAGGCCGGCTGGTCCGGGCTGGCAATGGGCAGATCGTGCCCCGCCAGCTACCCGGCCCTGTATGGCAGTTCGTCGGCCGCGACAGTGAGCTCGCGGCGCTGACCGCCCTGCTGGAGCCCGCTGGCACCACGCCAGCGGCGCTGGTGATCTCGGCCATCGGCGGAACGGCAGGGGTTGGGAAAACGGCGCTGGCGATCCACTGGGCACATCAGGTCGCCGGGCAGTTCCCGGACGGACAGCTATATGTCAACCTGCGCGGCTATGACCCGGATGAGCCGATGCCCGCCGCGGACGCGCTCGCCGGGTTCCTGCGCGCCCTGGGCGTGCCCGGGCAGGACATCCCGGCAGAGACGAGCGAACGCGCCGCCCGGTTCCGGAGCCTACTGGCCGGGCAGCGGATGCTACTGGTATTGGACAACGCCGGGCAGGTGGAGCAAGTCCGGCCTTTGCTGCCCGGCAGCCCAGGATGCATGACGGTGGTGACCAGCCGTGATGCGCTGGCCGGCCTGGTGGCCCGGGATGGCGCCGTCCGGCTGGACCTGGACCTGCTGCCGCTAGCAGAGGCGATCGGGCTGCTGCGGGCGCTGATCGGCTCCCGGGTGGACGGCGACCCGGATTCCGCGGACGCGCTCGCGGCACGGTGACCGCGGCTGCCGCTGGCGCTGCGGATCGCCGCCGAGCTCGCTGCCACCCGCCCGGGCGCCAGCCTCGCCGGGCTGGCCGGTGAACTGGCTGACCAGCAGCAGCGGCTGGACCTGCTGGACGCCGGCGCAGACCCGCGCACCGGGATCCGGGCCGTGTTCTCGTGGTCCTACCAATACCTGGACACCGAGGCCGCCAGCCTGTTCCGGCAACTCGGCCTGCACCCCGGCCCCGATCTCGACTTCCACGCCGCCGCCGCGCTAGCGGCCACCACAGCCGGGCTCGCCCGCCGCGCGCTGGACGTGCTGGCCCGCGCCCACCTGATCCAGCCCGCCGCCCCGGGCCGGCATGCCATGCATGACCTGCTGCGCGCCTACGCCCGCGAACTCGCCCGTGTCGAGGACAGCGAAGACGGGCGGCAGGCCACGCTGACCCGCCTCTTCGACTACTACCTGTACACCGCCGCCACCACGATGGACACCCTGTTCCCCCGCCGAACGCCACCGCCGGCCCCGTATCCCCCCGCCAGCCACGGTCCATGAACGCGCGACGAGGCGGCGGTGCCAGGCCAGCAGTGTTCCGGGCGTGACGAGCCGGTGGCACCGCAGTACCGGCGGGAGCAACCGGACCAGTACGGCCACGACTGCCCGGTCGGCCCAGTCCGGCTCCGGCCGCGTGACCTGACGGCGCAGCACTGCTACCTCGTGCCGGAGCACCATGATCTCCGCGTCCTTGGACGCTGGCTGCGGCCGAGCAGCACGAGCCAGCCGAAGACCCGGATCGCGATCCATGCCGCCCACTGCGCCACCCGGCGGCGGATCGTGCGGTCCGGCCGGCCGCCACCAACCCCTCAGTGTGTATAGTTAGGCGTATGCCACGGATGCAGGTGTACCTCCCCGACGATCTCTACGAGCGGGTGAAGACACGGCACCTGCCCGCGTCAGAACTTCTGCAGGAAGCGGTCCGTGCCGAGGTACGCCGCCAGGATCTGCTCGGCGAGACCGACGCCTACCTGGCCGCGCTGCTCGCCGAGGTCGGCGAGCCATCACCGCAAGACCGGGCCCGCGCCGAGGCCATCGCCCGGCGGATCGCCTCACAGCGGGCATCACAGGCCAGCTGACAGGTAGCAATCCTGATGCTGGTCCTGGACTCCGGCGCAGTCACGCGCCTGGCGGAACGCTCGGGCCGGGCAGCCGCGCTGATAACGGCGTTCCGCGCAGCGGGATTGTGGCCGCCGGTGGTTCCCTCCATGGTGCTCATCGAGTGCCTCACCGGAGATGGATCACGCGATGCCGCGCAGCACCGTTTCCTGCGGACATGCGACGTCGCTGAGACCGTTCCTGTCCCGCTCGCCCGCCGGGCTGCCTGGCTGCGAGGCAGGGCGCACAAGGGATCGGCGGTCGACGCGCTCATCACTGCCGCCGCCGAGCCTGGCGGGACGGTCCTCACCGGAGATCCCGCCGACCTGCAGGCCCTCGCCGCCTACGCCTCCAGCGTCACCATCGAGACAATCTAAATCCCCAGCCACTGCCAACGGCCAGAACATCACCCCACGCCCGGCCGACCGGCGCTCCATACAGGGAACACACGCTCATAACAGCGTTGACTGCTGCCTCGCCAGCTGGTCACCAGGCGTCACCGAGTTTCCAGTACCGGCAAGCACGCAGTCCCGCCTGGGCGGCCGGGAGGTCTTTGGCATGTCGGATATTGGATGCCAGATCGATCAATATGTCGCACCTCATCCCGCGTCTGGACCAGGAGTTTTCCTGCTGCCGAACGTGAGGTTGCCGCCTGTGGAGGCCGATCCTGAGGCCGGGCACGATTAGCCACGACGTCAAGGCCGCACTTGACTGGGTTCAGCAACTCAACCCGTGTCGTCGGCGAGCAGGCGCATCGGGTCGAGTTCATGATCCGCGACCGCGGCTCGAACTTCACCGCCGCTTTCGACGCGGTTGAGCACTACCACCTCCGAAGACAGACTCGCGCCGGCGGCGCCATCAACGAATATCGCCTGGTCGCGTGACACGGACGAGGTTTTCGGCACGCGCAGGTCAGAACGTGAGATGTGGCGCCAGAAACGCGCACGCCCGTATCTTCGGGTAGCTTTCACTCACGCTCTGTAGTTCATGCGCCGCCGTTGACATTCCGTACCCGCCGATCTGCTCGGCTGGCTAGGGATGACAGCGCCTCCCCCAGGTGGGCGCAGAGTTGGACGATCGGCGCGTTGGCACCGCCAGCGCCGGCCACTGAATTCGTGCTCAGTGCTGGCGGTACATGCGTGGCTATTTCCCGTGCGGGTCGGACGCGTTGAGTGTCGCGACGACCTGGTCGTAGTCGCCGCGCGCCTCGCCGTAGCGCAGGAACTTCACGCGTTCGACCTGGATCTCCTTCGCGTCGGGCTGCGCCTGGAGCAGCGCGGCGACTTCTGCCACGAACTCGTCGAGCGGCATCGCGAACTCGCTGTCCTCCTGGCCGGGCAGTAGTGAGGTGCGGACGGCGGGCGGCTCGAGCTCGAGGATCTTCACGGTCGTGTCGGCGAGCTGCAGCCGGACCGACTCGCTGAGCATGTGGATCGCGGCCTTCGACGCGTCGTAGCTCGGCGTCACTTTGAGCGGCGCGAACGCGAGGCCTGAGGAGACGGTGACGATCGTGGCGTCCGGCTGCGCCTGCAGGTGCTGGATGAACGCCGCGATGAGCCGGATCGGGCCAAGCACGTTGGTCGTCACGACGGACTCGGCCGAGGCCAGGAAGGACTCGGGCTTGTGCCAGTCCTCGATGCGCATGATGCCGGCCATCGTGATGAGGACGTTGAGGTCCGGGTGCTTCGCCAGCACTTCCTTCGCGGCGGCGTCGATGCTCGCGGCATCCGTCGTGTCGATCTGCACAGTGTCGATGCCGGGGTGCTCTGCGGCGATCCGCTCGAGCAGCTCGGCGCGCCGGCCGCCGACGATGACGGTGTTGCCCCTGGCCTGTAGCGCGAGGGCGAGGGCGAGACCGATGCCGCTGGTGGAGCCGGGGATGAAGACGGTGTTTCCGGAGATGTTCATGCTTGGAGTCTTGCCGGTCGGCCGCGGCGGGTGCAGAGAGCGGTTATCGGGGGATCAGCGATCCCTGGTTCGCCCAGGGCACCGGCCGATAATGGAAACATGGACCGTGCAGCACTGGCCGGGTTCCTGCGCCACCGCCGCGAGGCGCTGCAGCCCGGCGACGTTGGGCTCCCCGCGGGCGCGCGCCGCCGGGCCCGGGGCCTCAGGCGTGAGGAGGTCGCGGCCCTCGCTGCGATGTCGGCCGACTACTACACACGGCTCGAGCAGCAGCGCGGCCCGCAGCCGAGCGAGCAGATGCTCGCGTCGCTCGCCCGGGCGCTACGGCTGACGAGCGGCGAGCGCGACTACCTGTTCCAGATGGCGGGGCGGGGCGCCCCGGCATCCGTATCGGCCGCGACGCACGTCGCCCCCGCGCTGCTGCGCGTGCTGGACCGCCTTGCGGACACCCCGGCGCTCATCCTGTCCAACCTCGGCGAGACGCTCGTGCAGAACCGGATGGCCGACGCGCTGTTCGGCGACAAGCCGGGTTACACGGGCCTCGCCCGCAGCGAGGTCTACCGCTGGTTCACCGATCCCTCGGAGCGGCTGCGCTATCCCGAGGACGACCGCGACCGGCAAAGCCGCGCCCAAGTCGCGAACCTGCGCGCCGCCTACGGGTCGATGGGCCCGCAGTCGCGGGCCGGCAAGCTCGTGCGGACGCTTCAGAAGGCGAGCGCGGAGTTCGCCGAGCTTTGGGAACGGCACGAGGTCGCCAAGCGCTTCGAGGACCACAAGACGCTTATCCATCCCGAACTCGGCCCGATTGAGCTGGACTGCCAGGTGCTGTTCACCGAGGACCAGTCCCAGGCGCTGCTCGTGCTCACCGCTCCCCCGCACACCGAAGGCTACGAGAAGTTGCAACTGCTCGCCGTGCTGGGGCAAGAGCACTTCGCTGAGACGGGGCGCAGCTAGCCAGCGATCCCCAGTAGCAGATTGCGGCCCGTAGCGGCCAGGCCCGCGCACAGCCGCACAGCAGGACCTCCAGCACATGACATCCACCGTGTCCGGTGCGGCCGCGGCGGGAAGGCACTTCGTGTTTCAGCCCGCGGTGCATCTGCTGCTGGTTTCGAGCAGCGTGGCGGGTCAGCGGGCCGCCCACCACGCCAACGTCATCCGGGCCGCGAAACAGCGGGGACTTCCCGGGTCGTGTACACGAGCATGCTCAACGCCGGCGACTCGACCAGCCCGCTGGCCGGCGAGCACCGGGACAGCGAGCGTGTCTTGGGGGAGGCGGGCGTGCCGTTCACCGTGCTGCGCAACGGCTATTACACGGAGGGCTACACCGGCCAGATTGGCGAGTACCTCGAAGCTGGCGAGATCGTCGGCGCGGCCGGCAACGGCAGAATCTCGGCGGCTCCGCGGCGGGACTACGCTGCCGCCGCTGCTGCGGCACTGCTTGAAGACGAGGGAGGGAGCCGGACGTACGAGGTCGGCGGCCCGGCCTTCGACCTGCCCGAGCTCGCGCGGATCATCACCGAGGTCACCGGCGCGAAGGTGACCTACCGTGACCTGCCGGCCGGGGAGTACGCCTCCTGGCTGCAGCGAACCGGCCTTGATGAGGCGACTGCTCACTTCGTGGCCGCCCTCGATGCCTCCATCGCCCGCGGCGACCTCGAGACCAGCAGCCAGGACCTAGCTCAGCTGCTGGGGCGCACTGCCACGCCCCTCGCCGACGTCGTAGGCGCGGCGCACGACGCCGTCCTGAACGCGGCACGCGACGCGCGCGGTCACGGCCGGCTGCTCGCGCAGGTCAGAATCTGGCCCGGAGGCCGTCCGCTACTTCCTCTGGGCTCATGTCGATCAGTGCCTCCCCGTAGAGGCGCTCGAAATAGGTGGCATCACTGCGGTACCAGGGTTCGGGATTGGACCGGCTGACCACCTTGAGGACGACCTGGTGCCCGTGCTCGTGGGCCTGCGGGCCGCCGCCGATCAGGGCGAAGTTAAACGAGGTCAGGTTCCATGCCTTATAGGCGGCCAGGATCTGGGAGAGCCCCTGCCCCAGCGCCCGGGTGTCTTCCCCGGTCAGCTCGGTCACATCCGCAGCGCCGCGGACCACTGCCCATGCCTCGTGGAACCCGCTGGGTGCGAAGGGGGTGAGCCAGGCGACCCGGCCGATGTGCCCGACCCACCGGGGACCGCTGGCCTCCTGGTCGAGCAGGGCCGCCCAGTAGGACCCATGCCGCTCCTTCCATGCCCCGGCCCGCTCGGCCAGAATGCGCTGGCCAGTCAGGCCGCACGTGTCGTGAGCGGACTGCAGGTGGGGATGAACCAGCGAGGCGCCCGAGGGCGGAAGGTAGTTGCCGTTGATCGAACTCCAGGCCGCCGCCGGGTCGGCGCGCCGCACCGCCTGAGCGTGGCGGACCATGGCGGCCAGGGCGTCCCCCACGACCGGTGGCGTCAGCTCATCCAGGTCCAGGAAGTGCCGCCCGGGGTCATAGATACCAACAGCGCTGTGGGTCGCGTACGCCATGATGTTGGGCACCACGACCGCGCTGCCGACACGGATGCGGCCCTCGGCCGTGAGCTCGGCGGGAAACGGGACAGTAGCCGTCTCCAGGTACTCACTATCGAAGGGGCAGAAAGCAGGCTTCGCCGTGAGTTCCGTCAGGTCCGGCCGGCCCGGGGGCTGAAGCTTCACCCCCGTAAGGATCCGGGCGCTCGCCCCCGTCAGCGGGTCCCGCCGCCAGCGCAGCCGCACCCGGGCCCACGCCCCGCCAGCGGCCAGATCAGGCACCCTCGCCTCAAGATCCCGCTCTTCGAAATCGATCACTGCCACGCCAGGAGCCTACGGCGAACTCAGCAAGCGGCGCGACCGAGGCGACCATCGCCAACTCACAAGAAGACCCCAGGCACGCTGTGCAGGCTGAACGTACCGGCAGCCAGGCCAGCCGCGGCAAGCTCCACCCATCACATCGCCGATTCCTACACGCAGCTGCAGGCATACCTCATCGCGGCTACTTATGTCTTTCAAGACGGCCCGGGTCGGCGCAGGCTCGGGTGAGGTACCCGGCCGGATTCTATTACCAAACTGACTCTTCCCGACGTCAGACGTCGAGCGTGTGCTACGGCCCCCTCCGATCAGACGCTCGCTGAGTTCGCAGCCCTCACGTTCACCGGCGCGGCCGTGTCGGTTGCAGTGGCCATCCTGGTGACGACTACCGAGGCTTCTTGACCAGCTACGCGCAGCTGCTGGCGGTTCCACCAGCGCCCTGGTACCGACGGCTGTTCCTGTGGACCTCCCGGCCTCGTGCCCACCACGCCGACGAGGCCCGGGTTCGGCGCAGGGATCCACGATTCCTCCCAGAGGGTTTATTTAGGGAGCTACGACCGGCCATGCCACGGGGCAACGGTTGTCTCGATCGTTAGACAGTGCCCTAAATCGTCAGGGCCTCAGTCAATCACCTCAGTCCGGATCAGCATCCCCGTGTCATCTCGATACCGGACCTCCATTCGGTCGCCATCTAGGTCAAGGACTGCGAATCCGAAGCGTGCCCAGTGGTCGCCACCGGAATCCAGGAAGCCACGAGCCTCCCATGTCCCCGGCGGAGGAATCGGTGCGTTGATCGGATGTGTCTGCAGAACGGGAACTCCGCCATTTCCCAGGCAGCGCGGGAATTGGACTCCCTGATCGGGCTCGAAGCCCATGCAGCGGTGCTCGTGTCCCCACCACCAGGCAGTTACGCGCCGGCTGTCCAGTACTGGCCCGAGCTTGGCGTTTAGCTCCGGGCCAATGTCGGCCTGGTCGTAGATGGAGACCAGCTGGTGGTGGCTCAGGAGGACGAGTTTCTTGTCGGATGCATCAGCCACCGACGCAACGAAATCCGCCTGCGGGTCCCGGAGCACCGCGACAGCCCCTTTCGACAAGACGTCGGAATCCCACGAGGTGTCGAGTGCCACGAAGTCCCATGATGGTGCGACGAGCCGGAAGAAGCTTGTAGCCTCGCCGTCTGCCGAGTGCTGAGCAGCAAACCGCGGGTCGGCGAGCAGCGTCTCGAAGTAGCCGAAGCCGCCGCTGTACATGTCGTGGTTGCCGTTCAGCGACCACGACGTCACGCCAGCCTTTGCCTGATCCGGTGTAACGGGCCAGTAGGCGAGCACGTGCCGCTCGACTTCATTGGGCAGCCCGGAATAGTAGACGTCTCCAAGGTGGATGACGTGAGCCTCACGCCCGTGCTCCAGGGCATCAGCGACTTCTTCCGCCATGTACGAGGCCACAGCCTGCGCCCTGGGAAGGCCGGTTCCCCAGTCTCCAACCACGACCAGCCGCGCCGGGTCGCCAATAACGTGCTCAGCTGGCCTGGGGGTGAACGGATGGTTGCCCCTGGCTAGGTGTTCAAGCATGGATTCCGCGATCTTTATGACCCAGTCTGGGTCCGTCGGAGAGAAGGTCCCAGGGTGCAGGAGTTCTTCCGCAGTATGGACGATTCTCGCCCAGGCCCCACGGTCCGCTGGCGTCTCATCGATCACGCCCTGCTCCCGCACGGCGCTCTCGACAGCGCTCTGCACGAGGCTAATCACCGGGTCGCGTGAAAGGTAAGGAACCGACCCGGCCTGAGTCCCTCCCGACGAGGCCTCGGCCGCGTCGGGGCCCGGGAGCGCTGCGCTTACCTTGGCCGCAGCGTCGCCCTCTCCTGGAATCTGTTGTGCGGCGCGCGCCGTTGCTTCGCGCAATTGGCCGGAACCGAGGAGCCCGCGTACGGCTTCCACGTACTGGCGGACCGAATCCCGGTCGAATGCCTGCTCGATCATGCGAATTCCTCCAGCCATGCGCAATGCACCGATAGCAACGAAGACAACAAGCCAGGACGATGGAAGCGCGCGCGACTAGGTGCGCGAACTCACCTCTTCATCAAATGTGCACGAGATCCGGATACTCCCTATGATGCATCTGAGTTAGCCCGCGCTGCCGCCGCCTTTGCAGCGCGACGAGCCCTGGCACCGTGTGTCATAAGTACCAAGCCCACCGGCGATTGAACGTTCCATCCCTGCCTTGTGACGCAATGAAGTCCGTGCTGGCTCATTGTCTACCGATACGGAGTCCCAGTGCTGCATCATCGCACCCTCCCCAAAGCACGACCTGTGCCTGACGAAGCGTCCTTCTGCCATCACCCAATGTCAAGGCCTAACTCCCTTCGGCAGCGCCTCTCCCAGACTGATCTTGTCTCCTGTGCTGGATGCGATGACGAGGGCTCAGCCCTCGCGAGACCGTCGGGATAGCGAAGGACTATGGCAACGACCGCCGACGACCGCCGGGGTGAACCAGCCACCGCCCTTCGGTACGAACCCGTGACCAACTGGCACGAGCGCGGCCAGTACCCCCAGCCCACAGATGAACACGAACACGAGCAGGCCAGCGATCGCCAGTTCGCTCGCTCGATTCAGCCGCCTGCTAATGCGCGGGGTGTGGCCGGGCGGCCGCTCAGTTGTGTGCCACATGTGTGCCCGGCTTGCCTGAAGGCGGGTGACTGGGCGTTGGCGTCGATCTGTCCGATGCCGATCCCCCGTGCCGGGGAACGTCGGGCCTGGGTCGTTCAGGACGCCGTGGGTGAGCATGCGTTGCGCGTGGGCGACCAGCGCCGCCTTGTCGCTGTTCGCGATCGGCCGCTTGTCCTGCTGAGAGAGCCGCGCCGAGAGCAGAGTCCCTGACAGGCATTCTGGGCGGCTTGGAACGGGGGCGATTGTCTGTTGATCGTGGACGGGATCGCGATGCCCCTCAGCCGGCGCGTGCGGACTTACGCGTCGCGGAGCCGGAGCGCCAGGCCGCCGAGGAGGAGCGCTGCGGCGGCCCAGGCGGCGAGCACGCCGAGGCCCTGCCAGGGGGTGAGCGGCAGGGCGCGGACATTCGCTGTGGCCTGGATGTCCAGACCAGCGGTCATCGGGGCGATCTGTTCCAGGTGTCGCCGCCAGGCCCCGGCGCTGACCGTGGCGGTGAGGATCGGAAACAGGAACAGCAGGCCCAGCACGATCCCGATCGCCGCCGCGGAATCCCGCACCGCGGTGGCGACGCCGAGCGCGAGCAGCCCGATCAGGGCCAGGTACAGAGCGGAGCCGAGGGCCGCGCGCAGGTCGGCGCCGTTGCCCAGCGACAGCGGCGGGCCGGCCAGGCCGTGGCCGGGCAGGATGAACTGCCCGGCCAGCACCGACCCGGCCGCGGCGACGGTCCCGGCCGCCAGCACCAGGCCCGTTACGACGGCGGCCTTGGCGGCGAGGAC
>DASWFT010000094.1:0-4850 GCA_036394075.1 Streptosporangiaceae bacterium
GCCCGGCTGAAGGACGCCGTGGACCTGGACACGGTGCGAGATGACCTGGCCGGTGCTGTCCACCAAGCCCTTGAACCCGCTCACGTATCGGTGTGGATCAGCCAGCGCGGCTGAGGACGGCGTCCACCGGCTCCACGGCCCTGGTCCAGATCACATAGTGCGCTGTAGTACAAACATTGCCGGGCCTGTGAGCGCTGAAGCCGGCGGCTGCGGGAACCGGTCCCTGGTCACCGCGGACAGCGAGTTCGCGGATCCGGGCGACGCCGGACGAGCAGAACAACCTGATCGGCATACCTCGACCGGTAATCGCTGAGGAGTGGTGGAGCGTGCAGATCGGCGGTTGTGCGCGGCGGTCAGCGACTAGCGTTAGTCACTGAGCGTGACCACGTGCCTGTCTGGCATGGCCGCAGGGCCGGCGCTCGAACCAGTTCACCCGGCCCCTGGCGGTAGCGCGAAGACTGTTCTTGCTCGGTATCGGCGCGCGGGGGCTTGCCGTGAGCATCGCCGTCACTACTCCGGCTCGCCATGCCGGGTCGCATGTGGTGCGGATGCGGGGGTTGGGCCACCGCAACACGATGTCAGCGTTCAGCGATAGGTCCCGGCCATCCCGCCGGTCTATGTTGTGAACGCTTCATCCGATCGCAGAAGGAGTCGTGATGCCCCGCACCCGGGTCCACAACATGAACGTCTCCCTCGACGGCTACGCCGCCGGCGAGCATGTGACGTTCGACGCCCCGATCGGCGGCGCCGAGCGGCTGTTCACATGGTTCGATGGCCGGGTAATCCATGGCGTCG
The DNA here is from genome assembly GCA_036394075.1 of Streptosporangiaceae bacterium. Classification (GTDB taxonomy): domain Bacteria; phylum Actinomycetota; class Actinomycetes; order Streptosporangiales; family Streptosporangiaceae; genus JAWWPY01. Next base: position 796 of record DASWFT010000094.1, read on the forward strand.
ATAAGGCGGATGCCCCCGTCACGCTGGACCGCGCTCTGACCAGCATGTGGAGCCAGGGCATCGGCGCCGAGATCATGGGACGGCGCAAGTTCGGTCCCCAGGTTGGTGATTGGCCCGACGACGGGTGGCGGGGCTGGTGGGGCGACGAGCCGCCATTCCAGACACCGGTGTTCGTCATGAGCCACCACCCGCATCCCACGATTGACTTTCCCAACGGGACCAGCTTCCGGTTCGTGGACGGGCCACCGGAGGAGGTGCTCCGCCTAGCCCAGCAGGCTGCTGGTGGTCGTGACGTCCGCATCGGGGGAGGACCCTCGACGGTGCGTCAGTTCCTCCAGGCCGACCTGGTCGACTTCATGCACCTGGTGATCGTGCCGATTACCCTCGGGCGCGGCGTATCCCTCTGGGAGGGATCAAGCGGCCTCGAAGACCGCTTCACCGTCGAGTCGGTCACCTCGCCTAGCGGCCTTACTCACCAGCTGTGGAACAAAAACGACCACGCCTGAACCCGGCCCCCCAGCCGGGGACTGCCCCCGCGCCAGACTGACCAGATCTGCACACCTCAACGGCCAGCGGCGATAAAGCCACAGGCCACGCAGATCGGCGGATAGTTCGTCACGCCTTCCTGATCGGGTAATCACATGTAGTGGCTTCTGGCCGTCGGCAGGCACAGGTAGCCGCTGTCCGGGCGGCAGTAGGATCATGGGACCTGGCCCCGCCCGCACACGCGCACCGCCGGCGGTACCGGGTACTGGACTGGGGAGGTCGCCATGCCGGGGGCGTTCGCGGATCTGCCCACGCCGCTGGTGGCTGATGCGTGCGTGCGCTGTGGTGTTCCGCTGCGGGCCGTCCATTCGGGAATCCGGGCGGTCGTGGCCGGCCAGCAGATCGCTGGGCGGGTCCTGCCAGTGCGGCACTACGGCAGCGTGGACGTGTTCCTGGAGGCATTCGGCCGGGCTGAAGCCGGCGACGTGCTGGTCATCGACAACGGCGGCCGCCTGGACGAGGCCTGCGTCGGCGACCTGGCGGTACTGGAGGCCCGGGCCGCCGGGGTGGCGGGCCTGGTGGTGTGGGGCCTGCACCGCGACACGCTGGAACTCGCCGCGATCGGCCTTCCGGTCTTCAGCTACGGCAGCTACCCGGCCGGGCCGGTGCGGCTGGACGAGCGGGAGCCCGAGGCGCTGGTCACCGCGCGGTTCGGGTCGCACCTGGTCAGCGCCAGGGACATCATCTTCGCCGATGACGACGGCGCGTTGTTCGTCGCGGCAGAGCACGCCGAGCAGGTGCTGGTCGCCGCGCACCAGATCTGGCAGACCGAGCGGGACCAGGCCCGCTGGATCCGGGAAGGGCAGACACTGCGCGAGCAGACCGCTTTCGATGACTACCTGGCCCGGCGCGCCACTTTCCCGTCATACACCTTCCGGCGGCATCTGCGCCGCATCGGCGGGGCCATCGAAGAATAGGATCTCCCGAGCGGCGGGCCTCGCCCCGCTCAGGGCCTGGCACCGGCAATAGACCGCACCGGATCACGCAGGCCGGATCCGGCGACGGCCATCTTCCGGCACCCGCGATGTGCGGCAAGCGGTCCGGGCAGATGCCAGCCGGGCGATCAGGCACCGTCATCCCACCCGGCCGCGGGCCGCCAAGATCACCGGATGCCATCGTCTTGGCCGCTACCCTCACACCGCCGCAGGACCGGGGGCACCTGTGCCCGATGATTGCGCCACCCGCACCGTCTGCACGCACACGGGTACTGAGGGCGGCAGGAAGGGCATGACGATGGCAGACGGGTTGGTGTCGGGTCTCCCGGCGCATCGAGGCATCCGCGGAGCTGGTGTTCGCGCTGCTCGCTGATTTCGCGAACCCACCCGCTGGTCGACGGCTCGGGCATGGTGCGCGAGCCGCCCCGGCGGTCAGGCTGTCGCGAGCCGGTGACGCGTTCGTGACGAACATGCACCACGACGAGTTCGGCGACTACCAGATGCGCAACGAGGTGGCCGGGTACGAGGCTGGCCGCCGGCTGGCGTGGGAGCCGGCGCGGGTGGCAGCTTCTGCGGAAGAACAGGAAGCCATCGGCGACCCGGCCCGGTACCGGTGGGGGTACGAGTTCTCCTCCGACGGCCCCGGTGCCACCCTGGTCACCGAGACGTTCGACTGCAGCCGTTCCCCGCAGGACCTGCGCGAGGCCGTCCGGGACGGCGAGGGGTGGCGGGACGCCATGACCGCGTCGCTGGCCAGGCTGGAACTCCTGGCCAAGGCCGCAGGCCAGCGCAACCAGTAGGTCGCCGAGCGACATCATCGCCGTGCACGCGCGCCAGATTACCCTTACCGTCGCCGGGGTCGCCGTCGCGCAGGCGCGGCCGGGGCAGCAATGCACCTGCCTGGGTCCGCGCCGGCCCCGGCTGGGCTGACCGCCGGCTACCGGACCACCTTCGGCCTGGGCCGTTTACGTACCCAGAACAACCAACTATGCGCGCGGCAAGGGCTGTGTCATCAGGCCCAGTCGCCCGTCCAGATCGGCGGCTCGGCGAGCGTTCTCCCTGACCCTTCCAGTCACGCAGCGTAATGCAATCGACGGGCTTGACCCGATGCCAACCGTTGGCTTGGCGCGGCGCGAGGGCGTGGAGGTCGCCGGCTGGCACAGGTTGTGGGTGCCGGAAACTCTGTCGCCCTATGCGGCCTGGGCGTATTGGTGGATCAGGCCGCCGGGCCGGTGAATGCGGCCGCCTGTGCAGTCACGGGCATGGCCTGCGCAGGACCCTTCATGAACCTGCCGTTGACCTGCGGCTGTCCCCGGCGCTTCGGCGCTGCTCCGGGCGTGAGGTCAAATATCGCTGTTACCAGCGCATTCATGCCGGGGAAGGCGGGTTTCGGTACGTCCGCTGAGCGCGCAGCGACCCAGAACCTCTTGGTCATGACCACAGCACGCATACCCGCCGGGGCGAGAGCCACTCTCAGACGGAGGGGTTCCAGGCCGAGGGGGGATCGACCCTGTATCTCCACATTGCTCTATAAGCTACGGCGCTGATATTGATCTCCAGCAGACGGACGGGCCGTCTGCTCTCTGACGTGCCGAAACGCTGCCTGCCGTCTAGGGCGGCTGCTGGTCCGGAGTCACTCAGGGGCCAGAGCCAGGCTGGACGGCCAGCGGAACCGACTCGACCCCCGTGAAAACCGACTTGAACCCCCATGGCGCAGTGCACGGCCACGATGCGGCGACGTCCTGCAAGCGAATCGTCAGCCTGTGCACTGGACCGGGCGCCGGCTTCCGCGAAGGTCCCAAGAGCTTCAATCACGCGAAGTGATCGACCACATTGTCGTTAACCGGGCTAAATGGGCTTCGAACGCCGAATATTTGCTGTAAATGGGTGAGCAAGTGCGCTGGGGCAGAACGCACATAATAGACCGCTTCGGTGCGACCTAGCGATTGCTGCGTGCTGGACCGGTTTGCTCATGAGAGGCTCCCTTCCCGGCATTGCCGACATGCTGCGGGCCGTACGGCGTTGCCGTGGACACCCCACCAACACCGCCCACGTCGCCAACTTCTGCAACGCGGCCGGTCGGTGATGGACGGGACAGCTGCGGCGCGGCGGCCTGTCATCCTGAAGGCGAGCCTCGTAGGGGGTGCCACCATCGATGACGACGTCAGCGACCCTGTCCCTGGGATATGTGGCCATCTACGTGCTGCTAGTCGGCGTCGCCTCTTTCATCGAGAAGCCAGCCGGGCGCGGATTCGGGGCCTTCCAGCTCAACGCGCTGATCCGGGCCGGCAGCCTGGCCGCCGCCGCGGTTGCCCTCATCTTCGCCCATGGGCTTGCGTTTCCCGCTACTAGCTACCTCCTTGCCGGGCTGGGCATTGGCCTGCTCACCGGCGCGGGCTCGATGCTCTACTGCTTCGGGCTGGACTACCTGCCCGTCTCGCTGGTGGTCACGCTGTCGAATCTGTACATCGTGATCACGATCGTTCTCGGCATCGTCGTACTCCACGAGCCCGTTACGGTGCTGAAAATCGCCGGACTCACCTGCATCATGGCCGGGGTGTTGATCCTGGGGCA
>DASWFT010000095.1:0-19254 GCA_036394075.1 Streptosporangiaceae bacterium
CGGTCAGGCTGGCCGACGATCACCGGCTACCCGAGGTCATGATGCCGGGCAATGGTCACCGGCACCCCAATGGGGCCAGGCTCGCGGATGATCACCGGCTACCCGAGGTGATGATGCCGGGCAATGGTCACCGGCACCCCAATGGGGCCAGGCTCGCGGATGATCACCGGCTACCCGAGGTGATGATGCCGGGCAATGGCCACCGGCATCCCAATGGGGCCAGGCTCGCGGATGATCACCGGCCCGCAGGCGGATGGAGGGGGCCGGACAGCAATGGGCTGGCTGACGGTCACCAGCCTCCGGACGAGGCCAGGCGCAGCGGCCGGGACCGCCCGGGTGGCGGTCACTCCATGGCCGGCCAGCCGCCGCGTGACTGGTTCAGCCCAGCGGAGGCCGACGGGCGGCCAGATGACGAAGCCCACCCGAGCGACCTCGTGGGCGCCGGAAGGCCAGCGCCGCCCGCCGAATCCACGCCTGATAGCCGGGACGCCCCCCCCGAGCCGGCCGATATGACATGCCCGATGCCACGGGTGGAGGACTGGCTATGAAATTCCGGTCGGCGAGGACCGCACCCGTAACGTTCGCGTTTCTCGCGCTGGCCATGGCCGGCTGTGCCAGCAGCACGGCCACCTCTGCTCCGCCAACCCACGCCGCCTCCAGTAAGCCGGCCGGCTCACCGAGTTCGTCCTCGGCCAGCGCGGGCGCGGCCGGCTGTGCCGCCGGGCCGGGGAGCACCTCCGTCTCGACCGCTGCGCAACTCGCGCAGGCGCTGGCCGCAGCGCAGCCAGGCGGAAGGATCGTCCTGGCCCCGGGTATCTATCACGATGACTTCGTCGCGACCACATCCGGCACCGCCGCAGCCCCGATCACATTGTGCGGAAGCCGGAGCGCGGTGCTTGAGGGCCTGAGCATGGGGCACGGCTACGTGCTCCATCTCAACAAGGCATCATGGTGGCGCGTGGAGGGCTTTACGGTAGAAGGCGGGCAGAAGGGCGTCGTTACCGACGGCGTCACGCACGACCTGATCTACGGCCTGTACGTGCACACGATCGGGGACGAGGCCATCCACCTCAGGGATTTCAGCAGCAATAACACCGTCAGCCACAACATCGTGCGGGACACCGGCCAGCACACGCAGTTCTATGGTGAAGGCATATACGTCGGCACCGCCCACAAGAACTGGTGCAAGTACAGCGGCTGCCAGCCCGATGCGAGTAATAACAACTTGATCATCGGCAACAACATCGCCAATACGACCGCCGAGAACATAGACATCAAGGAAGGCACCATAGGCGGTACGATCTCGGGTAACACCCTGAATGGCACAGGCATGGTCAGCTCAGCGGCCACGTCCTGGGTCAATGTGAAGGGAAACGGCTGGACGATCGAGAACAACATAGGTCTCAACAGCATCGGCGATGGCTTCTCGGTACACCAGGTCTACCCGGGCTGGGGGGTTGGCAATATCTTCCGGAGCAACGATGCCAGATTGAGCGGCTCAGGCTACGGGATCTACGTGCAAAGCAGCGATCTCAAGACCCTGGTGGCCTGCAGTAACGTCGCGGCGGGCGCCGGTGGGGGAATTTCAAACGTCACGTGCTCGAACGCCTGAACGCAGAAGGAGACTTGATAAATGAGCCTGCCTTTCACCCGCCCTCGTCTGACCGTGATCGGGATCGGTTATCTGGGCCTCACGCACGCCGTCTGCATGGCCGACCTGGGTCATGATGTGCTGGCGATCGACGTGGACGAGGACAAAGTGGCCGCCGCGGCCCGCGGCGATGCACCGTTCTTCGAGCCAGGCCTCGAGCCGTTGCTGCGCAAGAACCTGGATGCCGGCCGGCTGCGCTTCACGACCTCATATTCCGAGGTGGCCGATTTCGGCGATGTGCATTTCCTCTGCGTGGGCACGCCGCAGTCGGCGGATGGCTCGGCGGACATGCGGTACGTGAACGCGGTGGTCGACGCGCTCGCCCCGCACCTGACCCGCAGGTGCCTGGTGGTGGGGAAGTCGACGGTCCCGGTCGGCACGGCACGGCGGATCACCACGCGAATCAGGGAACTGGCACCGGCCGCCGATGAGGTGGAACTCGCCTGGAACCCGGAATTCCTCCGCGAAGGCCATGCCGTCCAGGACAGCCTGTCCCCGGACCGGCTCGTCTTCGGCGTGAATTCGGAGTGGCCCGCGGAGCAACTGCGCAACATCTACGCGGTTGCGCTGGCCAACGGCGTGCCAGCGCTGGTCATGGACCTGGAGACGGCCGAGCTGGTCAAGGTCGCGGCCAACTCCTTCCTGGCCACCAAGATCTCATTTATCAACGCCATGGCCGAGGTCTGCGAGACCGCGGGCGCCGACGTCACCCGGCTCGCCGCGGCGCTGGCCCACGACGAGCGGATCGGCGGCAAGTTCCTTTCGGCCGGCCTCGGTTTCGGCGGTGGCTGCCTGCCCAAGGACATCCGGGCCTTCCAGGCGACCGCGCGAGACATGGGCGTCGGATCGATCGTCGGCTTGCTCGGCGAGGTCGATGCCATCAACATGAGCCGCCGGGCCCGGGTGACCGACCTGGCCCGGGAGGCTGTGGGCGGCACGCTCGCCGGACGGCGGGTCGCGGTGCTGGGCGTCGCGTTCAAGCCGGGCAGCGACGATGTCCGGGACTCGCCCAGCCTGGATGTGTGCGACCGGCTGACCCGGGAAGGGGCGCTGGTCAGCGTGCACGATCCGGTAGCCATGAAGAACGCCGCCCGGGTGAAGCCCGACCTGCTGTACGCGGAAAGCGTGACCGACGCTGCGGCCGGCGCTGACCTGGTCATGCACCTCACTGAGTGGGCCGACTACCGGGCCATCGATCCGGCGGCGCTCGGCGGCGTGGTGGCCCGGCGCAACATCGTGGACGGGCGGTGCGCGCTGGACGTGGACTCCTGGCGGGCGGCCGGCTGGTCCGTCCGGGTCCTGGGCCGCCCCTGAGAGCGTCGGCCGGGGCCCTCACCGGGCGAACTCGGCATACAGTGCCACGGTCTGGGCCGCGATCGCCTGCCAGCCGAACTCGGCGATCGCCCGCTTACGCCCCAGCTGGCCCATGGCGGCGGCTCGGCCGGTGTCCCGCACGACTGTGTTGAGGGCGTCGGCCAGCGCTACCGGGTCGCCGGGCGGGACGAGGAGCCCGGTTTCGCCGTCGGCGACGACCTCAGGGATGCCGCCGACGCGCGAGGCGACGACAGCCGTGCCGCACGCCATCGCCTCCAGGTTCACGATGCCCAGCGGTTCGTACAGGGATGGGCAGGCGAACACGGTCGCGTGCGACAGCAGCTGGATGACCTCTCGCTTGGCGAGCATGCCCGACAGCCAGATCACCCCGGATCTGGCTGCCTGGAGCTGCTCGACCAGCGTGGTCACCTCGGCGGCGAGTTCCGGGGTGTCCGGCTGGCCGGCGGCGATCACGAGCTGGGTCCCCGGATCGAGCGCTCCGGCCGCCCGCAGCAGCACGGGCAGCCCCTTCTGCCTGGTGATCCGGCCGACGAAGACCACGGTCGGCCGGGCCGGGTCGATGCCGAAACGGTCGATCACATCGGTTCCGGGGTCGGGGGCGTACTCGGTGGTGTCGATGCCGTTCCGGATGACCCGGACGCGCTCGGGTGACACCGCTGGGTAGGCGGCCATGACGTCAGCCCGCATGCCCTCGGACACGGCCACCACGGCGGCCGCGGACTCGACGGCGACCCTCTCGCACCAGGAGGAGAGTGCGTACCCACCGCCCAGCTGCTCGGCCTTCCACGGCCGCAGCGGCTCTAGCGAGTGCGTCGTGACGATATGCGGCACGCCGTACAGGAGGGCCGCCAGGTGGCCCGCGAGATTGGCGTACCAGGTGTGCGAGTGCACCAGATCGGCGGAGGCGACCGCGGCGGTCATCGACAGGTCAGCAGAGATCGTCTGCAGGGCCTGGTTGGTGCCATCAAGCAGTTCCCAGGGCCGGTGCGCCACGGCTCCGGTCCGGTCCGCGCCCTGGCAGTGCACCGTCAGGTCGACGAGGCCGCCGAGTTCCCTGGCCAGGTAGGTGACGTGCACTCCGGCACCGCCGTATACCTCGGGCGGGTACTCACGGGTCAGCAACGCGACCCGCAGCCTGCTTCCAGGGCCAGCCGTCATGCGGTCACCAGCTGGCTCTTGCCCACCACGGTGATGCCGCCGTCGGACACCACGAAGCCCCGCTCCCGGTCGTGCTCCTTGTCAACGCCGATCACGACGCGATCGGGAACGACGATGTTCTTGTCGAGAATGGCGTTCTCGATCACGGCGTGCCGGCCGATGATGGTGTTGTCCAGTACCACGGCCCGCTCCACCCGCGCCCAGCTGTTCACCCTGACTCCCGGGGAGAGCACGGCCTCGCGCACGAGGCCACCGGAGACGATGACCCCGTTGCTGACCATGCTGTCGATCGCACGCCCGACGCGATCGCCCGAGTCGTGCACGAACTTGGCCGGTGGCTGCGACGCCACCCGCGTCAGGATCGGCCACTGGTCGTTGTACAGGTTGAACACCGGGTGGACGGCGCACAGGTCCATGTGCGCGTCGAAGTAGGAGTCAAGCGTGCCGACGTCGCGCCAGTAGCCCTCGTCACGCACGCTGGAGCCAGGCACCTCGTTGGTCAGGAAGTCGTACACATCCGCACTGCGCTCGCTCACCAGCATCGGGACGATGTCCCCGCCCATGTCATGGCGGCTCGCCCGGTCGACCGCGTCCTTGCGCAGCGTCTCGACCAGCACGTCCGTGGTGAACACGTAGTTGCCCATCGAGGCGTAGGCCTCGTCCGGGTGGCCCGGCCGCGCGGGCGGGTCAGCCGACTTCTCCAGGAACGCCTCGATCGACCGGTCGTCCGGCCCGGTCTGGATCACGCCGAACGCGGTGGCTTCGGCCCGTGGCACCGGAATGGCGGCCACGGTGACACCCGCTCCGCGCTCCACATGCTGGCTGATCATCTGGCGCGGGTCCATCCGGTACACGTGGTCAGCACCGAAGACGATCACCAGGTCGGGCCGCTCGTCGTAGATCAGGTTCAGCGACTGGTAGATGGCATCCGCCGAGCCGGTGAACCAGTGCGGGCCCAGCCGCTGCTGGGCCGGCACCGGCGTCACGTAGTTACCGAGCAGATCGCTCATCCGCCAGGTAGTGGTGATGTGCCGGTCCAGGCTGTGGCTTTTGTACTGGGTCAGCACGCAGACTCGCACGATGCCCGCGTTGACCAGGTTGGACAGTGCGAAGTCCACCAGCCGGTACAGGCCGCCGAACGGCACGGCGGGCTTGGCCCGGTCCGCCGTGAGCGGCGCCAGCCGTTTGCCCGCGCCGCCGGCCAGCACGATCCCCAGTACTCGCGGTTCGGCCATCTCATGCCTCCCTGACAACGCTGTCTTTGAGCACCCGGTCGAGGATGTGCTGTGCCTCTTGCTGGATGCGAGCGAGGTGATCGGCACCCAGGAACGACTCTGCGTAAAGCTTGTAGACGTCCTCGGTACCTGATGGCCGGGCCGCGAACCAGCCCGATCTGGTGATCACCTTCAGCCCGCCGAGCGGCTCGCCGTTGCCGGGCGCGGTGGTGAGCCGGTCGAGCACCGGCTCACCGGCGAGTTCCGCCACGTCGACCTGATCCGCGGACAGCCGCCCGAGGATGGCCTTCTGCGCCCTGGTGGCGGGGGCGTCGATGCGCGCGTAGGCCGGGTCACCCAGCCGGGCGGTGAGGTCGCGGTAGTGCTCGCTGGGGGTTTGGCCGGTCACCGCGGTGATTTCGGAGGCGAGCAGCGCCAGGATGATGCCGTCCTTGTCGGTGGTCCAGACCCGGCCGTCGCGGCGCAGAAAGGACGCCCCGGCGCTCTCCTCGCCGCCGAAGGCGATGCTCCCGTCGAGCAGGCCGGGCACGAACCACTTGAACCCGACCGGCACTTCGGTCAGCCGGCGGCCGGCCGCCTCGGCCACCCGGTCGATGATGGAGGAGCTGACCATGGTCTTGCCGACGGCGGCGGCCGCGGGCCAGTCCTCGCGGTGGGTGTACAGGTAGTCGATCGCCACGGCGAGGTAGTGGTTGGGGTCGAGCAGGCCGCCGTCCGGCGTGACGATGCCGTGCCGGTCGGAGTCGGTGTCGTTGCCGGTCGCGATCGCGAACTCGGCCCGGCGGCCGATCAGCGAGGCCATCGCGTACCGTGACGAGCAGTCCATCCGGATCCGGCCGTCCCAGTCCAGGGTCATGAACCGGAAGGTGGCATCGACCACCGGGTTGACCACGGTCAGGTTGAGCCCGAACCGGCTGGCGATCTCGCCCCAGTAGGCGACGCTGGCCCCGCCGAGCGGGTCGGCGCCGATCCGCAGCCCGGCCTCCCGCACCGGGTCGAGGTCCACGACCTGCGGCAGCCCGGCCAGGTACTCCTCAACGAAGTCGAAGGCATCGGCGCTGGTGGCGGCGCGGGCCCGCGCGTAGCTGATCCGGCGGACCTGCCGCAGCCCGCCGCTGAGCAGTTCGTTGGCCCGGTCCTGGATGACCGACGTGATCTGCGATCCGGCCGGGCCGCCATCGGGCGGGTTGTACTTGAAGCCGCCGTCCTCCGGCGGGTTGTGTGACGGCGTGACGACGATCCCATCGGCCAGGCCGTGTGTTCCTGCCTCGTTGTGGGCCAGGATGGCGCGGGACACCGCGGGCGTCGGGGTGTAGCCATCCCTGCTGTCCACCCGGACCGGCACCCCGTTGGCGGCGAGCACTTCGAGCGCCGTGACGAAGGCCGGCTCGGAGAGCGCATGGGTGTCCCGGCCCATGTAGAGCGGACCCGTGATGCCGGCCTGCGCCCGGTACTCGCAGATCGCCTGCGTCGTCGCGGCGATGTGATCGTCGTTGAAGGCGAGCCGCAACGCCGAGCCGCGATGCCCCGACGTGCCGAATGCGACCCGCTGCTCCGGTACCGACGGATCGGGATGCTCGGCATAGTAGGCGGTGACCAGCCCGGCAACGTCAACAAGATCGGCCGGCCTGGCCGGCTGGCCTGCGCGCTCATGAACTCGCACCGGCAGCTCCTTCCGTGGCGGCTTCACGCCCCGATCGGTCCGTCAGCCTGCGACTCCCGGCTCCAGCTCCTAGTGTTCCCGCAAACCAGCCCGGCCGCCACGGGCTCGGCCAGGGCGCCGAACTGCTGAAAGTACAGTGACGCCAGGTATTCGTTGTGTTACTCTCCGTTTCTGGATTTCCCCGGCTCCTACGTCATGGATCACACAATGCCAACCAGGAATACCCATGCCATTCATGACCTAACGCTGCCCTCCCCCGATCTGACCGGGTACCGGGAGGCGGTCGCCGACCTGCTGGTCGAGATCGGCGGTCATGCGGGCCCGGATGACGTCGCCCAGGCGGAGCGGGTCGTTGCTGATCGGATCGCCGACCCGGAGTTCGCCACGGTCCTGTCCGCGACGCCGAACGGGATGGACGAGGCGGCTGAGCGGCTGCTGCGCGAGGTCCGGAACTACCAGCCGGGTACCCGCAACTCGGCCGGGGATCTTGCCGCGCACATCCGGATCCACCTGTTCGCCCAGATCGAGATCATGTGGTGGGGGCGCTCGCCCGGCTATCGCACGGACGCGGACCTGCTCAACTGCGCTGACCTCGTCGACCTCGAACCGCTCCGTGAACGCGGGCAGCTGCGTTTCCAGTACCGCCGTCAGGCGCAGGCATTCCTGGCCCGGGCGGTGCGAGCGGTGGAGCGGCGGGCCAGTCCGGACCGGGTCCCGCGCACCGCGGGGCTGCGCCACGCCCTCGCCCGGCCCGAGGTGGTGGCGCTGCTCAACCAGCTGTCAACGGAGTTCGCCGCCGCCGCGCCGCCGGGAACGCCGCAGCTGTGGGTCACCAGCCTCGCCCGCAGTGTCGAGCACCAGCACCGGCTGCGCGCCCTCGGGTACGCCGCGTCGCTGCCCAGCTCACACTGCGTGGGCTACGCCGTGGATGTCGAGATGACCTGGTTCCGCCAGTTCGGCGCGGATAGTGCGCTGAAGGCGCTCCTGCTGGGCTGCCAGCGGGTCGGCGACATCAACGTCATCGACGAGGGCCAGGCCTGGCACCTGTGCATCGGGCCGGCTGCGGCCGCCGTGCTGCGGGACTGGGCCTACGCGGGATCCGGCGGCTGATCCCCGGTGTGCGGCATCGCCCTCATCGTCGGCCCGGATCCGTGCCTGCCGACGTTCCGCCGGATGATCGAGTCCCTGGCCCCGCGCGGTGAGCTGGAAGAAGTCCTGTGCGAAGGCGGCCTGCTGGCCGGGGTACAGCGGCTGCGGATCGTCGACCGGGACCGGGCTGTTCAGCCCTGGGTGTCCGCCGATGGCCGGTGGGTGCTCTGCTACAACGGCGAGATCTTCAACTACCGCGAGCTGCGGGCCGAGCTGACGGGGCTCGGCCGGCGGCTGCGCACCGACAGCGATACCGAGGTCGTCCTGGAGGCATTCCTTCAGTGGGGCGAGGACGCGGTCAGCCACCTGCGTGGCGAGTTCGCGTTCGCGCTCGTGGAAAGGTTCACCGGACGGGTCTACCTGGCCCGCGACCCGCTCGGGGTGAAGCCGCTGTACTGGTCGCGGCGCGGCGGCCTGCACCTGGCGTCGGAGGTGAAGGCCCTGGTGCCGGTGGGGGCCCGGATCACCGAGGTGCCGCCAGGTCAGCACGGCTGGGCGGACGCTGTCACCGGGCCCAGCCTGACGCCGTACTTCGACCTGCTGCGGCTCGGCGACCAGGCGCCGATCGAGGATCCTGACCAGGCGGCCAAGCTGGTCCGGGCCGCGCTTGAGGACAGCATCCGGGTGCGGGTGGATACCGACCTGACCGTCGGGGTGATTTTCTCCGGCGGGGTGGACAGCTCGCTGGCGCTGCTGCACGTGCGCGAGATGCACCCCGACTGCGTGGCGTTCACCATCGGCGCGCCGGGCAGCGAGGACCTCACCTACGCGCGCAGGCTGACCGCCGAGCTGGGGGTGCCGCACGAGGTGATCGAACTGCGGCCGCGGGACATCCGGCTGCGCGATATCCGCGAGGCCATCCGCATCTCGGAGCTCACCGAGTACGGCGACATCATCAATGCGGTGGTGTCGGTGCCGCTCTTCCGCCGGATCCACGAGCTGGGGGTCAAGGTGGTGCTCTCCGGCGACGGCTCTGACGAGCTGTTCGGTGGCTACCCGATGTACTACCGTATCGGGCCTGCCGAGGCGCGCCGGCTGTTCCTGCACAAGATCCGCAACCTCTGCCGGACCGAGCTCCAGCGCCTCGACCGGGCCAGCATGGGCCATGGTGTGGAGCTCCGGGTGCCGTTCCTCGACAGCTCCCTCGTCGAGCTGGCGATGCGGCTGCCGCTTGACTTCAAGATGCGTGACGGGCAGGAGAAGTGGATCATCCGTGAGGCGTTCGCCGACCTGCTGCCTGACTATGTCCGGCGGCGGCCCAAGGACATGATGTCGTACTCCTCGGGCCTGCACGAGCGGGCCCGGCTGTTCAAGCCGCTCTACCCGCGGCTGCACCGCTCACTGGGCTACGACCTTCTCCAGCCGGTGCGCCGTGACTTCGACACCGTCCTGGAGCTATGCGATCACGACTTGGACCAGGCCGTCGCCGACAGCGAGGCCAGGCTGGATTACACCGTCTTCGAGCGGGCCAGGGACTTCGCCGGCGCGGCCCGCTGGAACCTGTTCCCCGGGAAAGGTGTTGCGACGGGCCGGCCGGCTAGCCGCGGGACGGGGTGACTTCGGCCATCTTCGACCAGTTGTCCCCGGGTATCTGCACGTTGATGATGTCCGGTGTCTCCGCGACCACGTCGGGCATCCAGGCCATGGCCGCCTTGAAGTGGTCGGAGTTCACATGCGCCGCGGCCGCGTCGTCTCCGAACGCCTCGACCAGCACGAACTGGTCCGGGTTGTCGACGCTCTTGGACCATTCGAAGAAGATGTTGCCCGGCTCGCCGCGGGTGGACTGGGTGAAGTCATCGACGAGCGTGAGCCACTCGCCGCTCCGCTCGGGCCTGATGGTCCACTTGACGACGATGAAGATCATGACTCCCCCTCGGCTTCGGGTGCGGGGCCAGGTGTGGACGCGATCCAGCGGGGCGGCCGGTTGGTCCACCATACAAAGATGCACGGCCGATACCCGTCTCAAGCTGCTCCAGCTTGAGCCCGAACTCACGTACTCCGGCGGTCCGCGCCGACCTTCGTTCGGGCTGGTGGTCTGTTTTTTCGGCGGCCAGCATGCCCGCGGCGCGCACACAGGCCGGCGGCCGTGATCGCTGGCAGACTGTCGGCCATTCATGTGGCGGGTGAAGGGGGGCCCATGACCGGGGAACCGACTGACCACGATCGGCAGCGCGCCGGGCGCGCCGCACTGAAAACGCCTCGCGCGGCCGCCTTCGCGGGCATCGTCTTTTCTGCGCTTCTCATCTCGTCGCTTGTGCTGCTCAGAGTCTCAACACCGGCCAATCCCGGCCACGCCGGCACCTGGTTGACCGACTCGGGGCGAAGAGCGGCCGTGTCGATCGCACTGAACCTCGTCCCGTTCGCCGGAATCGCCTTCCTGTGGTTCATCGGCGTGATCAGGGACCGGATCGGCGGGCGCGAGGATCGCTTCTTCGCGACGGTGTTTCTGGGCAGCGGTCTCTTGTTCGTCGGCATGCTCTTCGTGGCGGCGGCGGTTGCGGGCGGGCTCATCACGGTGTCGTCGTCCCGTTCGTCCGGCGCGCCGGGGGCGGACACCCTGGCCCTGGGTCGCAGCGCGACCTCGATCCTGCTGAACGTCTACGCCATGCGGATGGCGGCTGTCTTCACGCTCACGACTGTCACCATCGCGCGCCGCACCGAGATCGTGTCCAGATGGCTGGTCGCGGCGGGGGTCGCGACCGCCGTGGTGCTGTTGTTCGGCGTGGGCATCTCCGCCTGGGTGGAGCTGCTGTTTCCGTTGTGGGTCCTGGCCTTGAGCATCGACATCCTCACGGTCGGCCCGGGAGCCTCCCGCCGCGCCGCGGGGACCGCAGCGCGCTCCTGAGGACCTGGAGGAACGTGCGGGCGACGTCACGCCGCACCAGGCGCTTGCCGGGCCTGCCACGACGGGCCACACGCAGGCCGGACGTGGCACGCTCCGTGAGAAACAGATCTCCAGGGGCCTGCTCCCAGTCGGCCCGCGTGGTCGCCGTGCTGCCCATCACCAATCACCTTCCTCATTGAGTAAGACGCCTGGCTCCGGCCGGCGGTTCACGGGGGTATGCCCGCGGCCACGTTCGCGGCGTCGTCCTGCCTGCAGGGCTGGCGGTGGAACCTCGACAACGTGGTGGACCTGCACGGCAACGCGACCGCCTGTATCATGCCGTGCGAGCTCGGGACGATGCCTCCGGTGCGGATTGACCTGCGGCTGCCTATCGGGCGCACCGTGGTGAAGTCGGCCATCCCGATGAGCAGGATGCGCCGCCGCCCGTAGCGACCCACCGCCAGCGGTACAGCGGGGTTCGCGACGCCAGCGGACTGGCACTGCGCCGCCTCGGTCATCGGATCTCCAGCAGCGTCTTGCCGATCGTCGAGCGCGACTCGATCGCCGCATGCGCCTTAGCGGCGTCGACCAGGCCGAACCGCTGCCCTATCACCGGACGCAGCCGGCCGGCGGCCGCCTCGTCGAGGGCGGCGCGGGTCAGTTCCACGGCCTCGGCCGGGCCGACCGGAACACCGCGCAGCAGGGTCACATCCCGGGCGGCCGCCATGTCATCCGGGATCCCCGCGAAGGACCCGCTGGCCAGGCCATAGCTGAGCATGCGCCCGCCGGCGCGGAGCAGTTCAAAGGCCTCGGCGGCGATCGCCCCGCCGACGCCGTCGAAGACCACGTCGACGCCGCCGGCTGCGGCCCGCACGAGCGCCGCCCAGCCAGGCGCGTCGTAGTCGACGGCCAACTCAGCGCCGAGGTCTCGAGCCAGTTTCAGCTTATCTTCGCCTCGGGCGGCGGCGGCGACGCGCGCGCCGGCCCGCACACATAGCTGCGTGAGCACGGTGCCGACCCCGCCGCCGGCCGCCTCGACCAGCACCCATTCCCCCGCCCGCAGGGCGGCTGCGCGCACCAGCGCCCCCGCTGTGCGCCCGTCAGCGAGCAATGCGACCGCATCATCGATCGCCACGCTGGCGGGGATCTCGATCAGAGCGGATGTGGGGACCGCGACGCGCTCCGCGTAGCCCCCGGAGCCTCCCGTGCTGCTGACCACCCGTCGCCCCAGCCAGGCGGCGTCCACGCCCGGGCCGAGCGCGGCGATGGTGCCACCCACCCCGTTGCCGGGGATCATCGGCAAGCCGTCGGCCGGCACCGGGAACGGAGCTTGTCCGGCCCGCAACTGCGTCTCCACGAACGTTACGTTCGCAAAGTCAACCGCGATGACGACCTGACCTGTGCCGGGCACCGGGTCATCCGCCGTCGCCGGCATCAGCACCCCGGGCGGGCCGAACTCGCTGAGCACGATTACCTGCATGAGGGTCCCTTCTCTATCGGAGCACTTCGCTCCGCAGAGTGTAAGACGGAGCGATTTGCTCCGCAAGCGGCTACTCTCGACCCGTGACCGGTTTCCGGGGACGTCAGCAGGAGGCCGCCCGCAACGACCGCAAGGTCCTCGACGCGGCCCGCGAGGTGTTTGCGACGCAGGGCTGGGACGCCCCGGTTTCTGCCGTCGCCGAGCGGGCCGGTGTCGGCATGGGCAGCCTCTATCGGCGCTACGGCAGCAAGACCGAACTGCTGCAGAGGCTGTGCGTGCTCGCGATGGAACAGAACATCGCCGCCGCCGAGCAGAGCCTGGCGATGGATGAGCCGTGGGAGGCGCTGAGCAGTTACGTGCGCGCTTGCGTCGGTTTCAACGCCGGAGCCTTCGCCCCCCTCGCGGGAACCCTCGAGGTCACCGACGAGATGATCACCATCGCCAAACGCAGCACCCGGTTGCTCGCCCGCCTTGTCAAGCGCGCCCAGACCGCAGGTGCACTCCGCGGCGATGTCACCGCGACCGACATCACCTCTCTGATCGAGCAGTTCAGCCGCCCCAGCGCAAACCCCGACGCGCCGTTCGACCAGTTCGCCCAGACACGGACGCTGGCGATCACCCTCGACGGCCTCCGCTCAGAAGGCGCCCATCCCTTGCCCGGCCCCGCCCCGTCAGCACATGCCCAGGCGGCTCGGTGGCGCGCGGTGGCCGGTCGGGGTGCACCCAATCAGAGGTCTCGATAGGCGCGGGCCGGGGTGTCGAACGCCAGGCCATCAGCGTCGCCCATGGCTGCTGCTGGCGGCCGGTGAGCGGCACGGCCAGCGGAGTCCGGGCGAGGAGGCTGGTCAATGCCACGCATCCGAGGTAGACGATGACAACGGTGGCCGCGCAAAGCAGCGGCCACCACACCACGGAGTCCAGATTTGCCCAGCCGAGCCAGATCAGCGCGCTGATGAACAGCATCTGGGCCAGGTAGATGCCGTAGGAGTTGTCGGAGCCCGAGCGCACCGCGGCGCGCAGCCGCCGGGATCGCCCGGGCTTCACCAACGCCACGCCAACCAGGTACAAGCAGGCGATCGCGCCCGCGTTGAACGGGATGACGCTGGGCTGGAACGGGTCATTGCCCGATCCCAGCGCGGTCGTCATGCCGGTCTCGGCCAGGAAGTAGACGGCCTCCGCGCCGAGCGCCGCCAGTACGGTCAGCATGATCACCAGGCGCGCGTTCCGGCACAGCCAGTCATTCGCCGCGTCCAGGTGGAAGGCGGCGACGCTTCCGCCGGTCAGGTACAGGACGTAGGTCGTGGCCTCCCGCTGCGCCCAGACGTTGCGGAGCAGCGGCGGCATGACCTGCCAGTGCATCATGATGGTGAGCGTCACCTGGATCAGCGCGGCGGCAGCGATGATCACGCCGTGGTGGCCCCTCGCCCGGCGCAGCATCATCACGACGAGCGGGAACACCATGTAGAACTGCATTATCACAAGCAGGAAGTACAGCTGGTAATAGCCGGTGGGTATCAGGTAGACGAAATGCTCCAGCGCGGCGGCCGGGCTCGCGTAATGCGCTGTGGGCAGCCCATAGAGGAAATAGACGACAGTCCAGCACAGGTAAGGGATGCCGACCGAGACGAATCGGCGCCGGTAGAAGCGGCCCAGGCCAGCCCGGCCGATGTCCTGATAGGCATAGGTCAGCATGCATGCGGAGACAAAGAAGAATCCTTCGCGGGAAACGTGCAACAGCAGCAGCGCAGCACCTGAGCTGACGCTGGCCGCCGCGGGCGCGAAGAATAGGAGCACGTGCGTGCTGAGCACGCCCGCCTGCTTCATCGGCCGCATGGCGTCGACCTGGTCGAGTCGCTGGCGTGGCATCAGCACACCATCCACAGATCACGGTCCGATATGAATCGAAGGTGGCCAGCGCCACCTGGGATTACCGCCGCTGACCGGGGCATCAGTACATGAGGCGGGGATCGTCGTACTGCTTGAACTCGAGCACGTTGTTCGAGGGATCGGCGAGGAAGATCTGGCGGTGTTCCTCGGCCATGCCCTCGAAGCGCACCGACGGGCCAGCCAGCACGGGTAGCTTGCGGAACTCCACCAGACGCAGCAGCCGGTTGAAGTCTGCCCGCCCGGCGAAGCTGACGCCGAAGTGCCGCGGGTAGGCAATCGCCTCGGCCGGGACGTTCTTGCTCAGGTGACACACCAGCTGGTCACCGAAGAAGTCGAAGGTCACCCGGTCCGGGTAGCGGCGGGCAAGTTTCACGCCCAGGCCGTCAACATAGAACGCTACGGCCGCGTCAAGGTCGTGGGTGGGAATGGCGATATGGCAAGCGTCGCGTGTCTCACGCATGGATGCTCGGCTCCTGGCGCCGCTCCAGCTCGAAATGGGCGAGAGTGTCCGAACGCAACCCCAGGCGGAGCGTCTCCAGCGCGATCACGTCGCCTGGCGCCACGTTGGCGAGATTGACGTCGCTGCCGAAACGGGTCACGAAGAAGGCCTGCAACTCCTTGGTCGGCGCTTCGAAGACGAGCCGCCCGCAGTCGGCGCCGCTGTCGATGATCTGCTCGATGACGTCGAAGCGCGGCTGCCCGCTCGGGTCGCAGATGCCGCTGCGGCCGCTTTCCCGCGCCTCGGTCACGACGCGGGTCGCTCCGGCCGCAAAGTCCTGCTCGATGAAGGACACCCACTGATCGCCGGTCAGCGCGGCAGAGCGCTCAGCGTCCTTGTAGCCCACCTCGCTCAAGACAATGAACTCCTTGGCGGCGCGGGCGATGAGCTGCGCCTTTCTCGCGCCCGGCAGATGAATCGTGCCGTCCGAGACTTCGACATAACCGCAGCCGTACCGCTGGCAGAGCTCGAAGTAATCCTCGACGAGATCCTGCGCGACGAACTTCTCGAAGAGAGTGCCGCCGAAGAAGTAGCCGATGCCGTGCTGTTGCAGGCAGGCCATCTTCTCTTCCAGGCGAGGGGTGACGAGCGCCGTGCCCCAGCCAAACTTGACGAGGTCGATGCCGTAGGCGGCGCTGGCGATCGCGTCCGCGAAGACGCCGGCGGGAATGCCGTTGTCGATGACGACGGTGAGCCCTTCCTGGCGCGGCTTCACACTGCGAAGGGGCATGCTGAGTGGATTGACGTTCATCGTGGATTCCTCTTTCATAGGGGCTAATCGTTCATTTGGACTGGCAGCGGTCTGGGGATGATGTCCTGCTTTCCGGCCGCGGCGCGGCGGCTGACGGAGCGGCGGCTGACGTAAGACCGCCGGTAGCGGCCGCGCGCAGGGCGCGGCGGTCGAGCTTGCCGGTGGGACCGGCGGGCAGCGTGTCGACGACGATGACGCTGGCGGGCTGCTTGTGCGGACTGAGCGCCTGCCGGCACCGATCGAGCAGCTGTCCGGCGATGCGATCCGGGCTCGAGCCGATATAACCGGGATCAATCACGACGTAGGCGACGCATTCCTCACCGAGCAGCCGGTGTGGCCGCCCGACGACCGCCGCGCCGCGAATGCGCGGGTCGGAAAGCAGCACCTCTTCGATCTCCCGCGGATGGACCTTCTCGCCGCCCCTGTTGATCACGTCGTCGCTGCGTCCGGCGAGGTAGAGGAAGCCGCCGGAGTCACGGAACGCGAGATCGCCGGTGCGCAGCCAGCCGTCCGGGCCGCGGGCCGGGATCGGTGCCCGGCCCGGGCCGAGATAGGCACCGATCACCTGGCGGCCCCGGATCTCGACCGCGCCGGTCTCGGCCGGCGGCAGTTCGCCACCGTTGGCGCCGACGATGCGCACCGCGACCCCGGTGGGACAGCCGACTGAGCCCGGCCGGCGCTGGCTGCGGGGCAATGGGTTAGCGGCGATCTGACCGGCCGCTTCGGTCATGCCGTAGGTCTCCAGCACGTCGATACCCGACCTCGCTTCGAACCGGTCGAGCACGGTCAGGGGAAGTGGCGCAGAGGCCGACCGGGCAAAGCGCACCCGCCGCGAGACAGCCTCGGCTGGGGGCGCTGCCTCGCCTAGAATTCCGAGGATCGCTGGAACGAGGTTGAGCCAGCTCACCTGGAAGTCATCGGCGGCCGCCCAGAATCGTGAAGCGTGGAAGCGGTCGTCCACGACCAGGCTGCCGCCTGCGACGAACGTCGAGAGTATCCCCACGACCTGCGCGTTCACATGAAAGAGCGGGAGCGGTGAGTAACCGCGGTCCTGCGGCGTCAGGGCGTGGTGGGCGGCGATGCACGCGGCTGCCCCGAGCAGTTGGGACTCGGTGAGCGGGACCAGCTTGGGCCGTCCGGTCGTTCCGGAGGTGGGCAGCAGGGCTGCTATCCCAGGAGCGCCGAGCCGGGTCGCGGTGCCGCGCCGGGCCTGCCGCAGCCCCGCGGCTGAGCTGATCCAGAGATGGACATCCAGGGCGTTGAGCGTGGCTGCGGCTTCTTCCCCGTCGACGACGAGGTCAGCAGCCTGGAGAGGGTCAAGCATCTTGTCGACCTGGCCGGGCGGGGCGCCGGGATCGAGCGGCGCGACACATACGCCAGCGGCAAGTCCGGCCAGGTAGGCGCGGCAGAACGCCGCCGGGTTGGCGGCACGCAGCCCCACGACGGTGCCCGGTGCGAGCGACCTGGCCCAGTCGGCTGCCTGCCGGGCCACCTGGGACCAGGTAACGGCCTCGCCACTCCCCGCATCGAGGTAGGCCGGCCGGTCACCGCAGCGCTCGCTCAGCAGGTCGAGCCGGGACCGCACCGACGCCGGGATCAGTCTCGGCGCGGCCCGCCCCTCGGCGACACGCCGCCTGACCTCCGCACCAGGAGCGTCCAAACCCGAGATGAATTGCGTGCTCATGACGTTGATGGTGGGCCCGCAACATCCAGCCACCTTCAAGCACACCTGATGACACCGTGCAAGGTTTATCCAGAAAAAATTGGCTTTCCTTGAACGTTTTATGACGTCATCAGCGCCTGGCTATGACTCCGCGGCCGGGCGCGGCCCGGTGCGGCCCGGCGAGACCGGCCTCCGCGGACGACACCGCCGCGACCGAGCCGTTGGGCACCGCGGGCCACGTCATCTCCCCGACGCCATGCCGCGGCCTGGCGTCGGCCGAGGTGATCCTGGGCGTCGCCGAGGACCGTGCAGGCCACCTTGGCCTTGGACGGTCGTGACGCTGAGGTGGCGACTGCTCCGGCCCGGATGAGAGAGCGCGCCACGCGCTCGGCGATCAGGAGATCACCGCGGGCCGTCGGATGCAGCCTGTCAACAGCCTGCGGGAAGTGCCAGTGGCTGCGCAGCGGGTCGATGACGATCGCGCGCGGATCGCTCTTCCGGATGACTGACACAATGGTTGAGTCCGTGGCGGCCTCCGCGGCCAGTGTGGTCGCTCTCGCGGCGTGCGGCGAGAACACCGTGAGGAAGGCAAGTCTGGCTGCCGGGGCTTCCTTCCTGAGGCGCCCGACCAGGTCGGCGACGTGCTCTGCTTCCACTGCGGCCGGAACGCGCCAGTCGTTGTGGCCGGCCTGGATGACAATGAACGCCGGATGAAGCGCCGCGAGATCCAGCCGATCGAGTATCCGGGAGAGGGGGCCGAGATCATCGACGCCTTGCCTCGTGTAGCCGATCCCGGGCACCCCCAGCGTGACCGCACGCCACCTGATGAGTTCGGCGAGCCGGACCGCCCAGCTGTCAGCCGGGCCCGGCGCCCCCACGCCGGCGGTGAACGAGGCACCGAGGACAACGAGCAACGGACGTGTCCCGCCCCGCGGCGACTTAGCTGGACTGACCCGGCAACTCGTGGCGACTCCAGGTCGCACTGGGTCTTGTCGCACTGGGTCTTGTCGCGCTGGGCCCCGGGGGCCTATCTTCCGGCCGACCGCAAACTGCGCGCTGGCGGATTCACTCGGGTTCGGCCTGGCTTCGCCGCTGGCACCACCCGGCCGCACTGCGGCGACCAGGCCTGTTATCACCACCAACGACGCGGCCGCCAGCGCCAGCCCACGGTGCTGCACTGCCCTTGATGCCATGGCCAGGTCTCCCAAGGTGGGCTCAAAGGCCGCCAGAGCCAGGCTATGCCGGGATCTCGGCTCCTCAGACCAGTGCGCCGACCGGCCTGGGTGCCCCACCCGCCACCTGACACGGGCTCGTCCAGGGCCCGCCCGCTCCTGCTGAACACCTTGAGCGAGCGCGGCTGATCAGCTGCCGAGGGCGGCAGAGTTCCGGCGGAGCGGGGAGGATGCCTCGGTCGCCCAGCGGGCCAGCTGGTGCAGACCCCGCTCGGATGGCGAGCCTGGTTCGGCGATGTGCAGGATGACGCGCTGGTCCTCGTCGCCCGCGGGACTGAAGATCTCGAAGTTCAGGGCCGACGACCGGGTGGTGGTACAGCCTGGTGCCGTGGGTGTTTCTGAGGACGTCGTGGTCGGTCCACCAGCGGCGGAAGTCTTCGTCGCGCAGTGACAGGTCGCCGATGAGTTCGGCGAGCTGGGGGTCATGGGGATGGCGGCCGACGTCCACGTGCAGGATAGCGACGAGGCTGCGGGGCGGCCGCGGGCCAGTCGTCGTACAGCTTGCGGACGGCAGGGTCGAGGAAGACGTAGCGGGCCATGTTGCGCTCGCGGTGCGGGAGCGCGTCGAAGTCCGTGTGCAGGGCGTGGGCCATCCGGTTGCCGGCCAGGATGTCCAGACGGCGGCCGGTGATCAGGGCGGGGATGTCGCCCAGGGAATCCAGCACCTGGTACAGGCCAGGTCGCACGCGTTGCGGCGGCGTCACCCGGTGCTGCGTGTGGCTGGGTC
>DASWFT010000096.1:0-1636 GCA_036394075.1 Streptosporangiaceae bacterium
CTGGCCTCGCCCTGCCGGTCTTGGTCGGCGGCCACGTAGCCCTTGGTTGGCGGAGCCGGAGGACGGCAGCGCGTGAACGTGTCGCTGCGGCCACCCGGGGGCGGCTGGAGCAGACGGAACGGGCCCCGCGTTAACCCGCGCGCGGAACCACGCGCCGAGAGCCGCCTAGAGTGTCCCGAGCCGGAATAGTGTTGACACTTGTGACCAGAAACAGTGAGGGCCATCTGGCCTATCGTTCCCAGAGTGAACCACCCCGTGGCAGGGGAACCACTTTGGGAGGATCGACCGATGACCCTCGACGAGAAGGTACACGGCCTGCGGCTGCATGTCATCCGGCGGGCGGCGCAGTTGGGTAATGTCAGCCGGGCCTGCCGAGAGGCGGGGATTTCCCGCGCCCTGTTCTACCGCTGGCGCGAGCGGTTGGAGCGTTACGGCCAGGACGGGGTGCATCCGCGGCGGCATCGCGCCCGACCCGGCCGACCGGTGCAGCTGGCCCCGGAGACGGAGCGGCTGCTGCTGAGCGTGGCGGTCAGCGCGGCGACGTGGGGCGCGAGTCGGATCGCCGCATACCTGCGCCATCGCTGGCAGCTGCGCGTGGCGCCCAGCACGGTGCAGCGCGCCCTGCGGCGCGCGGGGCTGGCGACACGCCGGCAGCGGCTGACCGTGCTCGAGCACCGCGCTCTGCAGACGGCCGGCTTGCTCACCGAGCGGACGCGCCGCACCCTGTGGCAGGCTCAGCACGGCCAGCCGCGGCATGTGGCCGCCTGCGAGCCCGGCGAGCTGGTGTGTCTGGACACCTTCTACATCGGGCAGCTCAAGGGCGTGGGCAAGGTCTGGCAGATCACGGCCTGCGATGCCGCGTGCTCCTACGGCGTGGCGTGGCTCCTGCCCGCGCACACGGCCGAGGCCGCCGCCCACTTCCTGCGTCGGGTCGTGCTGCCGCTCTACCGCCGGGCCGGCTGGCGGTTGCGCCGCGTGCTCACCGACGGCGGCCCCGAGTTCAAAGGGGCGTTCGATGAGGCCTGCCGCGCGCTCGGCTTCCGCCACACGCGGACCAAGCCGCGGCACGCCTGGACCAACGGGTTCGTCGAACGCCTCCAAGGCACGATCCTGCAGGAGCACTGGCGCGTGGCCTTTCGCCGCCGTTACTTCACCAATCGCACGGCCCTGCAGCGCAGTCTCGAGGCGTTCATGCAGTCCTACAATCACGAGCGGCCTCACCAGGGCTATCGCCTCCGGGGCCGCACCCCAGCCGCGCTCTTCTGGGGCGCCGCTCAAGCATGACGTCATGCCGCACTCTGGGATGGTCAATGTGTCTACACCATTCCGAGTCTGGACACCCTAGAGCAGGTCCGCAGATGGCCCGATCGCCAATCAGGCACAGGCCGGTGGACGTCCCGGTCACGGCATGAAGAGAATAGGGGCGAGCCACACACGGCATTCAGCTGAAAGGGCTCGGAACATGAAACGAGCGGCACGTGCTCCGGCCCGGCTTCGAACGTCCAGGCGGTCGGCCGTGTAAGCCAGCCAAGATACTCCCGCCGATTCGACGGAAGGATCTTCCGGCCGTTCACCTCCCGCGGTGCGGTGGTGGCGGCACCGCCTCACCATCTGACCTTCAACGTGGCCGACATCC
>DASWFT010000097.1:0-8116 GCA_036394075.1 Streptosporangiaceae bacterium
GGCCAGGCCAGCGGCGGCCAACCCGGATCCGAACAGCACCAGCCCGGCGACGAACGGTATCGCGGGCCCGCGCCGGTCGGCCTCGCGGCCGGCCGCCACGATGCCGACCACACTGCCCAGCATGAACGCGCTGAACACCCACCCGTACAGGCGGAGCCCGCCAAGATCACGGGCGACAACGGGCATGACGGTCACGACCGCCAGCGCCTCCGACGCAACGAAGGTAACGCTCAGGACGAGCCCCGCGGTCAGCGCCCGTGTCTGCGGGGCCCACAGCCCCGACCCCTGGCCATCGCGCATCAGCCCGTCCCTCCGTTCTGCGCCGTCGCCCCCCGAGCCTAAAACCTCAACCGGGCTTGAGATCCAGTTCAGGTGACAGCGGGCCCAGACGAGCGGCTGCGAGGCGCTTGGGCACGACCATGCGCCACGCTTCGGTGATCAGTTCGCGCATCTCGGCTGGGCCGACGGCGGCCATGTACGCGTGTACCCAGTGGAAGCGCTGGTCGCTGAGCCGGGGCAGGCAGAACTTGGCCGGCTCGGCCGCGATGAGCGCGGCACGCTCTTCCCGCGGGAAGCCAAAGCCCAGGACCGTCTCGTCCGGCGAAACCGAGGTGTAGACGATCTTCCCGACCCGGAACTTGACATGATCATGAATCAGGTGCTCTTCGGTGCGCGGCAGGGACATCGCCCAGGCCCGCACGTCGTGCACGGTTACCATCGCCGCCCGCCCCTCCCTGCTCCGCGTCCATGCTGCCACCGGCCTACCCCCATTTCACCTTCTTTTCCCTCGCCAACGCCACGCCCGCGCTCAACTAACCGCCCGGGCTGAGTGGTCTGGTCGGGACCAGACCACTAGGCGAATGAGCGCCGTGGCGTCCCCACAGCGGGCCGTGACATTCGGGTACACCTTCGAATGCGTCGCAACCAAGCCATAACCAGTCGTCCCTCAGGTCAACGGGCGGCGCCGACCGGCTGGCGGACCCCGGTCCAGCGCAACGGGAGGGCGTTGATTCCGTAAATGCCCTCCACGCCGCCCAGTTCCGGTGGGCCGTCCAGGACGAGACCCGGCATGCGCGGTGCGAAGAACGCGAGCGCCTCCTCCAGTTCCGCGCGGGCGAGGTTGGCACCAAGGCAGTAGTGTGGCCCGGCACCGAAGGTCAGCAGCCGGTCCTCCCGGCTGACCGTGATGTCGAAGTGCTCACCTTCGGGCTGCTCACGGTTGGCCCGCTCGGCGCAGATCGCCACGATCGTCCCGGCCGGGAAGACGACGCCGCGGTGTTCTACCTGCTCAAGGCAGAGCCGAGCGGTGAACGGCGTGATCGGCTCGAACCGGAGCACCTCGCTGACGGCCTGCGCGGTCATTTCCGGCCGCTGCGCGAGGAGCGCCCACTGGTCCGGATGTTCCGCGAACAGCCGCAGCGCGTGCGCTAGCTGGCTCTGCGTCGTGTCGATGCCCCCCGCGAGCACGTTCATCACGAGGTTCACGCACTCGCTGTGCGACAGCCGGTCTCCCTGGGCCTCGGCTGCGAGCAGGCCGCTGATCAGGTCGTCCGCCGGCTCGGCCTGCTTTTGTTCCAGCAGCGCCTCGACGTAGTCGTAAGCCTCCGCTGTCGCGCGCTCGATCTGGGCGAGTTCGCTGGCCAGGGCGCGGATGTCGAACTGCCGCTGCACCCAGCTGGACCACTCGTGCAACCGCGCCGCGTCCTCGCGCGGCGCACCGAGGACCGCCGTTATGGTCAGAGAGGGGTAGGGCTTGGCGACCGTGGCGACGAACTCGCAGCTCGCCGCCGACTCGATGTCGGACCACAGCCGGGCCAGGAATCCCCGCATCACCGGGCGCCATCGGTCAGCGGCCCGCGGTCCGAACGACGGCCCGACCAGGGCGCGCAACCGCCGGTGGTGCGCGCCGGTGAGGTTCAGGATGTTTGCGTCGATCTGCTCGCGCAGCCTCCCGCCGGTAACGCCGAAAATGTCGGCGATCTCCCGGCCGGGGAAGGCGGTCGCCTTCGAGCGCAGGAAGAACTCACCAGATTCGCGGTCCAGCACCACGAGCGACAGCGGCGACTGAGCCAGCCAGCCGTGCTTGCGCACGTCGGCGAGCCGCTGGTGGTAGACGTCCCCGGTCAGGTCGGCGGCCATGTAGTCGAAGGCGGGCAGATCCAGGTCGGTCACGGTTGTCACGGCGGCTCCCTCGGCGCGGACAAGGCATCCCGCTTGCGATTTAACCCTGCCCCGCGCTGAGGCGCGACCCTGCCCGGCGGGCGAAGGCCGGGCATAGACCGGCGCGGCACATGGTTGTGCCCTCGCACGGGAGTGCAACGGAGGTGCTGGGATGCCCCAGGCGGTGAGGTTCGGCCAGTACGGCGGGACAGATGTGCTGCAGGTTGTGGAGGTCAGCCGGCCTGTTCCCGGCCGCGGACAGGTTCTGGTCGAGGTGAAGGCGGCCGGGATTAACCCGGGCGAGGCAAAGATCCGCAGCGGGGCCCTCGCCGCGCTGTGGCCCACGACATTCCCCTCCGGCGAGGGCAGCGATCTAGCCGGGGTGGTGGCGGAAGCCGGCGAGGATGCCGGGGAATTCACGGTCGGCGATGAGGTGATCGGGTTCACCGACAACCGGGCCAGCCACGCCCAGTTCGTCCTCGTCGAGGCCGACAACCTGGTACCCCGCCCGGCACATGTCCCCTGGGAGGCGGCAGGCGCCCTGTTCGTGGTGGGCACGACCGCCTATGCGGCGGTACGGGCGGTAGCGGCGGGCCCGGGTGACACGCTCGTCGTCGCCGGCGCCGCGGGTGGCGTGGGCTCCATCGCCGTCCAGCTAGCGGTCAACGCCGGAGCCACGGTCATCGGGCTGGCCAGTGAGCCGAATCACCAGTGGCTCGCCGACCACGGCGTTACGCCGGTCTCCTACGGCGAGGGAGTCGCCGACCGGATCCGCGCCGCCTCCGCAGGCCATGTGGATGCGTTCATCGACACCGTCGGCACCGGCTACGTGGAACTTGCGCTCGAACTGGGCGTCCAGCCTGACCGGATCGACACCATCGCCGACTTCGCCGCCGCCGCCAAGTATGGCGTCAAGGTAGAAGGCAACGGCGCCGCAGCCAATGCCGGAGTGCTGGCCGAACTGGCCGCGATGATCGACAAGGGACAGCTGGAAATCCCGATCGCCAAGGTCTACCCGCTGACAGAAGTCCAGGCCGCGTACCAGGACCTAGCCCAGGGACACACGCGCGGCAAGATCGTCCTCAGGCCCTGACCGCGACGAGGGACCTGGAACGCGCATGCGTAGTGTCCGTGGCCATGGTCAGCTCCTCCGCTGTCGCGCTGACTGTGCCCGCAGGGTGGTGGCCAGTTGCTCGCCGAGCCGCTCCCACGTGCTATCGAACGTGGCTACGCCGTCATCCTCGAGTCCCTGCACGACATCGCCGTAGTCGATGCCGAGCCTCTGCAACTGGCGGAGCACCTGCTGCGACTCGTCGTAGTGGCCGTGCACCGAGTCGGCGGGTACCTGGCCATGGTCGGCGACGAGGCGCAGGGTGGCCTCGGGCATCGTGTTGACCACGCCTGGCGCGACGAGGTCGACCACATAACGGGTATCCGGGTAGGCCTGATCCTTGACCGACGTCGAGGCCCACAACGGCCGCTGCGGCCGGGCCCCGGCAGCGCTCAGCGCGGTCCACCGCTGCGCGGAGAACACCTGTTCGAAGTGCTGGTATGCCAGACGCGCGTTCGCGATCGCCGCGCGCCCGCGCAGCCCGGCCGCCTCGCTGGTCCCGATCTTGTCCAGCCGGGAGTCGATTTCGGTATCGACCCGGGACACGAAGAAGGAGGCCACCGAACTGATCGACGACAGGTCGCGGCGTGCCTGCCGGGCACGTTCCATGCCGTCGATGAAGGCGCCGGTGACCGCGTCGTATCGCTGCAGAGAGAAGATCAGCGTGACGTTGATGCTGATTCCCTCGGCCAGGCATGCGGCGATCGCGGGCAGCCCCTGCCGGGCGGCCGGGATCTTGATGAACAGGTTGGGACGGTCCACCTGCCACCACAGCGCCCGCGCCTCGGCGATCGTGGCCTCGGTGTTGTGGGCGAGCCGGGGATCGACCTCGATTGACACCCGTCCGTCCACGCCGCCCGTCGCTTCGTATACCGGCCGCAGCACGTCACAGGCCCAGCGCACGTCGAACGTGGTCAGCGCCCGCAGCGCCTCCCGGACATCGACACCGCGTGCGGACAAGTCGCGCAACTGCGGGCCATAGGCGTCGCCGCTGGTGATCGCTTTGGCGAAGATGCTGGGATTGGTGGTCACCCCGACCACGTGATCACGGGCGGCCAGGTCGGCCAGGCTGCCCGACACCAGCCGTTCTCGGCTCAGGTCGTCCAGCCAGATCGAGACCCCGGCCGTGCTCAGAGCCGTCAGTGCGTCGGTCATTGCGATCCTCTCCCTCCCGCCTCGCGGCGGCGTGCTCAGCCCGGCACGCCGACCAAGGCGAAGAACTCCGCCCGGGAGCGTGCGTCGGTGCGCAAGGTTCCATCCAGGGCCGAAGTGACGGTCTTGGCGCCCAGGGCCCGCACCCCGCGCAGCGTCATGCACGTGTGCTCGGCCTCCAGCACCACGCCGGTACCGCGCGGACGAAGACGCGCGGTCAGGCAATCGGCGACCTGCTTGGTCAGCCGCTCCTGGGTCTGCGGCCGGGCCGCGAAATGCTCGACGAGGCGGGCCAGCTTGGACAGGCCGAGGATGCGCTCACCAGGCAGGTAGCCGACATGCGCGACGCCCGAGAAAGGCAGCAGGTGGTGTTCGCAGACCGTCCGGAACGGGATGGCCCGCGCCAGCACCAGCTCGTCGTAGCCCTCGTCGTTGGGGAAGGTGGTCAGCCGAAGCGGCTGGGCGTCGAACAGCTCAGCGTAGGCGCGCGCCATCCTGGCCGGTGTCTCCCGCAATCCCTCACGGCTGATGTCGATCCCCAGGGCGGCAAGGAAGTCGGCGGCGGCTCGCTGCGCCGCGTTCAGGTCGACGGCTGTCCTTTCGCCCGCTATCCGCAGTTCCGGCCGGGACGACTGCGCGGTACCGGCGACCTGCACCGACAGCGGCGGCGTCAGGTCAACCGAATCGAGGGCCCGCTCGTGCGTCATGACAGTCCCGTTCTCCGCGTTTCGCCCGCCGACTGGCCAGTGCTGATGACGACGCAACAACATCCCGGCCGGGGATCGAGAGCGGGGTGCAGCCCGCTCGCGCCGACGCCCGCGACGAGGCCCTCGATCAGTGCCAGGTTCATCCCGCAAACGATCTCGGTGTGCCGGGCGGCCAGTTGGTGGAACGGGCAGTTTCGCAGCCGGACGGTGCCGTCCTCGTCCTGCCATGGCTCGAAGCCGTGCTCGCGCAGCGCGGCCTCCGTGGCCCGCCGCTTACCCTCCCGGCCGGGACCAGCGGGCCTGCAGCGCCTCCCGAGATCGGCGCCGAACTGCTGAGCAGCGTCGCGCAGCGTGGCCCGGCTTGCGCCGCTGCGGTCGGATTCGACGGCCACAGCAAGCAGGCGTGCCGCCAACTCATACTCCCGGGGCGGCACGGTCACGGCGAACTCCCGGCCCGAACGGGCGTAGACCTTGGCCGGGCGGCCGGCCCCGGGGCCTCCCCGGCCAGGGGGCCGCTGGTATGAGGCCGCCAGCAACCCCAGCCCAACCAGCTTGTCCAGATGATAGGCCGCCAGCGGACGGCCGATCCCGGCCGCAGCAGCCGCCTCGTCCCGCCCTACCGGCTCAGCACGCCCGGACACGAACTCGTAGAGGCGGCGGCGCACTGGGTCATCGAGGCTGCTCAATGCCGCCAGGCCCGAACCGTTCTGCTCCATAAGAGAACTCTATCACTAATCAAAACTAGCTAAATAGCGACCGGCCAGCGTAATGGCGCCTTTGCTGGCTAGCCGCCGAGCGCGGTCCGGCCGAACGCGGCCCGCCGAACGCGTCGAGGCCGTGGCGCACCCTTGGGACGCGGCCCTTGCCCGGCGCTCGGGCTAGCTGTCATATTCATCGTGGTAGCGGACACCGGCATCACCGGCCCCCGCCCCGGACGCGGACGCGCGTCCCTTCGGCTCCTCCCACGCCTCTTGCCGGCCGAGTGGAGTCAAGTCGAGGAAGTCGCTGATGAAGCCGAGGTTGTCTGTGCCCCGGGCATACGCGGAGTACGTGTGGAAGACGCGGTCGCCGTCACGGAGGAAGACGCTCAAGCCGTGCAGATCGAACGGCTAGTCCCACTCGCCGATCGGCAGGCCGGCCGTCTCGATCTCTGCCTGGCCGAGATAGTTGTACTCGATCGCAGTCCGAGACTCGTCGAAGCTGACGTGGAAGTCGTAGGAGGTCATCAAGACGGACCCGCGCATTGCGCACCTCCGACGCGGCGATGCCGAGGAGTGCCGGACCAGCTCCCGGCCTGAAGCGGACACCCACCGCGTTGCTACCTGGCGGGTAGCCCCGCGGCCACGACGTGGTCTCGGGGCCGGACAACCACATCGAGCCGTCGTCGACCCAGACCAGGTCAAAACACTCGTCAGGCAGGGGGGTCCCCATGGCACCGAGATCACCCCGCCACGCACAGCGCAGCGTATCAGCGACCTGGCCAGCCGGCGCGCGCTCGTGCAACCACTCGTCCACGACCAGCATCGCCATCACCCACCCGGACCCGGGGGGACACGCCGACGAGGTTGCCGATACTCACACCTCCATTGTCCCTCCCCCCGATGTGCTGCGTCCGGGTCTGTGCTGCGAGGGGACGGGCCGTAGGGCCCACACGCACGGGATGCCGCGACCGCCATGCATTTCACGGAGCATGGAGCGACGATGGCCGGATCGCCCGCATCACCGATGCCGGGCTACGCGGCGCGGGGCGCAGGCCACGTAAATCGTGTTACTGTGAAACTGTGAAGAACATTACGGTCTCCGTGCCCGACGACGTGTACCGCAACGCCCGGGTCGCCGCAGCGCAGCGCGATACCTCGCTGAGCGCACTGGTCGTCGCGTATCTCGAACGGCTGTCCGGGCGGATGAACGAGTTCGCGAGGCTGGAGGCGCTGCAGCACGAGATGCAGGCCGAGATCGGCCAGTTCCGCGCGGCCGACCGGCTTGGCCGCGACGAGGTCCACGACCGTGCGGTTCATTGACACCAACGTCCTGCTCTACGCGATCTCACGTGACCCCGCGGAGCAGGACCAGGCCAAGCGCGCCAACGACATCCTGGCCGACCGTGACCTGGCACTGTCGGTTCAGGTGCTGCAGGAGTTCTACGTGCAGGCAACCCGCGCCAGCCGACCGGACCCCATCACCCACCAGCAGGCCGTCCGGCTCATCGAGTCATTCCGCCGTTTCCCCGTCCAGGACGTTACGAGCGCGATCCTGATGGCGGCCCTGGCCACGCGTCAGCGGTTCCAACTCTCGTACTGGGACTCCGCGATCATAGAAGCATCCCGCGCGATGGGCTGCGCAGAAGTCCTGTCCGAAGATCTGGGCGACGGCCAGGACTACGCCGGAATCCGGGTCATCAATCCGTTCCGCTAGTCCGCCGCACCTGTGTCATTAACGCTTGCACGATGGCGCCAGGCCGCATTCGCAGGTCAGGCCGCCAAGGTGGTGCAGCCCAGCCTGCCGCCGGTCCAGGCGCCGGTGCTCGGCATCTGGTCGGACGCCGACCACTACCTCGACGGCGAGCGGATGCGGCAGTCAGCGGCCTGGGTGGCGGGGCCGTGGCGCTACGCGGAGATCGCGGGCGCCAGCCACTGGGTACCGCGGGACGCCCCCGCCCAGCTGAACGACCTGCTGCTCGACTGGCTGCGCTGACCGTGACGACCCAGGCAGAGCGAGTCCAGCGGCCAAGGCTGGCGAGATCGGCCGCGTTCTGGCTGGAGGCAGCAGTGCTGGTTCTGTTCCTCGCCGCGTCCGCCACGCCTACCCCGTTGTATCGCGTCTACCAGGCCCGGTGGGGGTTCTCGGCGACCACGCTCACCGCCGTGTTCGCCGTCTACGTGCTGTTCCTCCTGATGACGGTGCTGATCTTCGGCTCCCTGTCCGACCATGTGGGACGCCGGCCAGTGATCATCACCGCGCTGGCCGTGGATACGGCGGCATGCAT
>DASWFT010000098.1:0-5454 GCA_036394075.1 Streptosporangiaceae bacterium
GGGCGCCTCCGACATGCCAGGCGGCGCCCGCCGTCGGTACCTTCACTGCACCGGCCGAAACCATGCCCGGTGGCGACAGCCTCGCGAAAAGACGCTGCCCGGATCTGTCCGGCGGCGCCCCTCAGGCCGAGTCGACAGCCATCACGCAGAATTAAATATCATGCAGCGCTGAATCCCTGCCTGGTAGCGCCGATCCCTGCCGATTTTGCGTGGCTCGTAATCGCGCTAGATCGACCGCGCGCCGGGCGCAGAGCACCCAGTTATGGACCCTGCATATCCGGGGACAGGAAAGCGGTTCCCGGCAATTCTCGTTTCGGCCAAGAAACCCGGTCGGTCAGCCGCTCATGATGCAGCCGCCCGATCGTCGCCATGTGCTCCGTGCGAGCGCCCGCACGCGCCGAGGGCATCAGCGTCTCCTGATCCCGCCCGAGCAGCCCGGCCCGG
The DNA here is from genome assembly GCA_036394075.1 of Streptosporangiaceae bacterium. GTDB lineage: Bacteria > Actinomycetota > Actinomycetes > Streptosporangiales > Streptosporangiaceae > JAWWPY01. Next base: position 445 of record DASWFT010000098.1, read on the forward strand.
CCGGGGTTTTCGAGGACGGCGAGGCGGTCGCCGAGCTCGGCGATAGCGATGTCCCGAAATGATGACAGGTTGCCTGTGTACGGAAAGGGATCGGGCACATACTGCGGCTATGGCAGCGTGGAAGGACGTGGAGCAGGCGGAGCCCGAGTTCGCGGCGCGGGTGCGGCGGCTCTTCGACGCGGGCAGGCACAAGACGATCGCCACGTTGCGGGCCGACGGCTCGCCACGGATCTCGGGCATCGAGTGCGAGTTCGCTGACGGTGAGCTCAGGTTCGGGTCGATGCCGGGGGCGCGCAAGGGGGCGGATCTGAGGCGGGATCCGAGGTTCGCCCTGCATGGTCCGGCGTTTCACCCAGGGGAGGGTAAGGAGGCCGGGTGGCCGGGCTAGGCGAAGATCGCCGGGCGGGCGGTTCTCGCCGGGCCGATCGGCGAGGGGCCTGCTGGAGATCTGTTTCTTGCCGACATTTCCGAGGTCGTCACCACCCGGCTGAACCCGGAGGCGACGTTGCTGGTCATCGAGTCGTGGACGCCGCAACGAGGGCTTCGCGTGGTGGAACGCGAATGACGAGGGCACCTACGCGGGGGGATTAGGGTGCGGGCGTGCCGGCCGCGTTCGTGCTGATCAGCGTGTCCTTTCGTGTCAGCGCCGCTGCGGGGCTGGTCTTGCCGGGTGAGCGCAGGACGAGGGCGTCGGTGCTGGGGTTTGACGTAGATGCCGAGGGTGCGGAGGTTCTGTGCACCTGGACACGGTCCGCGGCTTCGCCGGGCCGACTACGAGCGGGCCGTCGTGGAGGAAGCAGCCCGGCGCTCGGATGAGCGCGTCGCCCACCACGAGGTTGCCGTGCACGTCCAGTAGTGACCGCACTGGGCCGCGACCGCCGGGGCGATGGCAGATCATCCTGTCACCCGCCAGCGGCATGGGACCAGTGGTTCGCCATGACCTTGGGACCACCTAGCCGGGTTGCGTGAGCATCATGGCGTGGCTGGGGCGGTGCCGTCAACCGGGGGTGGGGCGGGGCGCTGGCGGCGGCGGTAGGAGTCGCCTTCGACGATGAGCTCGTGGCAGGTGGAGGTGAGCCGGTCGATGGCGGACTGGGCGAGCAGCGGGTCGGTCATGAGCGGGAGCCATTCGCTGGCGTCGCGGTTGGAGGTGACCACGGTGGAGGCTTTGCGGTGTCGTTCGGTGATGATCTCGTAGAAGTCGGTGGTCTGGGCGGGGGTGAGGGGCTGGAGCGCGAAGTCGTCGATGATGAGCAGCTCGACGGTGGTCAGGCGTCGGTATTCGTAGTCCAGGGTGTTGTCCAGGCGGGCGGCGGTCAGGCGTTTGAACAGCTTGTCGGCGCGGGCCATGTGAACGGTGCGGCGGCGGCGGACGGCGATGTGGCCCAGGGCGGTGGCCAGGTGCGTTTTCCCGACGCCGACGGGCCCCAGGATCAGGGCGCCGTGGGGGCCGTCGAGGAACCGCAGGGAGACCAGTTCGTTCCAGAGCTGCTGGTTGTAGCGGATGGCGGCGGCGGGGTCCCAGGTTTCGGTGCGCATGGCGGGGTCCAGGCCGGCGTTCCTGGCGCGCAGGGCGATGGATCCGGCTTCGCGGCGGGCGACTTCGTCGGACAAGATGAGCTGGAGGAAGTCGGCGTGGGGCATGTCAGTCTGGCGGGCCAGGGTGAGGCGCTCGGGCAGGGTGGCGGTGAGCTTGCCGAGCTTGAGGGCGCGCAGGGTGGCGGTGAGGTCGGGGCCGAGCGGGTCGGTCAGCGATGACATGGCGTGGTCCTTCCGGTGGCAGGTGGGCGGGCGAGGGCAGGGGGTCAGGGCTGGCCGCCGGCGGTGGTCCTGGCGGAGGCTGGCCGGGTGGTGGCGGGGGCTGCGGGCGCGCTGTCGCCGTTGCCGCTGGCGGCGGTGCTGGGCTGGGCTGCCAGGCGGCGCTGGTGGTCGCGTTCGAGGTCGAGTTGCTGTTCGGCGTGCTCGGCGCGGGCGCGCCAGGTGTCGGCCAGGGCCTGGATGGCGTGCAGCTGGGCGGTGCAGGCGGCGGCCTGGGCGTCGCGTTCGCGGGCGGCGTCGGCGCGGACGTGGTCGTTTTCGGCGCGGGCGTCGGCTTCGGCTTGCCGGGCCCGGCTGATCTCGGTGTCGGCGTGGTGGCGGTCCTGGGCGGCAGCGGCCGTCGCGGCGTCCCGGTCAGCGCGGGCGGCGCTGGCCTGGGCGCGGGCCTCGGCGAGGGCGGTGCCGGCGTCCTGGCGGATCTCGGTGATCTGGGTGTCTGCCTGGTCGCGGATGGCCTGTGCGCGGGTGTCGGCGGCGTCGGCGTCGGCGCGGGCGGCGTCGGCGGCCTCCAGCGCGGCCTGGGCGTCGTGCCGGGCGGCGTGCATAGCGGCGGTGGCGGCCTGTTCGGCCTGGACGGCCCCGGCGGCCTGGGCGAGGGCGACGGCGGTTTCGGCCTGGGCCTGGCGGCGGGCGGCGTCAGCGGCGGCCAGGGTGGCGGTGACCCGGCCGGGGTCGGCGGCGGCCAGCTGGGCGGCGGCGGCACCGGCCAGGTCAGCGGCCTGGGCGAGCAGCTGCTGCAGGCCGGCTAGCGGTCCGGCCGCCACGGCGGCCTGCTGCTGCCCGGCGGCGCCGGGGGCCAGGCGGTTCTCGTTGTGCCACTTGCGTGAGCATGCCGGGCCGCAGAACAGGCGGGGTGCGCCGCGCCCGGTGGCGGCCGGCAGCCCGGCGCCGCATCCGGGCTGCTTGCAGCGGCGCGCGTCGCCGGCGGCGGGCGCCGCTGCGGCGGGCGGGGCGGGCAGCGGTATCTGGTCAGGGATCTGGCTGGTCATGGCAGGGGCCTTTCTTTTTCTTTTCCGTGCGGAGAAGAAAAGGAATAAAAAGAAATCGGGGATGAAATAAATCAGGGGGATGAAATGACGGGCCGCGGCGCGCGCCCGGGCGGGCGGCGTGCTTTTGCGGCCGCGTGCAGCTGGCGGGGCGGGTCAGGATCCGGCGTCGGCGGTGTCGCTGCCGCCGTCGAGGACCTGCAGCCGTATCCCGGTCGCGGTGGCGTACTCGGCCGCGTCCCGGGCGAACCGGCCAGGCCCGGCGCCAGCCGCCGCGGCCAGGCCCGCTGCCGGGGTGTTCTCGGTGGCGTTCTTCAGCATCGACTCGATCTTGGAGACGTTGATGACGTCGACGTCCAGGGCCCGCGCGCAGGCCGCCTCAGCGGCCGGCGGGCCGTAGCGTTTCGCCAGCCCGATCAGCCGGTAGACCGACCGCATCATCATCCACGGCGCGTCGCCGTCCAGCAGCCGCCGCGCGTAGATCCCGGTGGCCGGGCCGTAGCCGGCGGCCTGGGCGACGATGCGGTCCACGGTGCGGGTGGCATACCCCTCCACCCCCGGCGGCATGTCCGCGGCATCGGTGGACCGCCCGCCGGGCTGCTTGCGCGGGTGGGTCTTGATCAGCTGGTCCCGCAGGTACACCTTCACCAGGTGCTCATCGGCGCGGGCCATCACGCGGGCTCCCACGTGACGCCACGGCACCGAGTACAGCGCCCGGGCCACCTGAATGTGGTAATCGACGTGGACTTTCACCTCCGCCCAGTACGGCACCTGGTACCGCTGCGCCGGGCCCGGCAGCAGGCACGGCGCCTCCTGCCCGGTGAATACCACCGCGGGCACCTGCCGGGTGGTGCCGTGCACCCGGGCGTTCGCCGTCCCTAGCCACGCGGTCATCTTGGACCGCGCGTCGGCCAGGTCCAGGAAGGCTTCCCCGGCGAAGAAATTTCCCTGGACGAACTTCACGCCGGCTTCGACCCTGGGCTTATCCCGGGGATGACGGACCCGGGCCGGGTCGGTGACGAACCCCCGCGCCTGGGCATACTCCAGCCACTCCCGGGTCAGCCGCGGATTGACCGCGTCCGCCTTCGCCACGACCGGGCTCATATTGTCCGGGACGACCACACGGAACACCCCGCCGAAAAACTCCCAGGCGTCCTCGCACCCGGCGATGACTTCCTCCAGTGTCATCGAGAACGTCAGGTACACGAACAGGTACCGGGAAAAACACGCGGTGAACACCAGCGCGTGCAGCTTGCGGCGCCTGCCCTCACCCGCCGGGATCAGCCCCAGATACCCGAAATCGACCTGCAGCTCACCGCCCGGCGGCCCGTCATCGACCGGCGTGGTCACCTTGCTGCCGCCCGCCCCGCACCGCTCGGCCGCGAACCGGTGCAGCGTCCGCTCCGCGACCACCACGCCCTGCCGCCCCAGCAAGATCCCGATCTTCACCACCGGCACCTCGCCCGCCACCCACGCGGTGATCTCCTCGCGGCGGGCCTCCAGCTCCGCCCACCCCGCGCCGTGCCCGTCCGGGCGCACCGGCCGCACCACCGACACGACCTGCCCGATCAGCTCATCGGTGAGCTGCTCCTCACCTCCCGCCCGGGACAGGCCAGCCGCCACCGCGACCGCCACATACCGTCTGCTCGTCTTGCGGTCCACGCCGGCCTGCGCGGCCACCGCCCGCTCGCTCTTGCCCGCGAGCCAGGCCCGCAGCACCTCACGGATCTCGATCACTGACACCTCCCGGAACACCATCCCGGCGACCTCCAGTCGCTCGACTGGCGAAGATCAAACCGGGATGACACCGGACAAGCGACGCACCACGCCGCTGGTCCAGTTACTGGCGACCGGGTGGTCCCATGCTCATGGCGGAAAACCCCTCAACGTGGTCCCATGCCGCTGGCGGATGACAATCATCCCGCTGGGCAACGCGCGGATCATTCACCGGCTGATACCGCACAGCCAGCTGCGCATCTACCACGGCGGCCACCTCGAGCTGGCCGCGGACACGGAACGCCTGGCCTCCGCTGTCGAGACGTTCCTCAATGCCGACCTCACCGCGGAGGGGAGCCAGCAATGACGCAGGTGACGAGCGCACATCTCGGGGAATCCCTCGGGACGGACTTCTTCTCCGTCCGCGAGCAGTTCACCGACGAGCAATGGTCGCACTTCATCACCGTCCGGCGGTTCGTCGACGAGGAGG
>DASWFT010000099.1:0-5540 GCA_036394075.1 Streptosporangiaceae bacterium
TGGGTGTTCAGCGCGTTCATGCTGGGCAGTGTGGTCGGCATCGTGGCGGCCGGCCGCGAGGCCGACCGGCGCGGGCCCGCGATACCGTTCGTCGCCGGGCTGGTGCTGTTCGGATCCGGGTTGGCCGCCGCTGGCCTGGCCCCCTCGATGGAGGTGCTGGTCGCGGGCCGCGCGTTGCAGGGCCTCGGCGCTGGCGCGGTGCCGGCCGTGGCCTACGCCTCGATCGGCCGCAGCCTCCCCGGTCCGCTTCAGGCCCGGATGATGGCGGTGCTGTCCACGGCCTGGGTCGCGCCGGGGGTGGTCGGGCCGGCCCTCAGCGCCGAGGTGGCGCACGTGTTCGGCTGGCGTTGGGTGTTCCTGGGGCTGCTGCCGGTGGTCGCCGTCACCGGGTCGATTGCCGTGCCGGCCCTGATCCGTCTGGGCCCGCCGGGCTCCCCGCGTGCGGAGGAGCACCGGCTGATCGACGGCATCGCTGCGGCGGCCGGCGCCGCGATGATCCTGGCCGGCCTCACGCTCGCGGCCAGTTCGGGCGCAGTCCTGGCCGGCGTCGGCCTGATCGCGGCGGGCGGGTTGGCCGGGCTGCCCCCGCTGCGCCGGCTGGTTCCGCCCGGCACCCTGACCGGGCGCCGCGGGCTGCCGGCCACGATCCTCAGCCGCGGCATGCTGACGTTCGCGTTCTTCGGTGCGGACGCCTATGTGACCCTCTCGATCATCGCGGTGCGTCACCGCAGCCCGGTGGTGGCCGGCCTGGCCCTGACCGGCGCCACGCTGGCCTGGACCGCCGGTGCCTGGGTGCAGGCCCGGGTCAGCCAGACGTGGGACGGGCGCCGGCTGGTGCGCGCCGGGCTGGTGATCATCCTGGCCGGCATCGCCGGGATGGTCCTGCTGCTGCAGCCGGGCGTGCCGGTGGCCGTGGGCCTGGCCGCCTGGACCGTCGCGGGCCTGGGCATGGGGCTGGCGTACTCGCCAATCACGCTGATGATGCTGCGGGAGGCGCCGCCCGGCCGGGAAGGGTGGGCGTCAGCGTCACTGAACCTGGCCGACGTGCTCGGCACCGCGATCGGCGTCGGCGTGGGCGGCGCGGCGGTGGCCGCGGGCGCGGGCCGGAACCTGCCACTGGGCATCACGGCCGCATTCGCCGTCGCGGCGGTGATGGCACTCGGTGCACTGGCGCTCACCCGTCGGCTCCCGGCCGGCCCCACCGGGGCATCCCCGCCAGCCGTTGCGGAACGCGCCTCGGTGTGATCGACCTGTGTGAGCGACCCGCGGAGTGACCCTGTGTGAGTGATCCTGGCGTGGGCGCCGGCGCTGGGGAAGCAGTAGAGCCGCAAAAGCGTTAGGGCAGCTTGGTCTTTCCTGACCATCCTTGTTGAGTACGCCGGTGCGCTGCCATGGAGATTGCTACCTTGACCCCCTCGCTCGCTACGCTGCGAGCCCGCCTGCCTGGGCTGATGCTGCACGATCAGCGTCGGCTCGGCCGGCGCGCCGAGAGGGCCGCCGCGCTGCGTGACACCGGGGCGCGCGAGCACGCGCTCGGCCAGGTCCTCGCGGAACTGGAGGCGGCATCGGCCCGGGTCGAGGCGCGCAGGGGCGCCGTGCCTGCAATCTCCTACCCGCCCGAGCTTCCGGTCAGCCAGCTGAAGGACAAGATCGCCGAGGTCATCCGCGACCACCAAGTGGTGATCATCGCAGGGGAGACGGGTTCCGGCAAGACCACGCAGCTGCCGAAGATCTGCCTCGAGCTCGGCCGCGGCGTGACCGGCCAGATCGGCCACACCCAGCCCCGGCGGATCGCGGCCCGCGCCGTGGCGGAGCGGATCGCCCAGGAACTCGGGACCGAGCTCGGCACGTCAGTCGGATACAAGGTGCGCTTCGCCGACACGTCCAGCGACGACACGATGGTCAAGGTGATGACCGACGGCATCCTGCTGGCCGAGATGCAGCGCGACGGGCAACTGCTGCGCTACGACACCCTCATCATCGATGAGGCCCACGAGCGCAGCCTGAATATCGACTTCATCCTCGGCTACCTGAAGCGGCTGCTGCCGAGCCGGCCCGACCTCAAGGTCATCATCACCTCGGCCACGATCGACCCCGATCGCTTCAGCACGCATTTTGCCGGAGCCGAATCAGGCCAGCAGAGCGCTGACGCGCCGGTGATCGAAGTCTCAGGGCGCACGTACCCGGTCGACGTGCGCTACCGGCCCCTGGCCGACCCGGACCGCCCGGCTGACGAACCAAGAGATCAGGTGCAGGCCATCTTGGACGCCGTGCAGGAGTTGCGCGCGGAAGGGCCCGGCGACATCCTCGTCTTCCTTAGCGGCGAGCGGGAGATCAGGGACACGGCCGACGCTCTGGCCGGCTGGGAGGACCTGGAGGTGCTGCCGCTCTTTGCCCGGCTGTCCGCGGCCGAGCAGCACCGCGTTTTTGCCGGAGGCGAAACAAGCAAGCGGGGCCAGCCCCACGGGGGGCGGCGCGTGGTCCTGGCCACCAACGTCGCGGAGACCTCGCTGACCATCCCGGGCATCAAGTACGTGATCGACCCGGGCAGCGCACGGATCTCCAGGTACAGCCTCCGGACCAAGGTCCAGCGGCTGCCGATCGAGCCGGTCTCCCAAGCGTCGGCGAACCAGCGCACGGGCCGGTGCGGCCGCACGTCTGACGGCGTGTGCATCCGGCTTTACAGCGAGGAGGACTTCGCCTCGCGCCCGGAATTCACCGACCCGGAGATCCTGCGCACCAACCTGGCGTCGGTGATTCTGCAGATGGCAGCGCTCGACCTCGGTGAGGTGGCGGACTTCCCGTTCGTCGACCCGCCGGATTCCCGGAACATCGCGGACGGCGTGCGCCTGCTGGAAGAACTCGGCGCCTTCTCGCCCGGCCGCGGTCGGCCCCGGCTGACCGACCTGGGACGGAAACTTGCCCGGCTCCCGGTGGACCCGCGCCTCGGCCGGATGATCCTGGAGGCCGGCCGCAACGGGTGTGTCAACGAAGTGCTGATCATCACCGCGGCGCTGTCCATCCAGGATCCCAGGGAACGGCCGACGGACTCCCGCGAGGCAGCGGACGCCATGCACGCACGCTTCGCCGAGCCAGGGTCTGATTTCCTGGCCTTCCTCACTCTCTGGGACTACCTGCGCGACCAGCAGCGTGAGCTGTCGACATCCGCGTTCCGCCGCATGTGCCGCCGCGAGTACCTGCATTACCTGCGGGTGCGGGAGTGGCAGGACGTCTACGGCCAGCTCCGGCAGGCGGCGCGGGACCTGGGCGTCGTCGCCGGAAATGACCACACTTCCGATACCTCACGAGGGATCCCCGTTCCGCCCGCAAGTACGGCGCCGGCGCCTGACACGGGAGCGCGAGAGCCCCGCTTCCCGGCGGATGTCGCGGACCGGGTGCACATGTCGCTGCTGGCCGGCCTGCTCTCACACATCGGGATGAAGGCTCTCGACCAGCGGGATGGCGACCAGCGGGATGGCGGCAAGAAGGACGGCGACCAGAAGCCGCGCGGAAAGAGACGTGCGCTGACCGAGTTCGCGGGGGCACGCGGCGCCCGCTTCGCCATCTTCCCGGACTCCGCGCTGGCCAAGAAGCCGCCGCCGTGGGTAGTCGCGGCCGAACTGGTCGAGACGTCCCGGCTGTGGGCCAGGACCACCGCGCGCATCGAGCCCGAATGGGCGGAGCCGCTGGCCGCGCACCTGGTCAGGCGCAGCTACAGCGACCCGCATTGGGATGCCCGGCGCGGCGCGGTGATGGCCGCCGAGAAGGTCACCTTGTACGGGTTGCCGATCGTGACGGCGCGGCAGGTCAACTACGGACGCATCGACCCGGCGGCGGCGCGGGAGCTGTTCATCACCCGCGCCCTGGTGGAAGGCGACTGGCAGACCCATCACCGGTTCTTCGCCCACAACCGCCGCATGCTCGAGGAAGCCGAGGACCTGGAGCGCAAGGCGAGGCGGCGCGGCATCGTGGCCGACGACGCAGCCCTGTTCGCCTTCTACGACCGGCGGATACCTGCCGACGTGACATCGGCCCGGCATTTCGACACCTGGTGGAAGAATGCGCGGGCAGCTGACCCCGACCTGCTGAACTTCTCTCTCGCCGATCTGGTCGGGGCCTCCGCTGACGAGATCGGCCCCGCCGACTATCCCGGCCGCTGGGGCGGGCTTCCGCTGTCGTATGAGTTCGCTCCCGGCGAGCCGGATGACGGGGTAACCGTCGATATCCCCCTGGCGTCGCTCAACCAGGTGAACGGCGGGGAGTTCGGCTGGCAGGTACCCGGCCTGCGCGAGGAGCTGGTGACGGAGCTGATCCGGTCGCTGCCCAAGCGGTTGCGCACGGCCTTCGTGCCGGCTCCGGACACGGCCCGCGCGGTGCTGGCCCGGCTGGGTCCCGTGCACGGCGACCTGCTGGACGTCCTCGCGGCCGAACTCGGCCGCCTCGGCGGAGTGAAGATCCCGCGTGAGGCGTGGGATCTGTCCCGGTTGCCCGCCTACCTGATGATCACGTTCCGCGTGGTCGACTCCGGCCGCGTGCTCGCGACCGGCAAGGACCTGGGCGTGCTCCGCCAGCAGTTGCGGCCCCTCCTGCAGGCGGCGCTCACCGAGGCGGCCCGCGGCATCACCCGCTCCGGCCTCCGGAACTGGGACATCGGCTCGCTGCCCCGGGTATTCACCGCCGGGCAGGTCCGCGCGTACCCAGCGCTCGCGGACGCGGGCGACGCGGTCGACGTCCGGCTGTTCGACACCGAGGCCGAGGCCACCGAGGCCATGTGGCGGGGTACCCGCCGCCTGCTCCTGCTCCAGGTTCCTTCGGGCGTAGCCTCCATCGCCAGCCGGCTGCCAGTCAACGCGAAACTGGCCATGAGCCGGCACCCGTACCCGGGCGCCGGCGCGCTGCTCGATGACTGCGCGGCGTGCGCGGCAGACCAGGTGATCGCGGAAGCGGGCGGCCCGGCCTGGGACGCCGAGGGCTTCGCGCACCTCCTGGCGGCGGGACGGTCAGCGCTGCCCGCCGTCACGGCCGCCGTGGTCGAGGCCGTGGCGCGGGTTCTCGCGGAGGCCCACCAGGTCGAGGTCAGGCTGGGCCGCGCCGCCAGCCCGGCCCTTGCGTCGGCGCTCGCCGACATCCGCTCCCAGTTCGCCGCGCTGATATATCCGGGGTTCGTGGCCGAGACCGGGTCGCGACGCCTGCCCGACCTGGTCCGCTACCTGCAGGCCATCACCCGGCGGCTGGAGAAGATGCCAGAGGCTCCGTGGCGTGACGCCGAGCGGATGACGGTCGTGCACCGGGTGACAGACGCTTACCAGCAAGCCATCGGTGAGCATGCATCTGGGCGCCGCAGCGCGGATGCCCGGACGGTGCGCTGGATGATCGAAGAACTACGGGTCAGCCTTTTCGCCCAGACGCTGGGCACTCCCATCCCCGTATCGGAGAAGAGGATACAGACGGCACTGGACCGCCTGGGGCGTGTCCCGTAGATCTCGGACGTGCAGCAGGCTGAAGATCTGCGGGACACGCCCTGGCCTCCTACTAAGGCG
>DASWFT010000100.1:0-3201 GCA_036394075.1 Streptosporangiaceae bacterium
GTCGGCGAGCGTGGCCCGGCAGTGACCACCGGTGCTGGGCGCCCAGCAGGCGGGCTTCGCGCACCCCCGCGCCGGCCAGCCGCTCCAGCCGTTGAGCGATGTCCGGCGCCAGCCCGCTCGCCGGATCCGCCGGGGCGGTCACGAGCCGCCCGGCCCCGCCGCCGGGACCTCGAGGAACTCCGCCAGCGCCGCGGTAAGGCCGCGCGCGGCCGCCGTCACAAGGCCCAACGCCAGGGCGTAGTCCTCGCCGCGGCCGCCGTAGGGGTCGGGAACCTCACCGTCGTAGGGGTCCGCCGCATCGCCACCGCCGGCGAGGGCCGGATCGAACGACCGGAAGAGCAGCAGCCGCGGGCCCGCTGACTCGCTGTCCGGGGCCATCCGGCGCAGGTTCGCAAGGTTGCGGCGGTCCATGGCGAGCACCAGGTCGTGCCCGCGGAACCAGGCAGGCTCGAACTGCCTGGCCCGGTGCGCTGAGCCGTCGTACCCGCGCCTGGCCAGTTCTGCCCGCGCCCCCGCGTCCATCGGCCCTCCGACGTGCCAGTCCCCCGTGCCCGCGCTGTCCACCTGGACCAGCCCGGCCAGCCCGGCCCGCGCCAGCTCATCGCTGAGCACCACCTCCGCCATCGGTGAGCGGCAGATATTTCCCAGGCACACCAGGCAAACCCGATAGATACCAAACGGATCGCGCGGCGGTGGCAGCCGTGGCAACGCGGATGTGTCAGCGGACATGGCACAAGGATGCCCGATCGCCGGAGCGGCAGGAAACCGCCGGGGGCCCGGCACCGATCCTCGCTGGCCAGCACAGGTCCCACCCTGACCAGCGGCGCAGGCGTGCCACGATGGTCGGCATGCCCTCCAAGCAGAACTACCGGTCGTTGTCCTACTGGCTCAGTTCGGTGCCTGGTGAACTCGCCCCCGGCAGCCCGCTCCCCGGCGACCTCGACGTGGACGTGGCGATCGTCGGCGCCGGCTTCACCGGCCTGTGGACCGCCTACTACCTGGCGGCCGCGCAGCCAGGCCTGCGGATCGCTGTCTGCGAGCGCGAGATCGCCGGGTTCGGCGCGTCCGGGCGGAACGGCGGCTGGTGCTCAGCCCTGTTCCCGGCGTCCCTGGCCAAGCTGGAACGGATGGCCGGGCGCGGGCCGGCCGTGGCCATGTACCGCGCCATGCAGGACACCGTGGACGAGGTCGGCCGGGTCGCGGCGGCTGAAGGAATCGACTGCCACTGGGCCAAGGGCGGGACGGTGCAGCTCGCCCGTTCGCCGGCGCAACTGGAGCGGGCCGCCGACGAGGTGGCGGAGGCGCGTTCGTTCGGCTTCGGCGAGCAGGACCTGCGGCTCCTGTCGGCGGGGGAAGCCAGCGAGCGAGTCGCCGCCACGGACGTGCTCGGGGGCACCTTCACCCCGCACTGCGCCGCGATCCACCCGGCCCGGCTGGCCCGCGGCCTGGCCGAGGCCGTACGGCGCCTGGGCGTCGCCGTGTTCGAGCGCACTGCGGTCACCGAGATCGCACCGCGCAGGCTCCGCACCAAGGCAGGCACGGTCCGGGCCGAGTATGTGATCAGGGCGACGGAGGGTTACACGCCGTTGCTGCCGGGCTACCACCGGGCTATCGCACCCGTGTATTCGCTGATGATCGCTACCGAGCCGCTGCCCGAGGCCACCTGGGAGCGGATCGGCCTCGGCGGCCGGCCGACGTTCGGTGATTATCGGCACTTGATCATCTACGGGCAGCGCACCGCGGACGGGCGGCTCGCGTTCGGCGGCCGCGGCGCGCCGTACCATCTGGGCTCGATGATCCGGCCCGAGTTCGACCAGTCCCCAGCTGTGTTCGAAGCGCTGCGGCGTTCCCTGGCGGAACTGTTCCCGGTGCTGGGCGACGTGGCGGTCGCGCAGGCCTGGGGCGGGCCGCTGGGAGTCCCCCGGGACTGGTGCGCGTCGGCCGGGCTTGACCGGGCCACCGGGCTCGGCTGGGCGGGCGGCTATGTGGGCGATGGGGTGGCCACCACCAACCTGGCCGGGCGGACCCTCGCCGACCTCGTCCTCGGCCAGGACACTGACCTCACCCACCTGCCGTGGGTGGGCCACCGCTCGCCCGCCTGGGAGGCTGAGCCGCTGCGCTGGCTCGGGATGAACGCCGGGCTGCGCGCCATGAGCTGGGCCGACCAGCAGGAAGCGAGGACCGGCCGCCAGTCGCGGGTGGCCCGGTTCGCCGGGCGCTTTCTCGGCCACTGACCGGGGCTGCGGAGCCGCTCGTACCTGAGCCGTGTTTTCGGATACGGCAGGCAGCCGGTCACGCCCGGGAACCCCGGCCCACGCCCGTGCGGTTCGCACCGCATGCACGGATACTGTTACCATCACGGGGTTCCAAGCGCCGCTAGCTCAACTGGTTAGAGCAGCAGACTCTTAATCCGCGGGTTCGGGGTTCAAGTCCCTGGCGGCGCACCCGTCCTGACCTGGCCTTATACCGGTTTCGGCTACCCTGAGGCGGCCCGTTTCTGGGCTATGTTTGCTCCACGTTTGCTCGTCAGTCCGGACCTAGTCCACGGGCCGCCCTAGTCGGCCCCTGCGCTCGCCGGTTCCGCCCGGCCCAGCGTGCCGTCCCCGCCGCCGCGCCCGCTCCAGAGCGGCCCTACCGATGACATTACACAGCGTGATAGCTACCGGATTGCGCAGCTAGAGGGCACGCGCCTGCGTCCCCAGGTATACGCGAGGTACATCGGAGGTACACCTGCGCCACGTAGCGCAGTTTTCATATGCCCCGCTGAGTGGGGAGAGATTGGAGGTATATCTCTAGATCCGATGGCTAACCCGGAGCCGAAAGGCTTCACGGGGAAAATAGCATGCCAGGAAACCAGCGGTCACGCCCAGGCGTAAGGGGTGCTGTGCTGGGGGATCTGCATGACATGGCGAAAGCTGGATTGCCTGAAGCCTAATCTCCAGAAGGCGCAATTTGACGCCCGCCGGAAAGACGCCTGTAACCGGCGCCAGCCCTGCGGCAGGATTTGTGGACGCCTGCTGCAAGCCTCTGGGCAGGGAGCGATTCCCAGTGAGGGAATTTAAGGAGATGAGTGGGCCGCCTAAATCATGCTGGCAACGTATGGAACTGACGAAACGTGGGATCGCCTAAGGGGCGCGAGCCCTATGGCGACAGAGTGCCCGTAGTAGTCGCAGGAGTAACGACCTGCCAGGGAGGACGGGA
>DASWFT010000101.1:0-13812 GCA_036394075.1 Streptosporangiaceae bacterium
GCACCGCAATCTGGCCGGCGGAGCGCAGGTTCGAATGCGGCTGCGTGGCCACATGGTCAAGGGCACCGCCGACACGGTCGGCCCCGACCGGAGCGCGGAAATCCTCAGGCAGCTCGTCGACGCAATTCCATCGTATGCGCGCCCTGCCGGGCTGACCCGGAAAGACGGACACGTCAGTGACAGCGAGATTACCCGTGCCGTCACCGAGGGGCGAGTTGGCATCGAGGTCCGGCTAGAGGCTGCACCATGATTGCCTGCGCTCAGGCAACACAATGAATGGAGAGTAACGGCTGTGGACCTTCCCAGAGTGATAATCGTTGGTGGCGGAATCGGCGGGCTGACGGCCGCGCTCGCCTTACAGCACGCCGGCATGGAGCCTGTGGTCTTGGAGCGGGCGAAGTCGGTCGAGGACCTCTCGCTCGGCGCGGGCGTTCATCTGTGGTGCAACGCGCTGCGTGCCCTGCAGAAGATCGATATGGCCGACGCCGTCGCCGCTATCGGGATCCAGATGACCGCACACCGGTATCTCACCTGGCAGGGTCAGTCGCTGGGACACCTGCGGGTCGATACGGTCAGCGCCGGCCTGGGTGCGCCCACGGTGGGAGTCAGCCGGCCTGAACTCCACCGCACACTGGTCGACGCTCTCGGCGAGAAGGTTCTGCGGCTGGGCGCGGAGTGTGTGGGCTTCGAGCAGAACACCCAGAGAGTTGTGGCCCGCCTGGCCGATGGCGACGAAGAACAGGGCGACGTCCTCATCGGCGCCGATGGCATCAAATCCGTTGTCCGCCAGGAATTGCACGGCTGGACGGAGCCACACTACTCGGGTCTTACGGCGTGGCGAGGGATCTGTGACTACACCGATCCGTCCATACCGGTAGGGGAGATGTGCATCTACTGGGGACCCGGGGCGCGCATTTTGCACTACCACATCAGTGGTCAGCGGCTGTACTGGCTGGCCCTGGTCAAGTCGCCGCCCCGCCATAAAGATCCGGACGGCGCCCGGAAGGCAGCCGTAACCGAGCGCTACCGAGGTTGGCCACGCCACATTCAAGGCATGATCGCCGCTACGGACGAGACGGCCATCCTCCGAACCGACATCGTCGACCGCGACCCGCTGAAACGGTGGGGCTGGGATCGGGTCACCCTGCTGGGGGATGCGGCCCACCCGATGACACCAGACATGGCCCAGGGTGCCGGGCAGGCCATTGAAGACGGCGTCAGCGTGGCCAGCGCCCTGCAGCGTGCGACCGACCCCGTGGCTGGGCTCCGCGACTATGAGCAGCGACGCCTGGAACGCGCCAATGGGTTCGTCAAGACCTCCCGCATCGTCAACCGCATGAGCTTGATGGATGCCCCGGTCATGTGTGCCGTGCGTAACCAGCTGGCGCTACGGACCGTGTACGCCATACAGGCCGCAGGAAAGGCGCGCAAAGATCTCACGCCGGCACTCTAGAGATCGCCGGCGGCGCCGATCGCCTGCTGCTCATGTCCGCCCGGCTGGCTTCATTTCAGGAAGGAACGCTCATGCGTAAGGCGCAGATTACCGGGACCGGCGGTTACCAGCCGGGCGAGCCAATCAGCAACGACACGATCGAGAAGCTCGTCGGGCCGCTGCCCGACGACGTGCTGACCGGCCTGTCAATCAAGCAGCGTTACTGGATGATCGACCCGGTGACCGGGGAGCATCTGGACAGCAACTCCGGCATGGCTTTCAAGGCGGCCCAGGCCGCGCTCGACGCCGCGGGCCTCGAGCCGGAGCAGGTGGATCTCATGATCCTCGCGACCGGGACGCCGGACTTCACCCTGCCGCCCGCCGTCAACCTCGTACAGGAGAAGCTGGGACTCGACCGCTGCTCCACGCTGGAGATCCGCTCCGGTGGCGCGGGCACGGCCCACGCCCTCGATATCGCCCGCATGTACATCGAGCAGGGCCGCAATGAGACCGCCCTGGTGATCGGCAGCGAGGTGATCTCGCCCGCGATCGCCCCCGTCTTTCTCGAGACCGATCCCCAGAAGATCCGCTTCCGCGAACGGCTGCCGCTCTACATGTTCGGCGACGGAGCGGGTGCGATCGCGCTCCAGGCCGCGGACAGTGACCAGGGCCTGCGTCCCGGGGCCAATCAGGGGATCGGGGGCCTGCGCAAGCCAGGCATCCACGCCATCGGCGGCGGCACGCACGCGCCGCTGCTGACCCAGCAGCGATCGAAGCGCCTGGTCGACCTGCGCGTCGATGTGGTCGGAGCCGGCCAGTTCACCCCGGTGATGGTGGCCGAGGCGCTGAGCGCCACCCTGGCCGCGGCCTCCTTGAGCGCTAAGGACGCCGATTGGTGCCTCATCCCCGAGGGCAACGCCGGCTGGATGCTGGACTCGATGCGTGAACTGGGGGTCCTGACCCCGGACTGGCTGGCCCTGGAGGGCCGCATCTTCGACGATCTGGCCATGACCGGCGCGTGCGGGTGCGCCGCTGTCCCGTTGTTCCTCGACCACGCGTGGCGCTCGGGCACGATTCAACCCGGCCAGCAGGTGGTGCTCATCGGGGTCGAGGCGACCAAGTGGATGTATGCCGGAATCGTCTGTGACTGGACCGCCCCACCACCGGTTCGGCTGCCGTGAACTCCGCAGCGCCCGCGGGCTACGACGTAGTCGTCATCGGCAGCGGCCTCGGCGGCCTGTCCGCCGCGGCCCTCCTGGCCCGGGCTGGCCTGCACGTCGCCGTCGTCGAGCGCAGCGAGCACCCGGGGGGGTATGCGCAGGCGTTCCGCCGGGGATCGTACCTCTTCGACCCCGCCATCCACTTCACCATGGACGCCGGCCCGGGCGGTTTCACGCCGGCCATGCTGGCCCATCTGGGCGTGAGCGATCAGGTCACGTTCGTCCCCACCGAGCACACCTACCGCGCGAGCTTCCCGGACCTGATGGTCGAGGCCGTTCCGGGCCGGCAGGCGTTCCTGGAGACCCACCAGCGCATGTTTCCTGCGGAGGCCGGCGGGCTGGCCCGCTTGTTCGACATGCGCCAGACGCTCTTCGCCCAGCTCGCGGCGCTGCCGCAGAAGGTGGGGGCACGCGGCCTCGGCGACGCCATGGCGGCGGCGCCGCTGGTCTTCCGGTACCGGATGTCGACGCTGAACGACGTGCTGAGCGAATATCTCACCGATCCGCGCTGCCGGGCGGCCATCGGCACCATCTGGCCCTACGTGGGGTCACCGCCATCGCGGATGTCGTTCCTGCTGTTCAACCAGATGCTGGAAACCCTGCACGCCGGCTCGTACTACGCCCTCGGCAGCTTCCAGACGCTGGCCGATGCCCTCGTCTCGGCCGTCAACCACAGCGGCGGGGACGTACTGCTCGCCAGCGAGGCAACCAGGATCGTCATCGACGGTGATCGCGCCGCAGGGGTGGAGATCGCCGACGGCCGGGTGCTGGGCGCACGGGCCGTGGTGTCCAATGCGGACGCATACCAGACATTCGGCGAGCTGGTGGGCTGGAACGCACTCCCGGACAACCTTCGCCGGCGTCTCGATCGCAGCCGCCTGTCACCTTCCGCGTTCGCGCTCTACGGAGTGCTGCACGCCGATCCCGTTGAGATGGGACTGACCCACGAGAACTTCGTCTTCACGACGTGGGACCACGATCAGACCTGGGCCGACATCCAGGCGGCGCGTCCCGGCGGAATCTGGGTCAGCGTTCCCACCATCGTGGATCCCTCGTTGGCTCCTCAGGGTACTCACCTGGCCACCGTGACGAGCTTGGCGCCCGCACGGGCCGACGGGACATGGAAAGACGTCCGCGCCGACTACACCAAGCTGCTCTTGGACGCGGTCGAGCAGGGCATTCCGGGCACGAGGGACGCATTTGAGGTGGTCGACGTGGCCACACCGGACACGCTGAATCGCTTTACGCGCAACCGGGGGGGAGCGGCCTACGGCTGGGAAAACATACCCGCCCAGACGGCCAGCAAGCGCCTGGCGCACCGCACGCCCCTCGATGGGCTGTTCCTGTCGGGCCACTGGGCCGAGGAAGGAACATCCTCACTCCGCGTCCTGACCTCCGGCCGCGCGACCGCGGCGATGGTGGCGGCCGACCTGGGCCACGCCGGTTCCGTCCCGGATTTTGGCGGCCCGTCCTTCCTGACCCGGGCCTGACGCTCAGCCGTCATGCCCCGTCCATTGACACGGCTGGCCAGTATACCGTACGTTAAGTATCGTTCCCAAAGAACCATTCATCCAGGATGGTAAGGGCTGCGCTGACCGTCGAGGTGGACCCGGCAGTGGCGACACCGGCCTAGTGGCTCGGATGCGGGAACCTGTCCGGACCCGGAGGTCCCCGATGACCGCAACGCTTGAGGCTGCTGGCCCGCTGACCGCAGAGGAGATGCGTCTTCTCGGCCTCCATTGGCGGGCCGCGAACTACCTGTCGGTGGGGCAGATCTACCTGCTCGACAACCCGCTGCTGACCGAGCCTTTGCAGGAGGCACACACCAAGCCGCGGCTGCTCGGCCACTGGGGCACGACACCGGGCCTCAACCTGATCTACGCTCACCTGAACCGAGTGATCAAGGCCCGCGACCTGGACATGATCTACGTGATCGGCCCAGGTCACGGTGGCCCCGCCGCCGTCGCGAACGCGTGGCTGGAAGGCACCATCACCGAGGTCAACCCCGCCATCTCACGCGACGCCAACGGCATGCGCCGGCTGTTCCGCCAGTTCTCCTTCCCCGGCGGAATCCCGAGCCACGTGGCGCCGGAAACGCCGGGATCGATCCACGAGGGCGGTGAGCTCGGTTACGCCCTCGTGCACGCCTACGGCGCCGCGTTCGACAATCCCGGCCTGATCGTCGCGTGTGTCGTCGGCGATGGCGAGGCCGAGACCGGGCCGCTGGCGGCCAGCTGGCACTCGAACAAGTTCCTCGACCCCGTCCATGACGGCGCCGTGCTGCCCATCCTGCACCTGAACGGCTACAAGATCGCTAATCCCACCGTACTGGCGCGCATCCCACACGAGGATCTCCGCAAGCTGTTCGAGGGGTACGGCTACCAGCCCTACTTCGTCGAGGGCGACGATCCGGCGATCGTCCATCAGCAGATGGCCCAAGCGCTCGACGCCGCGCTTGACGGCATCAACCTGATCCAGCGGCAGGCTCGCCTGGACCGGACCGGCGGAATGCCACGCTGGCCGATGATCGTCCTGCGGACGCCCAAGGGCTGGACCGGCCCCAAGACGGTGGACGGCAAACCCGTCGAAGGCACGTGGCGATCTCATCAGGTGCCGTTCGGCGATGTGCGCACGAACCCGGACCACCGCGCCGCCCTCGAGACCTGGATGCGCCACTACAAGCCCGAGGAACTGTTCGACAAGATGGGCCGCCCCCATCCTGAACTGCTGCTCCTCCAGCCGGAGGGCAACCGGCGGATGAGCGCGAATCCGCACGCCAACGGGGGCTTGCTGCGGCGCCCCCTCGTCCTTCCCGACTTCGGCGACTACGCGGTGGACGTCCAGAAGCCCGGAACGGGCACCAGTGAGGCCACCCGGGTCCTCGGCGCCTACCTGCGCGATGTGGTCCGCGACAACCCCGACAACTTCCGGATAATGGGCCCGGATGAGGTCGCGTCCAACCGGCTTGGCGCCGTGTTCGAGGTCACCGGCCGGACCTGGCAGGCGGAGACCCTGCCGACCGACGAAGACCTGGCCCCGGACGGCCGGGTCATGGAGGTGCTCAGCGAGCACCTGTGCCAGGGGTGGCTGGAGGCCTACCTGCTCACCGGGCGGCACGGGATCTTCACCTGCTACGAGGCGTTCATCCACATCATCGACGCGATGTTCAACCAGCACGCGAAGTGGCTGGGAACCTGTCAGGGCATTCCCTGGCGGCGGCCGATCTCCTCGCTGAACTACCTGCTCACCTCGCACGTATGGCGCCAGGATCACAACGGATTCAGCCATCAGGATCCCGGCTTCCTCGACGTCGTCATGAACAAGAAGGCCGAGATCGTCCGGGTCTACCTGCCACCGGACGCCAACACGCTGCTGTCGACGGGCGCTCATTGCCTGCAGTCCACCGGCTACGTCAACGTCATCGTCGCCGGCAAGCAGCCGGCGCTGAACTGGCTGTCGATGGACGACGCCATCCTGCACTGCACCCGTGGGCTGGGCATCTGGCCGTGGGCGAGCACGGACGGGGGCCGCGAACCCGACGTGGTGCTGGCCTGCGCGGGAGACGTGCCGACCCTGGAGTCAGTCGCCGCCGCCGCTCTATTGCGTGAGTACTTCCCCGACTTGAAGGTGCGGTTTATCAACGTCGTCGACCTCATGCGGCTGCAGCCCTCGACCGAGCACCCGCACGGCATGCCCGACGCCGAATTCGACGCCCTGTTCACCGCCGACAAGCCGATCATCTTCGCGTTCCACGGTTATCCGTGGCTCATCCACCGCCTCGCCTACCGGCGGCGCGGCCACGCCAACATGCACGTCCGTGGCTACAAGGAAGAAGGCACGACCACCACCCCGTTCGACATGGTCATGCTTAACGACCTCGACCGCTATCACCTCGTAGTGGACGTGATCGACCAGGTGCCGCAGCTCGGCAGCAACGCCGCGCAGGTGCGCCAGCACATGATCGACGAGCGGCTGCGCCAGCGAGCCCACACACGCATGTACGGCGAGGACGACGTGGCAATCCGCGACTGGGTCTGGCCTTACTGAGGCCGGACATGGACCTCAGCGAGATCGTCGCGGCCCTGGGCGACCTGACCCGTGACACGTTCAACGGATGGACGGTCTTCGTCGCCCCCGGGCCCGACGCCTACTCGGTAGCCCAGGGCGTCGCGGACTGGCAGCCGGGGGGGATGGAGGCGCAGGCGCCTGATTACGTCATGCTGGGGATCGATTTCTCGCTGCGACCGCCTCACCCGCTCGCCCGCCCCATCGCCGCCGCCCTCGGGCCCGCTCTGGGCGCCGTGCAACTGTTGCTGCCTGCTCGGACCGTCCCGCTTGACCGGGCGCTCGCTGTCCTGCTGGACAGCGACGACGTGATTCCACTGTCGCTCGCCATCGCCTTGCTGCTCAACTTCCTCGCGACGCAGGTCAGCGCGGAGTCGGTGAACGGCAGGTTCCTCTCACCGTTCGCCCGGTTGACGTTCGCGGAAAAGGCCGGCGTGCTCGAACGTCTGGAGGATCCGGCGCCGGAACTTGTCGCCCGGATCGCCGCGGAAACGCCCGAGGCGATCCGGCCCGCGATCGCCGGCCAGCTGGCCTACGTGGGTGGCGCGCTGTTTGTGCTGCCCGCGATCGCCACCTACATCGACTGGCTGGCCTTCGACCGCCAGACGAAGACGATGCTGAACCACCCGACCAGCTGGCTGCTCACCGGCTTCCAGCCGGATGGCCCGGTCGAAGGCTGGGACGACCACCAGGGCTACTACGCCGGCCGGCAGAGGCTGGAGTCCTGATGCGCGACGTGATCATCGTCGGCGCCGGTGCCGGGGGTCCCGTGGTCGCCGCGGAACTCGCCGGCCGCGGACTCGATGTCCTGCTCCTGGAGGCCGGAGCGCACGCCACCCGGCCCGGCGAGGTGTGGTCACACTTCGAGGACGACGCGAACAATCCGCTCACGGGCTACTTCCGGTTCGGTCCCTCCGCTCGCGCCGAGCGGGCGTGGTTCCGTGAGCTGCCGCAGAATTCGTTCATCTGGCAGTCCGCTGGTGTCGGCGGCACGACCCTGCACTACTACGGGAATTGCCCACGGCCCTATCCCGGTGCGTTCGCCGGCTACGACCAGCCGGACAAGAGCGCCTACGACACGGCGCACCTGTTCCCGTTCACCTATCGCGAGCTAGTGCCCTACCTGGAGTGGATCGAGGCGGTCTTGCCCGTCCAGACCGCGGCGCTGGGCACCAAGGAGGTGGTCTTCCTCGGGGGTGCGGAGACACTCGGCATTCCGCTGCAAAAGACCAAGGACACGGTGGGCTTCGCCTATCGCCCGCAGGAGAACGCGATCCTCCAACCGGGGGGCAACGCGGGCCGGACCACCGATTCAGCCAGGCTGCGCTACCCGCAGGCGACCGGCTGCACCATGTGCGGGCATTGCTTCCAGGGATGTGTCCAGCCGATCGCCGCGCCGCGCAACCTGATCGCCAAACGGTCGACCGCCAACAGTTACGTGCCGATGGCGCTCACCGCCGACGTGTGGGCCGCGCAGGGCGAGGCGATCACCTTGATCCCTGACGCCTACGCGGTACGGGTGCACACCGAGCTCAGGGAGGGCGAACCGGTGGCCACCGGGGTGACCTGGCGGCTCACCAGGACCGGCGAGTATCAGCGCGAAGACGCCCAGGTGATCGTACTCGCAGGCGGGTGCACGGAGAACCCGCGGCTGTGGTTCAACAGCGGACTGCCCAACCCGAACGACTGGGTCGGCCGCGGTTGCACCGACCACGACTTCGACGCGGTGGTGGGACTCTTCGACCGCGATACGGAGGCGTCGAAAGGACCGGGCTCCTCGGCGCGATGCGACTTCCCCGGCCACGGCGGGCTCGAGCTTGTCGGACTGCCGCCCGGGCTGCAGGGATTTGCGCTGACGTTCAGTGACAGCGGCGTCCCCGGCCACTACACGAACGGCCGCGGCGCGCGCGGGCCCTGGGACGGCCCGGCCGGGCGGCTCGTCGGTGCCGAGCTCAAGGAAGCCTTCCGCAACGGCATCAACCGGATGCTGATGGTGGGCATCAACACCGACGATGACGTGGAGCCGGGCAACCGCGTGACCGTGTCCGCATTCCCCGCGGACGAGAACGGGCCGGTGCCCCGGATCCGGTTCCGCCGGCGAGAGCGGTCGGCACGTACCCGGGCGAACCGGGAGTTCCTCGCGGGCCAGGCGGCCGAGTTGCTGCGCGGCGCGGGAGCGAAGAAGGTCTACAGAATCGACTGGGCGCCGATACTCCTGCACGCGCAGTCATCGATGCGGATGGGGCGGTCCGCCGACGATTCCGTGCTCGATGAGAACGCCGAAGCGCGCTGGCTGCGGCGGCTGTTCGTCGCGGACAACTCCGCACTCCCGAACAGTGTCGGCGGCGCCAACCCCACCGCCACGACGCAGGCGCTGGCCACGCGCACCGCTGAGAAGATCTTCCAAAAATATTTCAGAGGCGGCCCATGGATAAGCCGCGAGTCACCTGTCGTCTCTACCGATCCGCGGATCAGCCGGGCGCTGATGGATCGGGGCCTGTAGCGGCCGCGATCCGGGCACCTCAGACAAGTTCACCATCACTTAAATTGGTGTCTCTGCGGGGTGTGCTTCCGGTGCCTGCCTGGAGGTTGTCGGCTTCGTCGCGGGCGAGTTCGGTCCAGAACTCCAGGGCTGCTTCTTCCCATTTGATGCCGAACCGGAGGGCGGCGAGCCGGGTGGGGTGGGCGGGTTCGGGGCGGTAGCGGGCGGCCAGTTCCTTGAACTCCTCGAGCCGGCGGGCGTGGTAGTCGGCTTGGGAGTTGGCCAGGGCGTAGGTCTGGCCGGGGCTGGCGTGCGGGCCGAGGAGGACCAGTTTGAGCAGGGCGAGGTCGCGCAGCTCGATGGGGTGCGCGGAGGTTTCCTCGAGCCAGGCCAGCAGTTCGGCGCGGCCTTCGGGGGTGAGCCGGTAGAGGCGGCGGCGGCGGCCGGTGTCTTCTTGTTCTTCCAGGAGCAGCCCGGCGGCGGCGAGTTGCGGGGGGGCCTGGTAGAGGGCGGTGTGGGAGAACGTCCAGAAGTGGCTGACGGTCCGTTCCACTTCACGCTTCAGGTCGTAGGAGGTACACGGCTCAAGCCATGCCACCAGGCCCAGGGTCAGATATTCGACCGTGGTGTACCCGTTACGGATGTTAGGCGGCACGCCCGAAGTGTACCGCACGACAGTTCTGTATGGACCGTTTGACTCGAACGGTTTGAGCTGTACCATAAATAGTGAATTATATAACCGATGCCTCCGGAGGTCCGCGATGTCGCAGCAGGCCTACGCCGCGTTGGGCGACAGCCTCACGGCGGGCCAGGGAGACCCTGACGCCCAGGGCCGTCCCGTGGGATGGGCACGGCGGTTGTGCTCGCTGCTCACGGCGCAGACCGGCCAGCCGTACCTGTTCACCAACCTGGCGGTGAATCGGGCCACTGTCGCCGAGGTGCTAGCCGACCAGCTACCGGCCCTGCGCGGCGCGCATCCCGATCTCATCACCCTATCGACCGGGATCAACGACATCCGCGGTGCGTTCAGGAAGGACGCGTTCGCGGCCCGGATCGACCGGGCGTTGGCCGGCGCTACCGCGAAGGGCGCCACCGTCGCCACGATGACATTGCCCAACATCGTGTCGATGCTCCCGCTGCCACCCGGGCTGCGCAGCGTCGCAGGCGAGCTCATGGAGCAGGCCAACGACGCGATCAGGTGCGCCGCACGCACTCACGGCGTGCTGTTCGTCGACGCCTGGTACTCAGACGAGGTCGCCGACCCCGCCTTCTGGAGTGATGACCGCGTGCATCCGAACGCCCGCGGTCATCAGCTCATCGCTGAAGCCTTCGCCGATCTGCTGCTCTCGACGAGCACGCTCACCGGCGCAGGGCGCTCCTGACATCGGCACCGGTCTGCGGCCATGGGAGAATTCACAGTTTGCCTAGTGCACCCGGGTGCCCTCCCCGTCACGGTTTACCGCCCTCTGGCGGGTGCCCTGTCTCCGCGGGTCAGGCTCGCGATCCTCGAGATGCGCCTGCTTCAGGAATACCGGGAGGCGATGACCGGTGGACGGCGTGACGTCACGGTCGAACGGCTAGCAGGCGGCCTGGCCGCGCAGCTGCCACGGCAAGGAAGTTATGTCCTGGCCGGCTGGTCCTTCGGCGGGCTCGTGGCGCTGGCCCTCGCCGGCCGGCCGGACCTCCATACGCGGGACGCGCCGTTGGATCAGGTCGTGCTGCTCGACACGGCGGCGTCGTGGCGAGATGCCGGCCTGTCCGGGCCCGCGTTGCGGCCACACCAAGCCCTGATCTGGTTCTGCATGCTGCTCGGCGCGCGGATGGGCCGGGCCTTTCCCGTCGATCCGGTGCGGCTGAGCGGCGTGCTCGATGACGCCCTCGGCCACATCCGCGCGCTTGGAATCGAACAGGGCGTGCTGCCGCCCGACACGACGGTTCCCTGGCTGCGCGAGCTGTTCGCAGGTTTTATGGACGGGATGCTCCGTAACGGGCGCATGGCCGAGTCATTCCGGCCGCGGCGCATGCCGTCGCGGCTCATCTTGGTGAAGCCAGAGGGCAGCCTGTTCCCGGGTGATTCGGACCTCGGCTGGCGGTCGCTCGCGGGCCCTGGGCTCCGGGTCGTCTCCTGCCCAGGAGATCATTATTCGCTGCTCACCGATCCCGCGGCGCTGGCCCGCCTGGCCACGGTGTTCCGGTCTTTAGCCAGTGACTGGGCCCGCCCGGCGCGCGGCGCCGTGCCGCCATGACGACCGCAGGCCAGGACTCTCTTATCGCCGCCGGGCAAGGAAGGCTCTCGTGAACGACGAAGCTCGCGACACCGGTTTCGACCGGCGACTGGCACGCAACCCCATTGCCATCGTCGGACTGTCGGGGCTGTTCCCCCGCTCGCGTAACCTGCAGCAGTTCTGGGCCAATGTCATGTCGGCAACGGACTGCATGCAAGATGTCCCCGAGAACCATTGGCGTACTGATGACTATTATGATCCCGACGCGGCCGCGGAGGATAAGTCGTACAGCCGCCGGGGTGGCTTTCTACCCGAGGTTCAGTTCAGCCCGCTCGAATTCGGACTTCCCCCGAATACGCTCGAGGTTACCGATGTACTGCAACTGCTCAGTCTCGTCGTAGCACGTGATTGATGCACGACGCGGGCTGCGACGAGGCGTTGTGGTATAACGCCGCTCGCACCGGCGTAATCCTCGGTGTGACTGGCGCGAACGCATTGATACAGCCGCTGGCTGCCCGTCTGCAGACACCGGTCATCAAGGAAGTGCTCCGCAGCTGTGATCTGTCCGAGCAGGAGGCGGCCGAGGTAGCAGAGAAGTTCAAGAAAGCCTACCCGCCGTGGGAGGAGAACTCCTTCCCGGGTATGCTCGGGAATCTTGTCGCCGGCCGGATCGCCAACCGTTTCGACCTTGGTGCCACTAACTGCACCGTCGACGCGGCATGCGCGAGTTCGCTCGCCGCCATCAAGATGTCGGTCGGGTGCATCTTTCTGACATGTGTGACATTAGGCCGATACCTAATTAACCGCCTGAAATTTGGCGTGTCTGTGTTTTGCGGACTTACCGGGCGTTACCGATGGTGATCTGCGCTGGTCACCGGTGGCGGGGACGGGCTGCCCGGGGCGGGGTCCGAGATGGCCGTCCGTTGCCGGGTCCGCCGGTTTCCGGGGCGTTTCCGGGATCATGGGCGGAAATCATTCCCGGCAGGCACAGGAGGCGGCGGTGACGGTGAGGTTCTCGGTGACGGTGAGGCAGGTCCTGGAGGACGGGATCGAGGTCCCGGTAGAGGAGGAGCTGGCGGCGGCGCTCGCCGGGACCGCGGAGCAGTTCGCGGGGCTGGCTGCGTGGGCGGCAGACGAGGCCCGGTTCTGCGATCTCGGGGAGCGGGAGGAGGTCATCGGGACCGAGGGACGCGAGCTGCAGCGGCGGCTGCTGGAGGCCACGCTCGCGGTCGACGCCGCCCGCGAGGAGCGGGCTGCCCGGGTCACGAGCGCCGCGGGGATCGGTCACGGCAGCGTCGAGGCCGGCCATGAGCGGGGCGTGACGAGCGTGTCCGGGCCGGTCCGGGTCTCCCGGATGGCCTACCGCAACCGCCGCGAGCCGAACCTTTACCCCGCCGACGCCCGGTGGATCCTCCCCGATGATCCCTATTCCCTGGGGATGCGGGCCCTGACGGCGTATCACCTGGCCGGCGGGGGGTTCGGGCAGGCCCAGGAGGTAATCAGGGAACGCACCGGGGTCACGGTCGGCCGCGCCCAGCTCACCGGGCTCGCGGAAGACCTCGCCGCCTGGACGGATGATTTCTACGAGCAGCGCGCCCGGGACGCGGACGACGATCTCCCGGACACGGACGTGATCATGATGCAGGGCGACGGCAAGGGCATCGCCCTGCGCCCGGAGCACCGCAAGAACGCGGGCAAGGCTGATACAGCGCATCCGGGGATCAAGAAGATGGCCGAGATCGTCGCGGTCGCCGACTTCACCCCCGCCGTCCGGGAACCGGAGGACATCGCCGCCCCGCCCGCCCGCCGCAGGGCGCACCCCGGCCCGAAGGCCCGGGACAAGTGGGTATCCGCCTCGATCACCGAATCCATCGAGGACATGATCGCCGCGGCCTATGACGAGGCCGACCGCCGCGACCCCCAGCGCGTGCGGCAGCGGGTCTTCCTCGTCGACGGGAACAAGCAGCAGATCACCGCCATCGAGGCCCAGGCCGCCGAACGCGGCCTCAAGGTCCCGGTCCTCATCGATTACATCCACGTCAGCGGCTACCTCGGCAAGGCCGCCGCCGCCCTCTGCCCCGGCGACCCCGCCGCCGCCGGCCAGTGGGCCGACGGGCAGCTGCTCCGCGTCCTGCACGGCCGCGCGAAAGCCGTCGCCGCCACCCTCGCCTCCGTCGCCGCGAAAACCCGCGCCAACCCCCGCAAGCGCCTTGACCTCACCGACATGGACAAGGCCGTCACCTACCTCACGAACAACCACCGGCACATGCGCTACGACAAGGCCCTCGAGAAAGGCTGGCCGATCGCCACCGGCATGATTGAGGGAGCCTGCAGATTCGTCATCGAAGACAGATTCGGAATCACTGGCGCCAGATGGTCCCCCGACGG
>DASWFT010000102.1:0-4850 GCA_036394075.1 Streptosporangiaceae bacterium
GCCGCGCGGGACCCGGCACGCGATCTCCGCCGGTAGCGGGGGCGGCCGGTTCCTCACCCTCATGGTCCCCGGCGGCCTGGAGGAGATGTTCTTCGAACTCGCAGACTTGCCGCAAGACAGCATCACCGACCCAGCAGTGCGGGCTGCGATCTCCGCCAGATACGACTCCATCCCAGCCTAGGCACTGGTCCACAGCGGGCCGCTTCCGTACCGGCCCGCCCCGACCTGCAGCACAGCCCTACGCGCTGACGCAGCTCATCGACCTGGCCCCGCTCAGCCAGCCACCGGGCAAGCCACAGCTCGGCCACGTCGTCCCCGGCGTCGGCCAGCGGGCGGATGACCTCGATGGCCTCTTCCGTCCTGGCCCGGTCGGACAGCCAGCTGGCCAGCTGCCGCCTGGCGTGCTCGTCCCCGGCAGCGGCGCGCTCGCCAAGCTCACCGACCTGGTCACTTCTTCTTGCCCAGGGTGATCTGAATCATTACGTCTCCTTTAGACCTGATGAGTCTCCGCTGGAGACGGCAGGCCGAGCCAGCGACGGCTATCGCGGCAGGGTGGACCGCCGCTCGGGGTGGGCGGCATAGACGTACTTCATCGCGGTCGTGGCGGAGATGCCGAATACGCGTATGAGGTGGACGGGGTCGGCGGTGTGCCCGGCCTCGTCGAGGATGCGGTCCTGGCGGAGCTTGGACGGGCTGAGCCCCAGCGGCCGGAAGACGCCGGTCATGACCATGCTGGAGATCGGCGGGAGGGTGCCCATGGCGGCGCTCTGCTGGCTGACCAGCAGGTGGGGGTTGGCGGTGCGGGGCCAGCGCCGGTGTCGTTCGCGGAGCCAGGCGATGGCGAGGGTGTGAGTGAGCTCGTCACGGTAGACGGTGTGCCGCCCGGGATCCCGGCGGACGAGCAGGCTCCCGCCCGGCAGGTCGAGGTCGCCCAGGAGGAGCCGGGGAGTCTCGCCCTTGCCGAGCCCGTGGATGGCGATCAGGGCGACGACGAGCCTGGCCACCGGGCCGTCGGCCCGGTCGGTCAGGCCGCGGAGCCGGTCGGTGGAGATCGGGACGGGAAGACGTACGACTGCCGGCATCGAGATCCCGCGGGTGGGGTCACGGAAGATGAGCCGTTCCTGCTTGAGCGCCTGGAACAGGCTGCGCAGCGCGCTGGCCAGATCCAGGCCGGGCCCCGGCCGCCGTTTGAGAACCTCGCGGGCGTCCTCTGCGGTGATCTCCCGAAGGCTCGTGATCCGGTCGGCCCAGAGGATCAGTACGGGGCTGAGGTAGCCGAGGTATTTCCGGATCGTCTCGAAGGACATCGGGTGATGCGCACGGCGGCCTTCACCCCGCAGGACCAGGACCCAGCGGCGCAGCTCGCCGGCGATCCCGGCGGGAAATTCCCGGAGACGCTGGTCGATGGCCTGCTGGTGGATGCCGGCCTGGCGTGCGGGGTCGGGGATGACCAGTTCGTGGTGCTGCAGGAAGTGCAGGACGTGCCGGGCGCTGGTGCCCGGCCGGCCGGCGGGCAGAGCCCAGATGTCGATCTCGCGGACCGGGGCATCTGCGCCGGTCCAGGCCAGGAGGATCCGCAGGCTGCGGGCGGCGATCCGGCGCACCTGCTCGTCCAGGCCGGCTGCCCGGACGTGCTCCCGGAATTCCTCCAGCAGGACTTCGGCTTCCGGGGTGAGCGACGGGAGCTGGTCCAGCGTTCCCCTGGCGAGGCAGCTCCGGTCGCGGTCCGCTTCGAACAGCGTGCACTGCGCGGGGTCGATCAGGTGTGATGAGATCGGCCGCGCCGGCGGCCGTGCTGCTACGGCCCTTGTCCGGGCCTTCTGGTCCGGAGCGACGTAGCCGAGGGTCCCCGTCCGCATCGCCAGGCGTGGCGCCAGTTCCCCGCCGAACCACAACTGTGTCCACGTCTGCGCCCTCGTCTGGGGTCCGTGCTGATCGACATGCAGACAGCAGGCGCGGCAGAATCCGTTGAGCAGGGGGATGTCCTCGCGCCCGCATCTGGAGCAGTCGCCGATCGGGTGCAGCACCGGCTGGTACTTCCAGACTGAGCATCCCGGACACAGCGTGCGGAAGCCCCAGCAGTCGCAGTGCTTGCAACTGCGCTGCGGCTTGGGCCGGACGACCGGCCGGGGACGGCGGCGCGGGCGGAGCATCCCGGCGCCGGTCAGGCCGGCCTGACGCAGCACGTCGGCGACGGCGTTGCGGGAACGGGGCAGGTCATCAAGGGTTTCCTCTGGGATGCGGTCGTCGCCGTCGGCTTCGCGGACGGCTAGGGCCAGCCGGAGCATGAGGCAGGTTGCCCGCCACCATGCTTTGCTGAGGCCGCGTTCGGCGGCGAAGGCGATCGCGGTTTCCCGGAGCCGGTCGTAGTCAGCGAGCTTGCGGTGCCTGATACGGCGAGCGTGGGTGTCGGTGAGCTGCCGGCGCGGGCGGAACAGCAGAAGCTGACCGCGGATGGCCGGCGGGCAGATCCGCAGGTCATCGACAGGTTCGGCGGAGGCAATGCGCAGCTGGCCGGGCAAGGACCGCGGCCGGGTGCGGTCGGGGGCCCGGCCCCGGATCGGTCTGTCCAGCGGCTGCGACGTGGGGAGACGATCGCCGGGCAGGATCAGCATGAGCTGCGAGGGTCGCCCGCCGACCGGGGCGGCGATCCACTCCGGGTCGTCCAGGCGGACAGTCAGCAGACACAGCCGGCAGAGCTCGTCGGTGTTGACGTGGCTGTCATGACCGCACCGCCGGCACGGCCCCAAGCCGGGATGCAGCCGCCGCCACGAGGAGCAGGCACCGCAGTCGGCGTACCGCGGTTTCTCGCCCCAGCCCAGGCAGACCCGGCACTGTCCGATGGGCCAGTAAGGCGGCATCTTCAGGTCGGCGGCAGCGAGCGCCGCGGCCCGCCCCGGCGCGGAGATGGCCGCACCGGCCCGCGCGGCTCGTCGCCGGCGCCGACCGCCCGCCTGGCCTGCTCCTGCTCGCCATCGGCGGCGGCGGGTGCCTCGGCCTCCAGCAGGTCGGCGACGGTGCAGCCCAGGGCGGCGCAGATCTTGTCGAGGTCATCGAGCCGGACCGAGATCGGCTTGCCGCTCCAGAGCGCCGCGACCTTGCTCAGCGACGGGGTGAACCCGGCCGCCTCGAACGCGGCCAGCAGGCCGCTGGGCCGCCAGATGTCGCGCTTGGCCGCGGCCCAGCGCAGGTTCCACTTCACCGCAGGTTCCCCTTGTCCATCTCAAGTCGCTGCACCGCCCGCCCGGCGGCGGCCAGGCTGGCCTTCTCCGGATCGGCGTGGGCGGTAGCCAGGTACGAAACCGTGGTCGTCGGCCGATCATGTCCGAGCATCTTCTGCACCTCCCACAGCGACATCCCGCGCTCGTAGTTGTGGGTCGCTGCAGCGTGTCGCAGCAGGTGGGGGTGCAGATGCTGGACCGGGCCGGTGAGGAACCGCTGGCCGGCGATCTTCAGCGAGCGGCGGAACGTCGACGGCGTCACCGTCATCCCCGGCGTCGCGACGTTCAATGCCGACACCGCCTTCGGGATCCGCTCGGACGGGAACAGCGGAGCGTCCGGATCGTCGGGGTCGTCGCAGAAGCCGCCGCGGATGTCCTCGATCCACCACCACAACAAGGCCCGGCCCTCTTCGAACATGTAGGCCTCACGCGGGCGGGGCCCGGACCCGCGGGCGCCCTTGCCGCTGACCAGGAACCGGCCCCACTGCCCGGATTCCCAATGCAGATCGCCGATCCGCACCCCGCACAACTCGGCGGCCCGGACGCCGGACAGGTAGGTGAGCTTGCCCATCATGTAGTCGCGGCGGGCCACGGCAGGCTTGCGGGCCTGGTCCAGGGACTCCCGCCAGCGGGTGAAGAACTCCCTGGTCGCTCGCTGCGACGGCGGGATCCGCAGCCCGAAGTCACCGCGGTGGCGAGGACGGTTGAAAGGGTCGACCGGCGACTCGACGGCCACCCCGTAGCGGCGGGCGATCTCACCGGCGTACCGCTGTTCGAGGAAGGCGAAGTAGCAGTCGATCAGGTTCATCTTCTGCCGCACCGTGGAGCGACCGCGTTTGCCCACCCCGGCGAAGTACTTGTCCACCTGACGCGGCGCTAGCCGCCACGGCGCCAGCCCGTAGTGCCCGCAGATCTCCAGCACTGGTTTGGTCAGCCGGTCTAGCGTGGTCGCCGCCAGCCCGGCAGCGTCCCGCGCCCACCGGTACTCGGCCAGGGTGTCCAGGAAGAAGCTCTCCTCGTCACCATCGCTGACCTCGGCCGCCTTGCGCCGCCGCAACGTGACGACGTCCGCCAGACCCGGCTCAAGGCCCAGCTCTGCAGCGAGCTCGTCCTCTGAGCCGATGGTGACCGGCTGCACGACGGATAGGAGACGACTCCTGGAATCAACCACGGACCGGAAGATTACACGAGTATCTCCAGGAATTCCGGTAACAGTGGCAGAATCCTGCAGGCTTCTGATCGAGAGTCGAGGTAGGCACTGACCTGCTGAGATGCGGTTACGCCGCCAGGATCAGATCCCGGGAACCTGTGCGTACTCCAGTTACCCGGCGCATCACCAGCCGCCGCCGGCCCTTCCGCGCCGCCGGCGCCCCGCCGGCCGGCACCTCTGACCGGGTGCCCGCGCTCTCGCTCGCCGCCATGCGCCGCTGCCGGTGCTTCCCGCTCAGGCCGCGCAGCACCGGGCAGATGGGGTCGTGGTCATGGCGTACCCTCCTTTGATGGTCGGCGGGCCGGCGGATTGCCCTCATTGACCAGTCCACCCCGCAAACTAGCGGCAGTAAAGATGCGACGAGGGAATGCGGATATGCCTGCCGACATCCCCTGGTATGGCCGGTGGCGGCAATGCCA
>DASWFT010000103.1:0-24351 GCA_036394075.1 Streptosporangiaceae bacterium
CCGCACCGGACCCGCCAGCACCGGACCCGCCAGCACCGGACCCGACGGCACCAGGTTGTCACGGCCGGTCTCCGCCGGGCCCGTGGACAGCTGGCGCCAGTGGCGGGCCCCGCTCGGGATCGTTCTGGTGATCCTCCTCGGCGGAGCGCTGATCGCCTTGCTGCAACCGTCCGCCAGCACCCACAGGTACCTGGATCCCAGGGACGCCGGGCAATCCGGCGCCAGGGCCCTCGCGGCCCTCCTGGCCCAGCGCGGCGAGCCGGTGATCAGGGCAGGGACCGTCGAGTCCGCCGAGAAGGCGGCGCGTGGCCGCGTCACTCTGGTCATCACCAGCCCCGGACTACTCAGCGCCCGGCAACTCAGGAGCCTCGCCGGGGTGCGCAGCAGCCTGCTCCTGGTGGAGCCGGTAAGCGCGTCACTCGCGGCGCTCGCCCCGGGTGCCACGGTGGCCGGCCATGGGCCGGTGCGTACCGCCAGTCCGGGCTGCGGCCTGAGCGCGGCCAGGCTGGCCGGCAACGCGGACATGGGTGACGTGCTGCTTCGCTCCACCGCGCCCGGCGCGTGGCACTGCTACCCAGTGGACGGCGATCCGTCCCTGGTGCGCTACTCCACAGGCAGCCGAACCACAGGCAGCCGAACCACCGGCAGCCGAACCACAAGCGGCCAGACCACAAGCGGCCAGAGCGCGGGCGGCCGGACCATCACCCTGCTGGGCAGTGGCGCGCCGCTCACCAATCAATACCTGGCCCGGCACGGCAACGCTGCGCTGGCCCTGGACCTGCTGAGCGGCAGCTCGCGGATCGTCTGGCTGGTTCCGCCGCTGCCGCTGGCCGGCGCATCGCCGGGCGGGCCCCCGGCCGGTGGCACGCAGTCCTTCTTCAGCCTGATCCCATGGCCGGCCTACCTGATAACGATCCAGCTCGCCATCGCCGTGGCGCTGGCCGCGCTGTGGCGGATGCGCAGGCTCGGACCGCTGGTCGCCGAGCCCCTGCCGGTGATCGTGCGCGCGTCGGAGACCGTAGAGGGCCACGGCCGCCTGTACCGGTCCCGGCGATCCCGTGACCGGGCCGCCGCAGTCCTGCGGGCCGCCGCCCTGGACCGGATCACGACCAGGCTGGCACTGCCCCGGGGCGCCGGCGCCGACGCAGTTTGCGCGGCGGTGGCAGCCAGAACCGGGCGCGAGGCAGGCACAATCAGGGCCATCATGTTCGGGGCCGTGCCACGCGACGACGCCGCGCTTGTCGCGCTCGCCCACGAGATCGACACCCTCGAAGCTGACACCCTGGAAGCAGGCACGCTCAAGGCAGGCAGCATCAAGGCAGGCGCCCTCGAAGCTGACACCCTCGAAGCTGACACCCTCGAAGGACAGGTTCGCACGTATTGACAACCGTAAGGATCGAACACATGCGTGAGGCCGAAAGCCGTTTCCTTCCCGGCCGCAGCGCCGGGGCTTGCCCGGCAGGTCAACGGTGACCGCCGAATACCAGCCCGCGACTGGGCTGGCCGCCCCGGGCGATGTCAGCACGCCTGGCCCATCCGGCGACACCAGGCCGCCGGGACCAGCCTGGGAAGGCAGTACGCAGGCTCCGCAGGCCACCCCGGCAGCTTCGGCCCAGTCAGCGCCGCGGCCGGAACCCGCCGACTTGCGTGCTGCATTGGAGGCGGTTCGGACAGAGGTGGGAAAGGCTGTCATCGGGCAGGACGCGGTGCTCACAGGGTTGGTTATCTGCCTGCTGTGCCGGGGGCATGTACTGCTCGAAGGCGTCCCCGGCGTGGCGAAGACCCTCCTGGTGCGGGCCCTGGCGGCCGCGCTCTCGCTGCGCAGCACGCGGGTCCAGTTCACCCCGGACCTGATGCCCGGCGATGTGACCGGCTCGCTGATCTACGACGCGAAGACCGCGCTCTTCCAGTTCCGGGAGGGCCCGGTCTTCACCAACCTGCTCCTCGCGGATGAGATCAACCGGACGCCACCCAAGACCCAGGCCGCGCTGCTTGAGGCGATGCAGGAGCGGCAGGTCTCCGTGGAGGGCACGCCGCGGCCGCTGCCCGAGCCGTTCCTCGTGGCCGCCACGCAGAACCCGATCGAGTTCGAGGGGACTTACCCGCTGCCTGAGGCACAGCTCGATCGGTTTCTCGTTAAGCTCACTGTTCTTGTTCCGGGGCGGGACGAGGAAATCGGGATACTCGCGCGGCACGCTGGGGGGTTCGATCCCGGTGACCTGGCGAGCGCCGGCATCCGGCCGGTGGCCGGGCAGGCAGAAGTCGACGGGGCCGCCGCCGCGGTGCGAGGCGTGCGGGTGGCGCCTGAAGTAGCCGGCTACATCGTGGACCTGTGCCGCGCCACCCGGCAGTCGCCATCCCTGCGGCTCGGCGTGTCCCCGCGCGGCGCGACCGCCTTGCAGGCCACGAGCCGAGCGTGGGCCTGGCTGGCGGGGCGGGACTACGTGACGCCCGACGACGTGAAGGCGCTGGCCCGGCCGACCCTCCGGCATCGCGTCCAGTTGCGGCCGGAGGCCGAACTCGAGGGCGCCTCCCCGGATGGTGTGCTCGAAGCCGTGCTCGCCTCGGTGCCGGTCCCCCGGTGAGCCCCGTTCGATGGCGCTGACCGGGCGAGCGGCGCTGGCCGCGCTGATCGGCGCGCTCGTGGTGCTGGCCTTCCGCACCGCGGCGGTGCTGCTGATCGTCAACGGCCTGGTGCTCGCCGCGATCGCCGCCGACCTGGTGCTGGCGGGCAGAGTCCGGCCGCTGCGGATGACCCGGTTCGGCGACACCAGAGTCCTGCTCGGCGAAACCGCCTCGATCACGCTCACGGTGGAGAACCCGGGGCGGCGCCCGGTGCGAGCCATCGTGAGGGATTCATGGCAGCCGAGTGCGCATGCGCGACCGGGCCGCGTGCTGCTGCGCATCCCGCCGCGCGGGCGGGCCACGCTGACCACCGCCCTCACACCCGACCGGCGCGGCGAGAAGCGGCCGGCCGCGGTGACCGTGCGCTCCTTCGGCCCTTGCGGGCTCGCCGCCCGGCAGGGCAGGCACGTCGTGCCGTGGGCAGTCCGGGTTCTCCCCCCGTTCCGCAGCCGCAGGCACCTGCCCGAGAAGCTCTCCCGGCTGCGCCAGCTCGAGGGCCAGCACCGCAGCCTGCTGCGTGGCCAGGGCACCGAGTTCGACTCTCTCCGCGAGTACGTCATCGGCGACGACGTCCGGTCCATCGACTGGCGGGCCGCGGCGAGGTCGCGCGACCTGATGGTGCGCACCTGGCGGCCGGAGCGCGACCGCCGGATCCTCGTCGTCCTCGACACCGGCCGGACCTCAGCCGGCCGGGTCGGCGGTGTCCCCCGGCTTGACTCCTCCATGGACGCGACACTGCTGCTCGCCGCGCTCGCGTCGCGGGCGGGCGACCGGATCGACATGATCGCCTTCGACCGGCGGGTGCGCGCCCGGGTGCTGGGCGCTACCCGCTCGACCGTCCTCGCCTCGTTCACCAACGCGCTGGCCCCGCTCGAAGCTGAACTGACCGAGTGCGACATGGCGGCACTGGCCAGCGCCGTGCTCGCCGTGGCGCGTCATCGCTGCCTGATTGTGCTGCTCACCGACCTCAATGTGACTGCCATCGAGGAGGGGCTGCTGCCCCGGCTGCCCGTCCTCGCCTCCCGGAACCTGGTCATGATCGCGGCCGTTGCGGACCCGAAGCTGGACGAGCTGGCCGCCGCCCGGGGTGACGCCCCCCGCGTTTACGCCGCCGCGGCGGCCGAGCGGGCCCGGGCCGAGCGGCAGCGGATCTCGGCTCGGCTCCGGCGGCGCGGTGTGCAGGTAGTGGACGCCCCACCAGATCGGCTTCCCGCCGCACTGGCCGACGCCTACCTGGCGCTCAAAGCCACCGGCCGCCTGTAGACGCCCCAGGTCACCAGGTCACCAGGTCACCAGGTCACCAGGTCACCAGGTCACCCGGTCACCCGGTCACCCGGTCACCGGCGCCACGTCGGGCGCTTCTGCCATGTCCGGCGTCTGCCCGGCGGCGCTCGCCCGGCGGCCGAGCAGGATGGCGTAACTCAGGAAGGCCGCCTCAGCCACCGCGCCGATCAGGATGCGCGCCCAGGTCGGCAACGGCGACGGCGTCACGAACGCCTCGATGACCCCGGAGATCAGCAGGACCACGATGAGCCCGAGCGCGATCGTGACCGCCGCGCGGCCCTCCTCGGCGAGCGCCTGGCTCCGGGGGCGGGGACCGGGGTCGATGACGCACCAGCCGAGCCGCAGGCCCGCCGCCGCGGCCAGGAACACCGCGGTGAGCTCCAGCATCCCGTGCGGCAGGATCAGCGCGAAGAACAGCCCGCCCTTGCCGTGCGCGAACATCAGCCCACCCTCAATGCCGCCATTGGCGGCGTTGAGGAAGAGCAGCCAGAGCGTGGGCAGCCCGAGCAGGATCCCGAAGACCAGGGACAGCGCGGCGACCCACACGTTGTTGGTCCACACCTTGGCCGCGAACGAGGTAGCGGCGTACTGCGAGTAGTAGTTCTGGAACTGATGGTTCACCAGCTGCCGGACCGCTGCCCGCGGCAGCAGCTCGGCCTGGACGACAGGCGACCTCGCGACCCACCACCCCAGCAGGACCGCGACCAGAAACGACCCGAGCGTGGTGCCCAGCCACCACCAGCGCGCACGGTAGGCCATGGCGGGGAACGAGATCACCGCGAAACGGGCCACGGCATTCCACGCCGGGACATGCGAGCCGGTCACCGCGCTCCGGGCCCTCGCCACCCGGCTGGACAATCCCGCGACGAGGGCTGGGTCGTGCCCTGAGGAACGTACCGCGGACAGGTGCGTGGCCGTCCGCTGGTACAGGGTGACCAGCTCATCCACCTCGGCGCCGGTCAGCGCGCGCCGCCGCTTGACCAACGTGTCGAGCCGCTTCCAGTCGGGCTGGTGCGCGGCCACGAAGGCATCGACGTCCACCAGTGGAGACTACTGCGCCCGGCCGGGCTAGCCTTGTGCCGGAATCGACCAAACTGGGAGCTTGAGTGGACGAGGTCGTCACCGGTGAGGCCGTCGTCCTCGAGGTGCCGGTGGCGCGGTTCCCGAGCCGCATGATCGCGCTGGCCATCGACCTGGCGGTTCAGTTCTTCCTGCTTTTCGTCGTCCTCCTGGCCACCGGGGCCGCGATCGCGGGAGGCGGCCTTGACCAAGCCTCGGGCGGGGCCGTAGGGCTGACCAGCATCGTTTTGATCATCGTGGGGTACCCGGCGATCTTCGAGACGCTGACCAGGGGGAAGTCTCTGGGAAAGCTCGCCCTGGGCCTGCGGGTGGTAAGTGAGGACGGCGGCCCGGAACGCTTCCGCCAGGCTCTGGTGCGGGCGCTGACGGGCGTGCTGGAGTTCTGGATCTTCTTCGGCATCCCCGCGCTCCTCACCTCGCTGCTGTCCGCGAGGGGCAAGCGCCTCGGTGACATGTTCGCCGGGACCTTCGTCATCCAGGAACGGCTGCCCGGACGGAAGACGCTCGCCCCGCCCCTGGCGACGGTTCCGCCCTACCTCGTCGATTGGGCTTCGACCCTTCAGCTCTCCGGGCTGACCGACGCCACGGCCGAGACCGCCCGCGGTTACCTCAGCCGCTTCTACGAACTCACGCCTGCCGCGCGGGCGGAGTTCGGGCAGCGGATCGCCGCGGCGGTGCAGGCACAGGTCAGCCCGCTGCCGCCGCCCGGCACCCCGCCCCCTGACTACCTCACTGCCGTTCTTTCCGAACGACGATCAAGGGAGCATGCCCGGATCATGGCGCACGGGCCTTACGCAGCCGGTCCCGGCCCGTTCTCCGCCCCCCAGCCGCCCCAGGGTTCGCAGCAGTCCCCCGGCGCTGAGCCGCCGCCCAGTCCCCAGGAGCCCCCGGCGGACCCGGTCAACGACCCGGCCGCTACCCGGCCGAGCGGATTCCGACCCCCTCTGTGACGGGGCGGGCCACTTAGGTCTGTTGCCAGGAACTGAGGTATTCCTGCTGCGCCGGGGTGAGCGTGTCGATCTCAGCGCCGGACGACGCCAGGGCTAGTCTCGCGACCTGGTCATCGATGGCGGGCGGCACGCTGTGCACCCCCGGCAGCAGCGAGCCGTGCTCACGAGCGAGCCAGCCCAGGACGAGGGCCTGGCCGGCGAATGACACGTCCATGACGGCTGGCGGGTTGCCCTCGGCGGCGACCAGGTTCACGATCCGGCCCTCGGCCAGCAGGAGCAGCCGCCGGCCGTCAGCGAGCAGATACTCGTCCGTGTGCGGGCGCACGTCATGGCTGATCTCGATCGCCATGTCGGCGAGCGCGCGCACATCGATCTCGACGTCGAAATGGCCGGCGTTGCACAGGATCGCCCCATCCCGCAGCAGCGGCAGGTGCTCGGCCCCGATCACGTTGCGCGAGCCGGTCGCGGTGATGAACAGCTCACCGAGCGGTGCGGCGGCCGCCATGGGCAGCACGCGGAAGCCCTGCATGAAGGCGTCCAGCGCGCGCACCGGATCAACTTCGGTCACGATGACCTGCGCGCCGAGCCCTCTGGCCCGCTGCGCGATCCCGGTGCCGCAGGGCCCGTAGCCGGCCACCACCACCACCTTGCCGGCCAGCATGACATTGGTGGCCCGCACGATCCCGTCGATGGCCGACTGGCCGGTGCCGTACCTGTTGTCGAACATGAGCCTGGTCGCGGTGGCGTCCGCGGCCACCGCGGGGAAGCCGAGCATTCCTTCCGCGGCCATCCGGCGCAGCCTGATCACCCCGGTCGTGGTCGACTCACACCCGCCCAGCACCGCGCCAAGCAAGTCGGGCCGCTGCGTGTGGAGCGTGTTCACCAGATCGCCACCGTCGTCCACGACCAGGTCCGGCCCGGAGTCGAGCGCCCGGTGGATGTGCTCGTCGTAGGTCAGCCGGTCGGCGCCGGCCCGCGCGTAGACTACGGCCGCGCCGTCCGCGACCAGCGCGGCCGCGATGTCGTCCTGGGTGGAAAGCGGATTCGAGGCCGCCAGGAACACCCGGGCCCCGCCCGCCCGCAACGCGTGCACCAGCACCGCCGTCTCCGCCGTGACATGCAGGCACGCCGCTATCGTGAGCCCGCCGAGCGGCTGCTCGGCCGCGAACCGCTCGCCGATCAGGCGCAGCACCGGCATCGCGCGCCGCGCCCAGCCGATGCGCGCCATGCCCGCATCGGCCAGTCCGGGGTCCGCGATATCGGAGGCCGGCTCCGCGGGCCCCCCGCGCCCGGCGAGCCCGCCGAGCCCTCCAAGGCCCGCGATCCTGCCGGGCGGGGTGGCCGTCATGCGTTCAGTAACGGTAGGCGTCGGGCTTGTAGGGACCCTCGACCGGCACCCCGATGTAGTCGGCCTGCTCCTTGGTGAGCTCCGTCAGCCGCACCCCGAGCGCGTCCAGGTGCAGCCTGGCCACCTTCTCGTCGAGGTGCTTGGGCAGTGTGTGCACGCCGACGGGGTAGTCCTCGGCCTTGGTGAACAGCTCGATCTGGGCGATCACCTGGTTGGTGAAGGAATTGGACATGACGAAGCTGGGGTGACCGGTGGCGTTCCCGAGGTTGAGCAGCCGCCCCTCGGACAGCAGGATCACGGTGTGGCCGTCCGCGAACCGCCACTCATCCACCTGCGGCTTGATGGTCATCTTGCGGATGCCCGGGATGCGCGCCAGGCCCGCCACGTCGATCTCGTTGTCGAAGTGCCCGATGTTCCCGACGATCGCCTGGTGCTTCATGGCCGCCATGTGATCGGCCATGATGACGTCCCGGTTGCCCGTCGCGGTCACGAAGATATCCGCGCTGGATACCACGTCCTCCAGGGTGGCGACCTGGAACCCGTCCATCGCGGCCTGCAAGGCGCAGATCGGGTCGACCTCGGTGATGATCACCCGGGCGCCCTGCCCGCGCAGCGACTCCGCGCAGCCCTTGCCCACGTCCCCGTACCCGCAGACGACCGACACCTTCCCGCCGATCAGCACGTCCGTGGCCCGCTTGATGCCATCGATCAGCGAGTGCCGGCACCCGTACTTGTTGTCGAACTTCGACTTGGTCACCGCGTCGTTCACGTTGATCGCCGGGAACAGCAGCGAGCCCTCGCGCTCCATCTCATACAGCCGGTGCACGCCGGTAGTGGTCTCCTCGGTGACTCCCCTGATGCTCTCGGTCATCACCGTCCACCGGTCCGGGCTGGCCTCCAGCGACGCCCGCAGCAGGTCGAGGAAGACCCTCCACTCCTCCGTGTCATCCTCGGCCGCCGACGGGACAATCCTGGCCCCCTCATACTCGGCGCCCTTGTGCACCAGCATCGTGGCGTCACCGCCGTCGTCCAGGATCATGTTCGGCCCATCCGCGTCGGGCCAGGTCAGTGCCTGGTCAGTGCACCACCAGTACTCCTGCAGGCTTTCACCCTTCCAGGCGAACACCGGGATGCCCTGCGGATCCTCCGGTGTGCCCGTGGGGCCGACCGCTACCGCCGCGGCCGCGTGATCCTGGGTCGAGAAGATGTTGCAGCTGGCCCAGCGCACTTGCGCGCCCAGCGCCACCAGCGTCT
This sequence comes from Streptosporangiaceae bacterium, assembly GCA_036394075.1. Taxonomy (GTDB): domain Bacteria; phylum Actinomycetota; class Actinomycetes; order Streptosporangiales; family Streptosporangiaceae; genus JAWWPY01. The sequence continues at coordinate 8,542 of DASWFT010000103.1, forward strand.
CGATCAGCACCGCGGTCTGGATGGTCATGTGCAGTGAACCGGTGATCCGCGCCCCGCGCAACGGCTGCGCCTGGGCATACTCCGCCCGCACCGACATCAGGCCGGGCATCTCGTGCTCGGCGAGCTTGATCTCTTTCCGCCCATAGGCGGCGAGCGAAAGATCCGACACCTTATACCGAACGGATTCCGCGGGCATTTCTCTCCTCAGGGTCACGAGTGGTTGGAGCTGGTTCGGGAAGCCTCTGCTGCCGGGCTTCCACCCCGACCGTACGGGGTCCGCACCGGTCGGCGCATCCCCGATCCGCCATATCTGACAAAAAAATGTTAGATTCTCTTTCATGCGTATCACGGAGGCTGCCAGCCGGCTCGGCACGTCGCCCCGGATGCTGCGCTACCGCGACCTGCTCGGATTGCTCCCCCCGGTACGGGATGCCCGGGCCGGCCGCGGCGGGTCGGCGCACCGGCGTTTCGACGACGAGGACCTGGCGGCGATGACGATGGCCCTCGACTTCGAGCGGAGATATGACGTGAGTCCGGCCGCGGTTTCGTTCGGTATGCGGGTTTTGACGGAGCCCAGGATCCGGGCCGAGCTGGCCGAATTCGGCCGCCGCATCGGGCGGATCCCGCCGCCGCCGGTGCGTGCCCTGGAGTTCGAGAAGGAGCGGGCGCTGCGGCTGCTGAGCCTGGCGCCTACCGGCGCGGGCCTAACCGGCGGCGGGGGCGCGGCCGGCGCACCGCACGTATCGCCGGGTCGGTCGCGTCCGCCCTGGACTCCCGGTAGAGATCCGGCTCAAGGTAGATCATCTCCGCAATCGGCACCGCGGCCCTGACCCGGTGTTCCGCCGCGTCGATCCCGGCCGCCAGGGTGGCGGCGCTGTCCGCCCCGCGCACCGCGATCTTCGCGGCGACCAGCAGGCTCTCCGGGCCCATGTGCAGGGTCCGCAGGTGGATGACGCATTGCACCTCGGGGCCGCTTTCCAGCGCCGTGACGATCGCCCGCTCGACCTCGTTGCTGGCCGACTCCCCGATCAGCAGGCTCTTCATCTCGATGGCCAGCACCGCCGCCACGGAGCCGAGGAGCAGGCCGATCGCCAGGGAGCCCACGCCATCCCAGACCCCGTCCCCCGTGATCACCGCCAGCGCCACCCCGGCCGTGGCGAAGACCAGGCCGGTGAGTGCGGCCACATCCTCCAGGAGGATCGCGGGGAGCTCGGGTGCCTTGGCGCGGCGGATGAAAGCCGTCCAGCTGTGCCGTCCGCGGGAGCGGTTCGACTCACGCACCGCCGTCCGCAGGGAGAATCCCTCCAGGCCCATCGCGATGGCCAGGACGATGAAGGCGACCACCGGCGAGCGCACCTGCTCCGGATGGGTGACCTTGTGGAACCCCTCGTACAGCGAGAACAGCGCGCCGACGGTGAAGAGCACCACGGCAACGACGAACGCGTAGAAGTAGCGTTCCCGGCCGAAGCCGAACGGGTGCTCCTCGGTCTGAGCCTGCCGGGCCCGGCTGCGGCCCAGCAGCAGCAGGGCCTGGTTGGCGCTGTCCGCGACTGAGTGCACGGACTCGGCGAGCATCGATGCCGAGCCGGTGATCGCGAACGCCACGAACTTGGTCGCCGCGATGCCCAGGTTCGCGCCCAGCGCGGCCAGAATGGCCCGCAGGCCGGCAGAGTCCAGGCCCGACGCTGCGGGCCCGCCCGAGCCCGGCGGCGCGGCCCCGGTGACCCGCCCGGCGGGCCCTGGCGCGGGCCCAGCAGGCCCGGCAGGCCCTGGCGCGGGCCCAGCCGGCCCTGGCGCGGGCCCAGCGGGCCCTGGCGAAGCGGCCGGGCCGTTCTCAACCGGGATGGCCGGTCACCTCCCAGAGCGCGTCTCGTGGATCTCCGGCCCGCGGCGGGGCATCTACCCGCGCCGCAGCCCGACCCACCGGACATACCCTAGGCGATCCGCGCCTTCAGCTCCGCGATGGCGGCGACCGGCGCGGGATCGATGCCGTTCACGATCCCGAGGTAGACGGTCCCGTAGTCAATCAGCTGGACCAGGCTGGCCAGGCGCTCCAGCGGCCGGTCGCCTTCGGCGGCGAGCTCGGTGACGCCGATCCCGCGCTCGGTCGCGAGTTGCACGGACACCTCGCGGCGCCTGGCCACCTGCGGGTGTTCCTGGCTGTCCCGAAGAACGACCAGGCGCAGCGGGACGGCGGGTTCCGGCGCCTGGTCGCCAAACGCCGGCCCGGTGGCCCGCCCGGGCGCGAACGGGCCGTCAAACGTGACGACCTGGTTGTGGTTGGCCTCAGGCAGGGCCCCGAACACCCCCGGGTATTTGGCATTCTCATTGAGCTGGCAGGCGAACCGGTAGGCGGCCACCCCGGTCAGCGGCGAAGTGCCCCAGATCATCGGCAGTGTCCCGGCGAGTTCAAGGGCCAGCATCTTCGCCGGGTTGACGAACGCCTCGCTGTCGGGCCGGCACAGGTGCGACATCCGCTCCAGCGCCGCGGCCGCCGATTCGTAGGCCTCGGCGGGCCCCTCGATCACGCCGAGGCGCTCGGCGATCACCAGGAGCGGAACGGACAGGCCCCACAGCGTTGACCGGGGCATACCGGCCGACATAACGGGAACAAATGGCGCGCGTGCCTGCTGTGCGAGCAGGGCCAGCGGGGAATTCGCACCGCCGACCCCGATCAGCGTGCAGCCCCTTCGCACCGCCTCCTCGGCGACCGCCAGCGTCTCCTCGGTCGATCCCGAGCAGGACACGGCGATCACCAGGTCGGCCGCGCCCACCCAGCCGGGCAGCCGGTAGTCGTGCATGGAGACGATCTGGGACGGGCAGCCCGGGCCGCATACGGCGGCGAGCACGTCGCCGGCCACTCCCGAGCCACCCATGCCGGTGACCACGATCGACCGTGGCCGGGCCGCCTGCGCGAAAAGGCCCAGGTCCGCCTCTGCGGCCAGCCGCACCGCCGTGCGGACCTGCGCGGCCGAGGACGCGACCTGCCGGAGCATGCCGCTGGGATCAGCGGTTTCCAGCAGCCGCACGTCGTCGAGGCGCTCCTGCGCCGTCATGGTCATGACCCGCCTCCCGGCTGGCGCGCCTCATCCACCAGCAAGACGGGGATGTCGTCGCGGACCGGGTAGGCCAGACCGCACTCGGCGTTGGTGCAGACCAGCTCGCTCGCCTCCAGGTCGGCCCGCAGCGGCGCGTGGCATTGGGGGCAGGCCAGTATCTCGAGCAGCCAATCATCGATCTTCACAAGGTCTCCCTGAATGGGTGCCATGGATAGGCAATGCGGCCAAGGGGCCAGCGCTGTCTGAGGCCGCATGGCCTACTCCGGTTTCGCGCGGACGATGCTCAGCACCTCGTCCCGCAACCTGGTCATGGTCAACTCGTCGGTGGCCTCGAGGTTGAGCCGGAGCAGCGGTTCGGTGTTCGAGGGCCGCAGGTTGAACCACCAGTCCTCGGCGACGACGGTCATCCCGTCTAGGTCGTCCGTGGTGACGCCGGGGCCGCTGGCGAACTCCTCGCGGACGCGGGCAGTGACCGCGGCCTGGTCGTGCACCTCGCTGTTGATCTCGCCGGACGCTACGTACCGGCCGTAGCCGGCCAGCAGCGCCGATAGCGGGCCGTCCTGCTCGCCGAGGGCGGCGAGCAGGTGAAGGGCGGCGAGCATGCCGGAGTCGGCGAACCAGAAGTCACGGAAGTAGAAGTGACCGGAATGCTCGCCGCCGAACACCGCGCCGGTGTCGGCCATCCGGGCCTTGATGAAGGAGTGCCCGACCCGGGTGCGGACTGGCGTGCCGCCATGCTCGGCGACGATCTCGGGTACCGCCTTGGATGTGATCAGGTTGTGGATCACCGTCGCGCCAGGCTCGCGGGCCAGTTCGCGCACGGCGATGAGCGCGGTGAGCACCGACGGTGAGACGACCTGGCCGCGCTCATCGACCACGAAACAGCGATCGGCGTCGCCGTCGAAAGCCAGGCCGATGTCGGCGCCGGAAGCGATCACTGAGCGCTGCAGGTCACGCAGGTTCCGCGGGTCGATGGGGTTGGCCTCGTGATTCGGGAAGGTCCCGTCGAGCTCGAAGAAAAGCGGGACAAGAGTGATCGGCAGCCCCTCGAACACCTTGGGCACGGTGTGCCCGGCCATCCCGTTGCCGGCGTCCACCGCCACCGTCAGTGGGCGGATGCCAGAGAGGTCGACCAGCGTCCTGAGGTGGCTCGCGTAGCCGGAGAGCAGATCGCGGGCGGTGATGGCGCCCGGCGGGCCGCTATGATCCGGGACGCCGACGGCGGCCATGTCGCGCAGTTCGGTCAGCCCGGAGTCCGCCCCGACCGGCCGGGCTCCCTCCCGGCAGAGCTTGATCCCGTTGTACTTGGAGGGGTTGTGGCTCGCTGTGATCATCGCGCCGGGCAGGTCGAGACTGCCGCTGGCGTAGTAAGCCATGTCCGTCGAGCCCAGGCCGCCGGCGATGACATCCGCCCCCTGTGCGGCCGCCCCACGGCCGAACGCCTCCGCCAGCGGCACGGACGAGCTGCGCATGTCGTGCACGGTGACCACCGACCTGGCCCCGGTCAGCCGGGCGAACGCGGCACCCACGGCCTCGGCTACGCGTTCGTCGAGTTCGTCGGGGACGATCCCGCGGATGTCGTAGGCCTTGAAGATCTTCTGGTAGTCGCCCAATTCGGCTCTGCCTCCCGTGCCGCCGCTGGAACTGCCATTCCCGATGCCGCGATGCTGGACATATTGTTTCCCTCTATCGCGAGAGGGCACCGAGCCTACCGGCTGGGTTAACCGAGCCGTCCCCGATCCTGGGGTGAGGACCGCAGCACGCGGAGGTGGCCGCGCCTGCCCACCTCTACCCCCTGGCCGACTGGTTCGCCGGGCTCGGTGGGCACCACCGCTTCCCTGACCGCGTTAGCCAGCGCTTCGAGGTCGTCGGCCTCCGGCGGGGCCGGCTCCACCGGAAGGCGCACGACCTCCCAGCCACGCGGTGCGGTCAGCCGCTCCGCGTGGGCGACGCAGAGGTCGTAGCAGTGCGGCTCCACATAGGCAGCGAGCGGGCCAAGCACAGCCGTGGAGTCACGGTAGACGTAAGTCAGGGTGAACAGGGCTGTCTGCTTACAGGCCGGTCGGGAGCAGCGACGGGACATCAGCGGCCTGCCCGACCCGGGCCGCTACCCGTCGCGGCGCGCCCACGCGCCCGCCCTGAGGCTGGGTCGCGTGCATCGCTCACAACGGCAGACCGTACCGACCCGCGGGCGGTAACGCCACCACCCGGGGCACTCTGCACGATCGTGTCTTGCATAACCCCGCCCTAAAGTGGTCTGCCGGAGGAGTCTTCTTTGCCTGCACGGCGGTCAGAGGACTCCTCCGGCAGACCACTGGACCGGCCCGGGATACGCTCGGCAACTGTGCAGACCGGCGACGGCAGGAGCGTGCCGCGCGGCGCCCGGATCAGGCGCCGGGATCGGCACGGACGTGGCCTGAGGGGGATGCTCGCCCCGCCTGAAGTGCCGCTGCACCGGAGCAGAGCGGAGCGTTTCGACGACCTGATCCTGCAGGCCGTGGCCCGCCTGGAGCCGCGCTGGGAGGTCCAGCTGGGGGGAGTTGAATTCGCGGTCGAGGATATCCCCCGCGCGGATCCGCTGGGGTCCGGACCCGGCGAAGTGCCGTTGGGCAGGCTGGACGCCGGCTCTCCTGCGCATGGTGACGGCCATCCGGGCCGGCCGCCCCGCATCGTCGTGTACCGGAGGCCGCTCGCGGCGCGCGCCGACACCGAGGACGAACTGGGCGAGCTGGTCTTCGAAGTGGTGGTCGAGGAGTTCGCGCGCCTGCTGGGCATCGAGCCGGAGGACGTGGACCCTGATTACGCGGCGGGCGACTGACGCGCCGGAACGCCGATGCCCGCAGCGGAACCCGGCCCGGCCCAACGCGCCGGCCAGGGCTTGCGTCACGGCACGGTGGTCAAGAAGGAGTTCCGGACCGGCGGCAGCGGCACCGAGGTAAGCGCGCTGGCCACCGGGAGTATGGCCTGCAGCACGCCGCCTGCCCCGCTCCCGACGATCACCCGTCCGGCATAGACCGGCCCAGAGCCCGGCAGCGGGGTGATCACGACTGCGAAGGCGCTTCCCTTCGGTGACCCGGGCACCGTGGCGAGCGGCAGCACGACGCTGTGCCCGGCCGCGACGTGCACCACCCGGACGTTCTGCCGCGCTGAATTGTTCGCGGATCCGCCCGGTGCGGCCTCGACGACGCGAACCCTGGCGGCGCCGCGAGGAGCCGATATCACGAGCGAGGAGACCCGGCCCGCAGCGGCCAGGGCGTCCGCGACCACGCCTTGCTCCTGGATCGCGGGTGCAGCCGCGGTGAAGGCGCCGGGGGCTCCCGCGGGACCACCGGTGGCCATCGCCACCGCCGTGACCGGCACGTTCGAGGTCAGCTTGAGCGCGGCAGGAATGCCGCCCAGCGACGGCAGGGTGAGGTTAGCCGCCGAGCCACCAGGGATGTCGATGCCGCCCGCACCCGTGGGCTCGTAGGATCCGCGCGAGGTCACAGCCTCCAGCTTGATCTTGGCGTCCTGGATACCGGGTACGGCCACATACAGCTGCCGGGCACCGGCTGTGTTCGGCAAGCCGGGGAGCACCAGGCGGGTGGCCGGAGCCTGGGCGGCAGGTAGCCATGCACCAGGGCCGGTGCCCGTGCTCTCCTGGACGGCGGCGACGACCTGCCCGGCGCTGGTCCGCACATGCAGCGTGACCGACCGCGATCCATGCACCAACGGGGCGAGGATCTGCACGACCATGCCATGCGGCGGCACCGTGATTCCGGTATCCGTGCTGCCCTGCAGCGGGCCTGCATCCGTGAAGACGTCGACGTCGGCGTCGGCGGCCTGGCCGCTGGGGTTCATCAGGAACAGTTCGATCCGCGGGACGCTGTGCTGTCCTGGGCCGACGAACCAGAAATCGGTGCCCGGACTGCCGCAGCTTGCCGTGGGCAGCCCGCCTGCAGCGGTCTGCTCCACCTCCAGCCCCTGAGCCATGACGCCGGTCGCGGTGACGACCACACCGCCTAGCGCCGGGGTGGTCGCTACGCCCTGGCCGCTGGCTTGCTGCACATGCCCGCTGGCACCAGTGTCGGTGCGTATTCCCGATAGCTGGACGTACCCCGGCTGGGCCAGGCTGAACAGGCGCGCCCCGCCGGTGGCGCTCCCGGCCGCGGCCAGGCGGTTCACCACTGCCCGGCCGGTACCCGCATTGGCAGGCGCAGCCATTAGCGCGATCCCGCCACCAGCACCCCCGGCCCACCCCGGCGACGCGCAGGCACGTGTGACAGAGGTGACCGCCTCGGACCGGACGGGCGGCACCGCAGGCCCGCCGGCAAGTGCGATGGAGTGCTTGACGCCGCCTAGTCCGTACAGGCCACCCAGGACGAGGATCACTGCCACGCCGAGGAGAATCCGGCTCGTGCGCAGGTTCCTCACCAGTCCACCTCCCCGGGCTCCTGAGGAGCTTCGGAGCGCCACGATGCGGGCACACCATCGGGGTCGGCGTGGCCGTCGTCAGGTGGGGTCGTAGAGCGACGCGGCAGCGGAGGCGGCAGCGGCGCCAGAGGCGTCAAGGGAGGCAGTGCCTCGTCGTCGCCGGGCAGCCTGCCGCGGGCTACCGGGCCGCGATCAGGGCGCTGCGCTCCCGGGGCGCCGCGACGGTCGCCAGACGGTCGGCCACGGCCGCCACTGGCCGGCCGGTCAGTGGCCGACCGGCCACCGGGTGACCCGCTACCGGGTGGTCGGCCAACTGGCTGCCCAGCCGGGGCCGGCCGGCTACCGGGTGACCCGCCGCCTGACGGTCGCCCACCCGACGGTCCGCCACCGGGTGACCAGCCACCCGACGGTCGCCCATCCAGCGATGCGCCACCGGGTGACCCGCCACCCGACGGTCGGCCACCCGACGATCGCCCATCCGACGACCCGCTACCCGACGACCTGCCACCGGACACTCGCCCACCGGGAGACCCGCCGCCGGACAACCCGCCAGCCCGGCCGGAAGCAGGCTGGTCGTTCTGGTCCGGTGACGACCGCCCGCGCCGACCCCAGAACCTGCCTTTACGCGAGCCGGTGGGCTCGGCGTTGGTCAGTGCAGCCTGGAGCCGGTCCGCACGATCGTGCAAGTCAGCCCACTGTCCATCCGCTTGGCCAGCCGGAGGCTGGCTCTCACCCCAGGGCGCGGCGCCCGGTGGACCCACCGGGCCGCCACGCGAGTCCGCAGGCGCAGCGCCGCGCTGGTTCTCGGGCGCACGGTCGCGGTGCCCCAGCCGCGGCCGCCCCGCCCGCCCAGCCGGAGGCTGGCTCTCACCCCAGAGTGCGCCGCCCCGCGCACGCGCAGGAGGCGCACCTCGCCGATCCGCAGGCGCGTCCGGGGCCAGATCCGCAGGCACACCGGGCACGTCCGCAGCCAGATCCGCAGGCACTCCCCGCCGACCCGCAGGCACTCCCCGCCGACCCGCAGGCCCGCCACGCCCATCCGCCCCGCCACCACGCAGGTCCGCGGGCCAGCCACGCCCATCCGCCCGGCCTCCACGATCCCCGGGCACGCCACTCACGTCCGAAGCCAGATCAGCGGACATGCCACTCACGTCCGAGGCCAGATCAGCGGACACGCCGCTCACGTCCGAAGCCAGGTCCGCGGGCGCGCCACGGATGTCCGAAGCCAGGTCCGCGGGCGCGCCGCGCCGGCCCACGGCCGCCGGGTCGCGCAGGTCTGCGGGCGCGGGTCCGCGGTGGCCAGCCTCGCGCGGCATGCTCGCTGCGGCACCGGCCCTGGCTGGGTCCGGGCGGACCTGACCCGGGCTAGCGCCGGGGGTACCCGTAGCCCGGCGGGAGGGCCCGCGACCGCCGGGACGGTCACCGGCCTGATCCCGGGTTCCCGGGCGCCCCCGGTCCTTGGCCCGCCCGCCGCGCCGATGGCCTGCCTCGGACTCTTCGGCTGCCTGGGCAGTGCTCTCCGCAGCGCTTCTGGCACCGGGCAGGCCCAACGCCGCGACCGCGAGCACGGCGGCCGCCTCTAGGGCGAGGATCAGATCACGGCCAAGCTGATTGTGGGTGACGTCGAGCCGTCCGCCGCCCGACGGCAAGTGGAAACCCTGTGCCCACCCGCCGACCGGGGCAGCAAGCGGCGCCAGCGGGCGACCATCCAGCGTGGCGGTCCAGCCGCCGACCGGCTCAGCGAGCACCAGGGTCCCGCCCGTCGTGGGCGCCGCCGCACCCGAGACGGCCACTTGCCCGGCCGGTACTGGCACCACCGTGCCATGGGGCTGCACGACCCGGACCCGGGCCGTGGTCTCGGCGACCCGCCACAACTGGAAGGTGGACGTCTTGCTGACCGGCCGCAGGGTAGGCACGCCATCCAGAACGCGGGCCAAGCCTCCATCGACCGGGGCGGGCAGCAGGACGTAGCCGATGTCGAATGCGGCCATTGCCCCGCCCTGATCCTGCGCGTCGCCCCCGTTCGGGGCGACCAGGGTCGCCACCGCCGTGTCAAGTGATCGCTGGGCGGCGGGCGGCTCCGTGAGTTCCGTGGCCCCGATCGGCGGGTCGGCGCCACGGAGCATGGTGTACGTCAGCTTGCCGTGCTCAGTTCGGAGCACCAGGGTGCGCAAGCGCATCCCGGTGTTGGAGGACACGGACACGAACGCGGGCAGCACGGGCCCCGTGGATACCCCGACCGGCCCGCGGATCCCGGTGGCCAGCCAGAAGCCAGCCCCTAGCAGCGGCGCTGAGCAGGCGAGGAGCGCCAGCAGGCCAACACCAAGCCCGCGCGCGCCGTGCCATTTGCCGCCCGCCAGGTGGTCAGGCAAGGAGCCGCCCGCGACCGTGGCGGCCAGCAGGAGCCCGGCAGCGGCGACGGCGAGCGCGATCCCCGGCCAGGCCGGGATCGCCGGGCCACCGCCCGCCGGCGTCACCAGCACTCGGCTCGCCAGGACCGAGATCGCCAGGCCGAGCAGCGCGATGCTCCAGCCCACCGTCACTAGCGTGCGTTGCCTGGTGAGCAGCAACGCGGCGAGCGCGGCGAGCGCCAGGCCCGCTGTCACCCAGTACGGAGGCAAGCCCGGGCCGCCCGGTGACAGGAGCAGGAGCGACCGGGCCGACAGATGCACACTCGCCAGGCCAGGCACTTGCTGCCCGGCCTCCAGGAAGGCCAACGCCGGGTGGCCGATGACCTGCAGGGTCCACGGCATCAGCAGCAGGGGCGGCACAACTGCGACAATGCCCAGGTCGACCAGGATTCCGCGGCGAGTCCTGCCGAAGGCGAGCGCCCCCCCAGCGGCTGCTAGCACGGCAACCAGCCACACCAGCGGCACGAATGCGGCCGCGATCGCGACGAGCAGGCCGGTCGCCCAAGCCGCGCGCTTGGCCCGCTTTCTGGGCTGGGTGAAGATCCGGGCGGCCAGCACCCCGATCGGCGGGATCAGGGTGAACACCACCGCCGCGCCAAGCCGCCCGGCCGCCACCGCGCCCATGCCGACGGGCAGCAGCGCATACGCTGCCCCCGCCCAGACCCTGACGGGCACGGACACCGTAACGCGCCGTGCGGCGAAGAAAACGGCGAGACCGGCGACCGGGATGCACCCGATCATGATCACGTCCACCACGAGCCATGGCTTGCCGCCGAGCAGCGTAGCCAGGGCTGCGAGCACCGCCACATATGGCGGCGCGCTCCCGGTCGAGCCGATCCCGGTGGGATGGAACCCTTGCACATACTCACGCCACAGCCCGGGCGCGCCACCCCAGGCTGGCATGAGCGCCCCACCGCTGATCGGGCCCGCGCCGATGAGCGAGCGCTCGGCCACCAGGGCGATTACCGAGAGCGCGGCGAACAGCAGCACGCCCGGGTTGGTCAGAATCCGCTGTGTCAATCCGGTGTCGACCAGCAGCGAGTCGTCGTCGTTCGGATCGTCCGTCGCGTGGTGGCTGCCCGCAGTATCCAGCTGGGTAGATTTCGATAGCGCGCTCGCGGCGAACTCAGCCAGCCGTCGCACGGAGCGGCCGGGGGGAAGGTCCGCGCGGAGACGGCTGTAGGCGCTTCGACGGCCCCGTGCCCTGCGGCGGCGCGCCGACAGCACGCGTAGCGGGTGCCCAGCCAGCGAGGCGAAGGCAGCGGTCTCATCGAGCGCGGCGGCGGGCCGTTTGGCCAGAAGGAAGAAGAGCGTGCGCAGCACGGTCAGGGTCAGGTTGCCGGCCAGCGCCGCGAAAGCCGGCCTGGCAGGCAGGTTGGTCAGGAGCGTGAGCAGCGCGTTCCGGCGGTCTGTCCGCTCCGGCCGGGGCGCCGCCGACGCCACGCGCCGGTTCCGCGCCGTTGCCTCCAGGTGGTACGCCACCGCGTCGGTGATCACTCGCACCCGGTGACCCGCGGCGTGGATCCGCCAGCAGAAGTCGACGTCCTCCCGGAACAGGGCCATCTCTGGGTCGAACCCGCCGACCTGATCCCAGGCATCGCGGCGGACCAGCATCCCGGCGCTGCCCACCGCGAGAACATCCCGGTCCCCGTCGTGCTGGCCCTGGTCGACCTCCCGTGGCTCGATGCCGGTGATGCGCCGCCCGGCCCCGTCGATGGTGACGCCGGCCTCCAGGATCACCCGCCGGTCGGCCCAGTCCATCAGCTTGGGGCCGAGCACGGCCGCGGAACGCGCCTCCGCCGCGCCGAGCAGCAACTGCTCAAGCGCGTCAGGCGCCGGCTCGCAGTCGTCATGCAACAGCCAGACCCACTCGACCCGGTCACCCTGCGGCAGCCCGGCAGGCCCGGGGACGTGGGTGTTCGCCGCCCGGTGCCGCAGCGCCTGGGCAACGGCGGCGCCGTAGCCGGTGGCACGGTCCATACCGAACACGACCGACCGGCCTAGAAGCCCGGCCAGCACCGCGCCACTGCGGTCCTGGCTACCCGTGTCCACGGCCACGACGCGCTGCACCGGCCGGGTCTGGCCGAGCAACGCCTCAGCGATACGTGGCAGCCACGCGGCGCCGTCGTGGGCGACGATCACCGCGGTAACGACATGCTGGCCCTGCGTATTATTTGGCGACACGGGTCCGTCTGTTGCTCAAGTAGTGACCTGCCAGGCAAAAGAGGAATGTCCCGCTCTGGTCCCGGCAGGGCGGGTACGCGTGAACAATACGCGACCTGATGGCACCCGGGCAGGCACTCTGAACCCTTCGCAGGCAGACCGGCCGGCGCCCGCCGAGCCTAGCTCGGACGGAACGGGGCCGCCCGACAGGCGTGGCTCAGACGCAACTAGGCCGCCGGCGGGGCATGGCTCAGACGCGACCAGACCGACGCGCACCGGGCAATGAGGCAGCGCGTCCGGCGCGTACTGCGGCCGTCCAGCCGCGTACTGCGGGAGCTGGACTAACCAGCCTCGCGCTTCAAGCGCCGACGCTCCCGTTCGGACAGGCCACCCCAGATCCCGAACCGCTCGTCGTGCTCGAGCGCGTACTCCAAGCACTCCGCACGCACCTCACAGCCCCGGCAGACCTTCTTGGCCTCCCGGGTGGAGCCGCCCTTCTCGGGGAAGAAAGCCTCCGGATCCGTTTGTGCGCAAAGCGCGCGATCCTGCCAGCCCACGTCCTCGGCGTCGTCCCCACCAATACCGACAGAGCCGATACCGAACGTGCCGGGCGCCAGCGAGACGATGACGTCAGCCACAGCGCACCTCCTACCCCTTCGGGTCCCCGTTGCCTCACGCCGTCCCCCCGGACGTGAGAACTACACAGGTGAAATTACACCCGCGTGTCTTGCGTTACGTCAAGCTGGATACGTGATAGTGGCTATGTTCTTGACCCTGATGACGGGAAAGTCCGCCCAGAATCCTGGGGCCCCAGGCTTCCCGGGGGGGCCGCCGGGCGTGTCCCAGTCCGGGTTGCGAGACTTGCCGACATGCGCATCACCGTGCTCGCCGGCGGAGTCGGGGCCGCCCGCTTCCTGCGCGGCCTGAAGGCCGAGGCCCCTGACGCCGAGATCACCGTCATCGGCAACACGGGGGACGACATCCGCCTGTTCGGAATGCACGTCTCCCCGGACCTGGACACCGTGATGTACACGCTCGGCGGTGGGATCAGCGAGGAGCAGGGCTGGGGCCGCGCCGACGAGACATTCACGGTCCTGGAGGAACTCGCCGCCTATCACGTCGGGCCGGACTGGTTCAGCCTGGGCGACCGGGACTTTGCCACCCATATCGCCCGAACCAGCATGCTGAGCGAGGGTCTCCCCCTGTCCGCGGCCACAGCGGCGCTCTGCCAGCGGTGGCAGCCCGGTGTCACGCTCATCCCCATGTCGGACGACCCCATCGAGACCCACGTGATCCTTCAGGAGGGCCTGGACAGGCGCACCGTGCACTTCCAGGAATGGTGGGTCCGGCTGCACGCCGCGGTGCCAGCCGCCGACATCGTCGTCACCGGGGTTCGAGATGCCGTGCCCGCACCAGGAGTCCTTGAGGCGATCGGCGCGGCCGACGCTGTCCTGCTTCCCCCATCCAACCCGGTAGTGAGCATTGGCACCATCCTGGCCGTCCCTGGGATTGCCGAGGCGGTCCGCCGGAAAACCGTCGTCGGCGTGTCCCCGATCATCGGCGGGGCGCCGGTGCGCGGCATGGCCGACGCGTGCCTGGCAGCGATCGGCGTCCCCGCCACCGCCACCGCCGTCGCGGCGCATTACGGACCGCAACTCCTCGACGGCTGGCTAGTGGATGAACAAGACAAGGCGGCCGTAGATGCGCCGGAACTCACCGGGATCACGGTGCGCGCGCTCCCGCTCTACATGACCAACCTTGCGGCGACCGCCGGGATCGCGCGCGCCGCGCTCGACCTGGCCCGGGAGTCCCGCGCATGACCGGGCCTGCCATCACCGCGCCGACAGGCCCTGGTTTCACCGTCACCGGGGTGACTGGGCTCCCGGAGATTGCCAACGGCGCCGACCTGGCCGGGCTGATCGCCGGTGCCGTACCGACCCTGGCCGACGGAGACATCGTCGTCGTCACTTCCAAGATCATTAGCAAGGCGGAGGGCCGGGTCATCCAGGCCGACCGGGAACAAGCGATCGACAAGGAGACCGTCCGGGTGGTGGCGCGCCGTGGCCCGGCGCGGATCGTGGAGACCCGCCAGGGCCTCGTGCTGGCCGCAGCCGGAGTGGACAACTCCAACACCCTCCCCGGAACCGTGGCCCTGCTGCCCGAGGACCCCGATTGCTCAGCCCGGCGGCTGCGCAAGGCGCTGCACGAGCGCGCTGGCATCGCGGTCGGCGTGATCATCACTGACACCATGGGCCGCCCATGGCGGGTGGGGCAGACGGACACCGCGATCGGGGCCGCCGGATTTATGCCCCTGCGCGACCACCGCGGCGAGGCAGACACGTTCGGCATGCCGCTCGAAGTGACGCTCGCCGCGGTAGCCGACGAGATCGCCGCCGCCGCCGACCTGGTCAAGGGGAAGACCATGGGAATCCCGGTGGCGATCGTGCGGGGCCTTGCGGACCTGGTTACCGAGTCAGACGGGCCGGGCGCCCAGGCGCTGATCCGTCCCGCGGCCGAGGACATGTTCCGGTACGGGTCCGCAGATGTGCTCACCGCACGGCGGACTGTTCGCGAGTTCACCGACGCCCCAGTCGATGCCGACGCGGTCCGCCGCGCCATCAGCGCCGCGATCACCGCGCCTGCACCTCATCACAGCACCCCCTGGCGGTTCGCGGTGCTGGAGTCCGTGGCGGCCAGGACGGCACTGCTGGACGACATGCTCGCCGCCTGGATCACTGACCTACAGGGAGACGGGTTCACCCCCGAGCAGATCGCGCGCCGGGTGCGGCGTGGCGAGCCACTCCGCCGCGCACCGCTCATCATCGTGCCGTGCCTGGTCGCCGAGGCTGCGCACGCCTACCCCGACGAGCGTCGCGCCGCCGCGGAGCGCGAGATGTTCGTCGTGGCCATGGGCGCCGCCGTGCAGAACCTGCTCGTCGCCCTAGCGGTGGAGGGCCTGGGCTCGTGCTGGGTGTCGAGCACCATGTTCTGCCGCCCGGTGGCCGCCCAAGCCCTCGATCTGCCGCGCGGCTGGGAGCCGATGGGCGCGGTCGGCGTCGGCCACCCCGCCGCCCCGGCACCGGACCGTCCCCCGCGCGACCCCGAGGACTTCCTGATAACGCGCTGATCCCTGGCTCGTGCGGACTCCCAGCCGTCCAACGTAGCGGCAGCGGGCCGTCGCGCGGCCCCGTCCATGATCACGAAGGATTGACGGTCGTTTTCGACGGGAATCCTTCGTGATCATGGAAAATGGCGCGCATCCGGGTGCGGCTTGCCCGTGGCTTCAGGGCGCGGCCCGCCGTCAGTTCCCGGAGCCTCCCAGGCCAAGCGCCTGGCGCTTGGCGCGGTCAGCGAGCCGGTCCGGCAGGGCGCTCAGCAGGGTGATCAAGGGCTTGCTGCGAGCGGGCACGAGATAGCGGGCGCGCGGGCTGCGGCGGGTGGCCGCGTTGACGATGGCGGTGGCGACCTTCTCCGGTGCCACTGCCTTGACCATCTGCGCCGCCAGGTATTCCTCGCCGGTGGCCACGAGATGCGCGTAGGCGGCGGGAACGGCCTGGCCCGGTTCGCGCTTGCCGTCAGTGGCATCGGCAAGGTTGGTGGCGACGAAGCCCGGCTCCATGATGATGACCTTGATGCCGAATCCGGCCAGTTCCTGGCGCAGAGCGTCGGAGAGCGCTTCCACGGCGTACTTGGTGGCGCCGTAGACGCCCATCGTGGGGAAGGTGATCCGGCCAACCACCGAGCTGAGGTTGATGATGCGGCCT
>DASWFT010000104.1:0-2847 GCA_036394075.1 Streptosporangiaceae bacterium
CAACTCCCAAGTTGATCTCGGGCTATTAGGTGCGCGCAATCGTTACCAAATACACATTCTTCGCTCCGGCGCGCCTAAGGAACAACGGCTTCTCTGCCCGATAGAAAGGAGGTGCTAACCAAACCTTTCATGAGCGGAGAAGCCGTTGCGGTACGATCGTATGTCAGGTCTCGGCGCTGAGCAAATCGACGAACTCGTCTTGCGCGTCGAAGAACAACTACGGGAACCCTGGGATAAAGGAATCGGATGCCCGAGAAGCCTTACCCTGCGAGACGCCGTGATCATCGCATGCGGGTATATGCGCCAGAACATCATCCAGGCGGTCTGGGCGGAAATCTTCGACACGTCGCAACCGACAATCTCCCGGATCATTACGAAATTCACGCCGCTCATCGAGAAGACCACGGAAGAGGACAGGCCGACCACAGAGGAAGCTAAGGAAGCCGTCGCGCGCGAGCAGACAGTGCTGGTAGACGGCTTCCTGGCACCCACCTGGTCGTGGCGCGATTCGCCAGAGCTGTGGTCAGGAAAGCACAAGACGACTGGATTCAACGGCCAGGCAATCGCAAACCTCCGCGGTGACCTTATTTTCGTCTCCGAGCCCGTCACCGGGCATAATCACGATATGACCGCCCTCGCCGAGACAGAAACCGCGGATATCATGGCTGCCGCTTGCAGCGGGATCGGGGACAAGGGATATCAGGGTTCCCGTTACATTACTCCTATCAAGAAGCCGCGGCATCGGGAGCTGCTCGACTGGGAGAAAGAATTCAACGTCGAGGTAAACCGCCTGCGCGCCCCGGTTGAGCGCGCCATCGCTCATCTTAAGTCCTGGCGTATTTTCCACACCGATTATCGACGGCCACTCCGCAGCTATGTCACGTCGTACCGAGCAGCCGTGGGGGGTGCGTCTTTCTGTATTACAGTCGCGGTTTTCCGATCTGTGACCTCACTGCCGCTCAGCGTGATGTGAGGTCTTCTGGCTTCCGGTTACATTGCGTCACCTCCTTCCGTCCGGCGCGGGCTAGGTTGCCACGGCGAGCAGCCGGGCGCTGTAGTGATGCCAGCGGGCGGCGGCCTGGTGGCGGCGCCGCCGGGCGGACCAGCGCAGGGCGAAGGCGAGCCGGGCGCGGGTGATGAGCCCGCGGGTGTAGTCGGCGGCGAGGCGGGCCAGCCGGGCGGTCTCGGCGACCGAGAGCCTGATGAGTCCGATCTCGCGGGGGCAGGGCTGGCCGCCGCGGGCGGGAACCGGCGCGTCGCCGAGGGGAATCACCAGGTCAGCGTCGTCCGCGCCGGCGTCGTCGTCTGCGTCCCGGCCGGTGCCGGGGCCGGGTTCGCCGTCATCGGGGGCGGCGGGAAGGGTGATCTGGCCGTGCAGGGCGGCACGGATGGCGACGTGGCGGAGCTGGGCGAGGGCGGCCAGGGCGGTGTGCCGGCAGATCCCCTCGAAGGACCGCAGCTGGGACTGGTCCCAGCCGAGCGTGTCCTTCCCGGTTTTGAATGTTTCTTCGACTGACCAGCGGCGGCCTGCGATCGTGATGAAGAACGTCATCGTGGCGGGCGTGCCCTCCGGGGCGTAGCACAGGTAGAACGTGTACTGGTCCGGGCGGGAGATCAGCCTGCGGATCAGCAGGAACTCCCGCGGGTCCGCGGTCGCTATCAGCGCCCAGTCGCTGTACCGGGGTCCCTTCGACCCGTTGCCGCACGAGCGCCGCTCGAACACAGCGTCCGCTACCGCGTCCTGCGCTTGGATGACGGTTCCCGCCGGGGTGGTGACCTGGTAGTCGCAGGGGATGATCGCCACGTAGGCGAGCCCGGCGTCGCGGCAGGCGCGCCGGAGCTTGCCGCTGCGCCCGTAGACCTCGTCGAAGGCCGCCCACTTCACCGGGAGCCTGGCCGCGGTCAGCCGCCCGACCTGATCGATCGCGAGCTGGGGTTTGGTGGCGAACTTCAGGCCGGCGGGGATTCCGGCCGCGTCGCGGCGCTCCCCGTCATCAGCCCAGCGTTCCGGCATGTACACGTCGAAATCGGCCCAGGCCTGCCCGCGCGCGGTGACGTAGGCGGAGAACACGGTGGTCACGCAGTTCTCCACCTTCCCGGTGCACCCGGCGTGCTGCGGCGCGACGCACGCCGTGGCGTCGCCGTGCTTCAGGTGCGCGGTCTCGTCGATCGCGATGCCCGGCCCGATCAGGTCCCCTTCCACGTCGGGCAGCCACGCCGCCGCCAGGGCCGGCAACTCCGCCCGCAGCGCCTTCCAATCCCACGCATAGGACCGGAGCAGGGCCTGCATCCGGTACGGGTCCTCATGCCCCGCTGCCTCCGCCAGGGACCAGCAGTTCGCCCGCCTGTCCGGCGCCAGCGCCGCCAGGTAGGAGAACGCCATCTCCGCGCTGCGGCGCTGCGCCAGCACCCGGCCCAGCACCGTCCTGACCTGGGCATCCACTCGCGCGGCGCACGCCGCGACATCCTCTATCCTGGCCGGAGCGGCCGTGTCGTCACTGCTTGTTTCCACAAACCAGGCAACGCGTCACGGCCGCCTGAAATTACATCAGCGTAGTTCCTGCTCCTCGTCACGGGACATGCCCCGGTCCCCGTCACTCACCGTCACATCCGTGCGGACAGGCTCGTCCCGGAACCTCCGGGCCCGGCCACGCAATGAACTGCTATCGGCACTTAACGTGAAACAGCGACTGTAATATCTGAGGGGTGTCTTTTCGGGGTGTTTCGGTCATGCGGTGAGGCCGAGGTCGGCGATGCTGGCCGGGGCGTAGCGGGTCAGGTGGATTTCGTTGCGGTAGCGTGTTTTGTAGTAGTTCATGTAGTCGTCGAGGTCGCCGTTGACGACTA